>DASXGC010000285.1:0-3567 GCA_036489235.1 Vicinamibacterales bacterium
CGCGCTTTCGCGTGGGCGCCGCCGCTACGCGGTGGTGCGTACCCGGGCGGCGGATCCTTCAACAGATACGCGCCGGTCATCGTGAAGACGAAAAACATCGCGGCGAGAATCTGGAACGTGGCGCGCCAGCCAATGTCGGCAATCCAGCCGCCGGCGATCGGGCCGAAGATGCCGCTGCCCGCCGCGAAGATGCCGATCGCCAAGCCGTTGACGAGGCCGCGGTGGTCGGGAAACCATTTCGAGCCGACAGTGATCGGCGAGAGATAGCCGAGGCCCAGGCCGGCGCCGACCAGCACGCCCCAGGTCAGGTAGAGCATCGGCAGCGAGTGGATCAGGCTCGCCAGAAACAGGCCCAGGCTGTAGAGGATGCCGCCGAGTGCGGTGACCTTACGCGGGCCGAGGCGATCGAGAATGAAACCGCCGACGAGAAACATGGACGCCAGCATCACCATGTCGATCGTCGGGACCAGAGACGTCTGCGCGCGATTCCAACCGAACTCGCGCTCGAGCGCCGGCACGAACACGCTCCACGCGTAGTAGGTGCCGAGCGCGACGTTGACCAGACCGCCGCCGACCAGCGCCGGCCAGCCGGCTGGACGTTTCTCTCCGGAAGCTGAAGTGGGCATAGGGAACCCGAATCTTAGCAGATGCTATGATCCTGTTCCTATGAAGACATTCATGGCCGCAGCCGCCGCCCTGGTCCTCGCCTCGTCGACACCGTTCGCCGCCGCCGAACAGACCTGGAAGGGCCAAATCAGCGACAGTGCCTGCGGCGCCAAGCACGAAGAAGCGGCTGAGGGACAGGGCAAGATGCCGGACCGCGAATGCACGGAAGCCTGCGTGCGCGGCGGATCGAAATACGTCCTCGTTGTCGACGGCAAGGTGATGCAGATCGCCAATCAGGACGACAAGGATCTCGCGACCCATGCGGGCCACGCCGTGACGGTGACCGGTGAGCTGAAGGGATCGGCGATCACGATTTCCAAAATCACGATGCCCTAGGCCGCGTCGCGGACATCGCCGGAACGGCGTCCCACGCCCACCACGTCGAATACCAGCCAGTACAAGCCGACCGCCACGACCACCAGCATCAGCCAGCGCATGCCGTTGGCGACCAATTGCGCATCGAATGCGGGCCAGCTGAACCTGAATTTCCGCAGCACCTCGTAGCGATCGGCCAGCGCGTGCCACGCCGGATGCGCTGCCAGCGCCGCCACAATCAGCGTCCCGGCCCATTCCCCCACCAGGAAGCGGAACAGCAGGTTGATCGCAGGCACGAGCAAAAGCAGCACGAGCAACTGCGCAAGCTCGAGCCCGAGGTTGAAGCAGAGCACCGACGTCAGGACATGCGAGCCGGCGAATTGCATCGCGGGACGCAGTGCGAATGCGAAACCGAAGCCGTACACCAGACCGAACGCGAACGTCACAACCCAGCGGCGTTTCGTCGCGGCAAGGTTCGAGGGGTTCGACAGGGTCGACTGGTTCGTTCGTGTTGCGATCACGACATCTTCGATTGCCAGGTAGACGATCGCGGCGGCGAGCAATGCGTCGATCAGCGGCGGAAACCAGAGCGCGTCTGGCGCGAAGCCGTAGGCCGAGGCGATGAGCGTGATCGTGTGCGCGGCCGTGAACGCCGTCACCACGGCGGCAAGGGCTCGAATCCGGCGGAACGGCAGAACCAGGCACAACAGGAAGAGCAGGTAGTCGGTGCCGTTGAGCAGGTGCGAAAAGCCGAGCCCGAGAAACTGACGGGCAACCTCGGACCGGTCCGGATCGAGGCGCACAAGCCCCGGCTCGCCGAAAAACTCGAAAGTCCGGACACTGCCGCCGGGCGGCAGGTAGCGGATCACGGTCAGCGTCCGGATCCCGAGGCGCGCCAATCTCGGGTTGATGCTGAAGCGCGATGCCGGCGAGTGAATCGCGTAGTCGAACACGATGTCGAGCAGTCCCTGGCTCCAGAAAAATTCGGTGTTCGATGCCAGCGGTGGACCGGTGATGTGCGCGACCGCCTCGTCATAGGACGAGAACGACCGATCGGACTGGAGCGACGCGCGCACTGCGACAACTCGAGACAATTGCAGCCGTTCGCCGTTCTCGAAGAGATCGAGGTAGTCGCTGATCCAGAGCGTCGCCGCGTCGCGCAGGGTCTCGTCCGCGCGGCTGAGGTCGAGCAGGTCAGCATTGGTGGCGCCGATCGGCTTCGGAAAGTCCATGTCCCGCATGGCGGCCAGCGGGACCCGGACGACCAGGCGCAGGCGCTGCGGCTCGGGCTTGACGAACGTCTGGACGGTGACGTCGTAGGGAATATCGTGGGCCGCAGGCAGGGCCTGCCACGTGAGGATCAGGAGCGCCACAGCGGCGGCCGCCCGCCAGCGGCGGAAGACGCGACAAAACGAAAGCAAATGGAACTCCCAGGAAATTGTATACTGTCGCCCGCACGCTCGTAGTCTGGATGGAGGAGAAGGGACATATGAAACGTAATGTGTTGATCGGGTCGGCGCTTGCCGCACTGCTGGTCACGCTCGGCGTGTCGCAACGTCTGCTTGAACAGACGGCAGCGGCGCAGGCCAAAAGCGGTACGCAGGCGCCGCGGTTCGAAGTCGATCCGATGTGGCCCAAGCCGATGCCGAATCACTGGGTGATGGGCAACGTCATTGGCGTCGGCGTCGACACCAAGGACAACGTCTACATCATTCACCGCGGGGCCGGTTCGCTCGAGGCCAAGGAAATCTACGCGACCACCAATCCGCCCTCGTCGGATTGCTGCGTCCCGGCGCCCCCGGTCGTCGAGTTCGACGCCGCCGGCAACTTCGTGCGCGCGTGGGGCGGTCCGGGACAGGGCTTCGAATGGCCCGATTCCAACCACGGCATCACCCCCGACAGCAAAGGCAACGTGTTCATCGGCGGCAACGGCCCCAACGACGGACAGGTGCTGAAGTTCACGCAGGACGGCAAGTTCGTCAAGCAGTTCGGCTTCGCCTACGCCGGCGCCGGCAGCAACGACATGTGGGCGTTCAAGCAGGTCGCGAAGATCTCGCTCGACGAAGCCGTCAACGAAGCCTACGTCTCTGACGGATACGGCAACCATCGCGTCGCCGTCATCGACATGGACACGGGCAAGATCAAGCGGTACTGGGGCGCCTACGGCAACAAGCCGGACGACACCAACCTGGGTCGCTATAATCCGACCGCACCGATCGCGCAGCAGTTCCGCAACCCGGTGCACTGCGCGGAACCGTCGAAGGACGGCTTCGTGTATGTCTGCGACCGCGTCAACGATCGCATCCAGGTGTTCACGAAGGAAGGCAAGTTCGTGAAGGAAGCCTTCGTCGAGAAGAACACCCTCGGCGACGGCGCAGTATGGGACATCGCCTTCTCGAAGGATCCGGCGCAGAAGTACTTCTATCTCGCCGACGGCGCCAACGAGAAGGTCCATGTGTTCGATCGGCAGTCGCTGACCGAACTGACCGCATTCGGCGACGGCGGCCGTCAGCCTGGACAGTTCTACGCGGTCCACAGCATCGCGACCGACTCGAAGGGCAACGTCTACACCACCGAAACCTATCG
>DASXGC010000304.1:0-4725 GCA_036489235.1 Vicinamibacterales bacterium
CGCAGCCAGGTGAAACGCAGTTCTATCCGGTCGCCGACCCTGGCGCCAGCGCCGTCGGCCGTCAGGCTGCGGAAGCTGCCGCGGGCGGCATAGTGCTGAAAGGCCGCAAGCACGAGCGCTGTCTCGTCCGGCTTTGCCACGCGTCAGTGCATGTAGGCGGTGATGCCGGGCTCGAGATTCCGCGGTGTCCCCGGAGGAAACGCCTGCGTCGACAGGAACTCGCGGCTCGATTGCACGTTGATGAGGGTCGAGGCCTTGTCCCGCGTCGCCGCCTGGTAGGCACGGCCAAGGGCCGCCTTGTACTGCTCGGGCGTCGTCACGTACTCCCCACGCGCGCCCAATGCCTCGGCGACACGGTCGTAGCGCAGGTTTTCCTGGAACAGATACATGTGGTGCGATCGTGGTCCCTGCGCCGCAGTGATCATGCCCCACGCGTTGTTGTTGTACACGGTCATGATCGCGGGGATCTTGTATTTCGTCAGGGTGTCGAACTCCATCGCCGAGTAGGCAATGCCGGCATCGCCGGTGAAACCGAACACCGGCGCGCCCTGATACGCCTTCTGCGGTCCGGTGCCCAGTTGCATCGCGGCGCCGGCGCCAAGCAGATGGCCGACATCCGGACCGATCGGGTAGTACTGATACGGGCAGTTGTTCATCTGGCCCGGTCTGTAGGCGCGCAGCCATCGCCGCGTCCACGACGCACCGGTCCAGCCGCCCTGGGCGAACGTCGTTTGCTCTTTCGGGATATCGCCTTTGTAGAGAAAATCGGCCAGCACTTTGCCGATGACCGCCGGGTGCACCACACCCGTCTGCTGGCTGTACTTCAGCCCGAGCGCGTAGTACTCGTCGTTCACCTCTTCGAACTTCTTGCGCGCCGCCGCGAGTTCGGCGACCCACGGCGCACGTTGGCGCTTCGGCAAGGCGTCCGCCAGCGCTTCGAGCGCCGCTTTTTCGTCGGACACGAGACCGAGATCGAGCGGCCAGTTGCGGCCGAGATCTTCCGCGACCGGATGGATGCGGATCGCCTTCACGTCGGGGTTGAAGCGGTATTCGCCGACGTTCGGCATCAGATACTGTCCGACGAAGATCACGAGGTCGGCGCTGCCAAGCGCGTCCGAGGCAAGGTTCGCGGACAGCCGATGGTCGTCGCCGAAATGTCCGCGCACCGGCCCGGACTCGACCACGGCGATGTCGTTCTTCTCGGCGGTCCGCTTCAGCGCTTCCCAGCCCTTGTGCTGAAAGACGCCCTGGCCGGCGACGATCATCGGCCGCTCCGCCTTCTGAATCAGGTCCACCGCCGCGGTGATGTCCTTCGCGGACGGGTGCGCCACGCAGTCGCTGCGATACTTCCCGACCTCCCAGTAGTCCTTCAACTCGGACGCGTCCTTGAAGCGTGCGCCGTGGACTTCCGACGGGAAGTCGAGGTGCACGACGCCGGGAACGCCGCTCTTCAACTCGCGAAAAGCGGTTTGCGCGTACTCGTTGATGCGGTTCGGAATCGTGATGCGCTTGCCGTATTTGCGGATGCCCTCAGTGGTCGCCTGCTGATACATCTGCTGGATGCCGCCGACCCGGTCTTCGTTCGACATCGCCATGTTGCTCGCCAGGACCAGCAGCGGCGTGTGGGCGCGATTGGCGCTGGCGATCGACATGATCATGTTCGCGAAGCCGGGCCCTTCGGTTCCGGACGTGGCTACGACCTCGCCGGTGACGCGCGAGAACCCATCAGCGGCCGCGCACATGATGTCTTCGACCCGACCACCGTAAGCGGGAATGCCGGTGGCGGAGATCGCGTTGATCATCGTGTAGTTGCCGGGACAGCAGAACAGGGCGGCCAGCCCCTCCCGTTTGCAGACACCGGCGAATACTTCGGCGCCGGTGAGCCCCTTCTCGCCGAACTCGAACGCGATCGGCGCTTCGTTGATCGACTTGGTGAATTGATCCGCCACGCGAATCGGCGGCATGTTGGAAGCCGCGTCGCTCGCTTCGGCAGGCGCCGCCTCGCTGGCGGCAATCGACGCCGCTCCGGTCGTGAGCGCAGCGGCCGCTCCTGCCCCGATTGCAGACTTCGCCAGAAACTTGCGCCGCGACAACCGCTCGGCCTTCGTTGATTCGCTCACATCAAGCTCCATGGCTGGTCATCGCAGCGGCGGCCGGTTGGCGGCGGGACCGATGCTGCGGATGAAGTTCACGACGTCCCAGATCTGCTCGTCCTTGAGGTCTACGCCAAACGGCGGCATCGCCTCAGCGGCGCCGTTCTTGATGGTCTTGAACAACTGCGCGTCGCTGGTGCCGAACTTCCATCGCGACGGATCGGTGAGGTCAGCGGCGATCGCCACGGCGGCGCTGCGGGCGCGACCGTCCTCGTCATGGCACGACTGGCAATTCTGGAGATACAGGCTCTTCCCGCGCGCGACCGACGCCGGCGCGTACATTACCGGATTGCGATCCGGCGCTTGCACGTGGGCCTGCGCCGGCGGAGCAAGCTCCGCCGCTACGACAGCCGCCGCTATCAGCAGGGCAAGCCTCATCGTGCCCTTCTTGTGGCCTACGCCTTACGCGGCTTCTTCGGCACGAAGGCCAGAAACCTTCGCGGATTGTCGACCATGATGCCGTGCAACACCTCGTCGCTCGCGCCGGCTGCCTTCAGCTTCGGAACGAACACGGTCAAGGTCTTCGCATACCCTTGACCGCCGTTGCGCTTCATCTGCGCCGCGCTCGCAATATCAGCGGAGAACATCAAGTTGTCGGCGAACCCCGCCTCGATCAGCGCCATCACCATCGGGACCTGCTGCGCATCGCCGGGGCCGCCCTGACGGTCGAAGCCAATGAACGCGCCGCGACGGCAGATCGCCTTCTGCACCTGGACATTCACGTCAACCAGATTACCGACATGACCGATGACGATTCGGTTCGGCTTGACGCCGGCGTCTTCGAGCAGATCCAGTTGTTCGAGGGCCGACTTTCCGGGAATGCCGGTGTGCGTGAAAATCGACAGGTTGGTCGCCAGGTGCGCCTTGCCGATTGCGCGAAACACCTTGCGCTCGTCTGCGCTGATGTCGTCCCACGATCCGATCTCGCCGAAGACGCCGACCGGATCGGCCTCGACCTGCTTGATCAGCGCTTGAGTGATCTGCTCCTCACTCATCGTCGAGATCTCTTTCGGATAGAACGGCTGAGTGTAGAAGCCGGCGCCGGCAACGATCGGCATCCCCGACTTGGTGGAGAGCTGCCGAAGAAAGTTGATGTCCCGGCCCATGTCGGGATGGCCGCCGTCGACGATGCAGGCGATCCCTTCGCGCTTGGCGATGGTCACCTCCTCGGACATCAGGTCGAGGTCCTGCATGAAGAACGGTCCGGGCGGCGTCGGCGGCGGCGTGGCGCCGCGACCGGCCGCGCCGGCTCCGCCTCCGGCGCCAGCACCGGCTCTCCCGCCGCCGGCCGCGCCTGGCGGCGGCCCGTTCGCCGCCCTCGTCTCGGCTGCATAACCGACCCAGCGGGTCATGAAATCCGGCGCGAACGTCAGGTGTTCGTGAAACAGGGTCGCGCCGCCCGCCAGTTCTTCGGGCGCGTAATCCTTGAGAATCGTCCGGATGACTGCGCCCTTGGGAAACGTCGGCGTCGCGGCCCCGGCCAGCTTCGGCAGCGCGGTCGCGCAGGCGCCGAGGCCCAACATGCTGAGCATTTCCCGCCGCGTCCAGGCCAGAGACCGAGAATCCTGTGACATGTGAGTCTCCTTGTGCGTCGCTGGGATTATAGCCAACGACCGGCGCGAATCAGCAAGGATGACGCGGGGCGAGTCTGGCGCGATTTACTGGGCTGTCCGTCCGGTCCATGGCGGCCGCACGAGTAGCGCAGGGTCGGCGCCAGGCTTCGGCACGAACTTCTGCGTCCGGCCGTACTGGTTGTCGCCTCCGTACAGGTTGCCGTTCGAATCCACCGTGAAGGTGTGGACCTCGAGGTACCCGTCCGGCAGGTCGCTCGGAACCAGCCAGGTGTAGAGATGGTTCCCCTTGAAATCGAGCTTCACGAAACGCAGCGGGCCGAGATCGGTCACCCACACGCTGTCCTGGTTGACGATGACGTCGAGCGGCAGCTGAAAACCGCCCCACTCCTCGACAAAGTCCACCTTTCTGGGATCCGCCGTGGTCTTGAACACGTTGATGCGCCCACCCGACCGATCCAGCGCGTAAATCATCCCACCCGGCCCGACCGCGATCGCGTGGACGCCGTTGAACTGTCCCGGCCCTTTGCCGAAACCGCCGAACTCCGCCATGTAGTTCGCGTCGCGGTCCATGATCATCACGCGATGGTTGTCGAGACCGTCCGCGATCAGGATGCGGCCGTCCGGCAGAAACGCGACGTCCTGTGGACGAGCGAAATGGGTGCCGTCCTTGCCCGGGACGTTCTTCTCGCCGAGCGTCTTCAGCAGCTTCCTGCCGTCGTTCGAAAAGACGTAGATCTGATGGAACGTCTCGTTGACGACCCAGACCCGATGTTCCGGATCGTAGGGACTGATGCGGATCCGATGGGGTCCCGGCCCGCTCGAGCCCTCGCAGAGTGAGTCCCACTGGGTCCACCGTTCCCTGACGTTGCCGTCGCCGTCGAGTGTGTAGAGGCAGTCGTGCCAGACCCGCCGTTCGGTGGCGTTGAGCACGTTGATTCCGATCGAGCCGGCGAAGCCGGCAAACGCTGGAGGGATCGGGTCCGGAAGCCTGGTTTCAC
>DASXGC010000390.1:0-3776 GCA_036489235.1 Vicinamibacterales bacterium
AGGTCATCGCGGCGGCGGAGCGCGCACTCGCCGGTGGCGGACATGAGGCACTGTAAGATGGTGACCGCAGGATTTACCACATGAACGACGCTATCGCCCTCGACGTTCCGCACGAGGATCGGCTCGAATACGCCGGCGCTCTGGCGCTGTTCGGTGTCGCGGGCGCGGTCCAGTTTTCGATCGCCCTCGCGCAGATTCTGCTGACCATCGCCCTGCTCTGCTGGGTTGCCATCATTCTCGTCCGGCGCGAACGCGTCGAGGTCCCGTCGTATTTCTGGCCGTTGCTCGTGTACGCGGGGATCACGCTGGTGTCCGCCGCGCTCTCGCCAGATCCCCGCGCCAGCCTCGGACCGAGCAAGCAGCTGGTGCTGTTTCTGATCGTGCCGGCGGTGTACCGCTTCGTCGGCGGCAACCGCGGACACACACTGCTGACGGTGGTACTCAGCTGCGCCGCGGTCAGCGCGTTGTTCGGCATCGTGCAGTACGGCATCCTTCACTACGACAATCTCGGCCAGCGACCACAGGGCAGCCTGGGCCACTGGATGACCTACTCCGGCCTGCTGATGATCGTCATCGCGGTCGCCGTGGCGCGCCTGCTGTTCGCCGCCAGCGATCGGACCTGGGCGGCGCTGGTGTTGCCGGCGCTGGCGGTTGCCGTGACGGTGACGTTCACGCGAGGCGCGGCGGTCGGGGCTTGCGCCGCAGTCGCGGTGCTGTTCGCGTTGAAGGACTTCCGGCTGTTCGCGGTGCTGCCTCTGCTCGCGGCGGTGTTCGTCGTGGCCGCCCCCGGACAGCTTGCGCTGCGTTATTCGTCGATGTTCAACATGAACGATCCAACGGTCCGCGATCGATTCACCATGCTGCACATCGGCGAGCGCATGATCCGGGCGCATCCTGTCGTCGGCGTCGGTCCGAACATGGTGCAGCGGCGCTACGTCGAGTACCACGGGTCCGATCCGTTGATGGGTCCCGACGGCGTCGTCCATATCAACCCGCACCTGCACAATGACTTCCTGCAGATTGCGGCTGAACGCGGCCTGCCGGCGCTCGCGGTGTGGCTGTGGTTCATCGTCGCGCTGGTGCGCGATTCCTTCAACCGTTTCCGGTCAGGCCAGCGGGCATTGGCGGCGACCGCGCTCGCGACGGTGACGGCGCTGCTGACGGCTGGGCTTTTCGAGTACAACTTCGGGGATTCCGAAGTGCTCATGACCTTTCTCATCATCGTGACACTGCCGGCCGCGGCGGCACGGCCCTCGACGACATGACGCTGCGCGCGCTCGATTCGAGCCGTGCACGGGAACTGATTGTGCGCTTCAACGGCGCATCTGTTCTGGTCGTCGGCGACGTCATGCTCGACCGCTTCATCGTCGGGCGTGTGACGCGGATTTCGCCGGAGGCGCCGGTCCCGGTGGTGCAGTTTCAGTCCGAGCACGTCAGGCTGGGCGGCGCCGCCAACGTCGCACACAACATCGTGGCGCTCGGTGGACGCGCGCGGCTGGTCGGCCTCACCGGCGTTGACGCGGCCGCAAACCGCCTGCGCGACGCACTGCGGGCCACCGGCATCGGCATCGACGGCCTGGTCGAAGATTCCAGCCGTCCGACCACGGAGAAGGTCCGGATCGTCACCGAACGGAATCAACAGGTCGGACGGATCGACTACGAGCAGGATGGCGATGCCGACGGAGTCAGCGAAGCCGCAGTCATCAACCAGGTGCGACGACTCGGGGTGGGAGCGACCGCGCTACTCGTCTCGGACTATCTGAAAGGCAGCGTGACGCGGGGCATCGTCGAGGCGCTGGTCGCCATTTCCCACGCCTCGAAGCCCACCCGGCTCCCGGTGCTGGTCGACCCCAAGATCCCACACCTGGCGTTCTATGCCGGGGCGACGCTGGTCACGCCGAATCATCACGAAGCCGAAGCAGCCACGCACCTGCGCATCCGGTCGGACGAAGAAGCGCAGCGGGCGGCGCGAGACTTTCGCGAGCGCTGCGGCTGCGATGCCGTGTTGATCACGCGCGGGGAGCACGGCATGTGGCTGTCGGAACCACAGGCCGAGGGGTCGGCCGAGGCCGTGGCGCGCGAGGTCGCTGACGTCACCGGCGCTGGCGATACGGTCGTCGCGACACTCGCGTTGGCGCTGTCGGCCGGCGCGACGCTCTCGGAAGCCACTGTGCTGGCCAATCACGCGGCCGGCATCGTCGTCGGCAAGTTCGGCCCGGCGACGTTGACCGGCGACGAATTGATCGCGAGTTTCGCGCCAGTGATCTGATTCGGGGCCGAGCAAGCTCGGCCCCTACTGAATGGACTCCGCTCGGCGGGCAATCTCGGCCCCTACTGAATGCGCTCCACGCGCCGGGCAATCTCGGCCTCCAACGCCCGTTGTCTCAAAACGGCGTGTAGACACCCATCAGATTCAATCCGCCCTTATCGTCGTACGCCGCACGCTGTATCCGTCCCGTCCACTTGTCGTAGACGATGATGCTGATGCCGTTCGGGTCGCGGACTTCGCGCCAGTCGTAGCGCGGCAGGAATGCGTGCGCGAAGATTCCGAGGGCAATGACGCCGAGCAGCGCAAAGCCCAATGCTTCCTTTGCCATGTTGGCTCCTTAGTGCCTGAAATGTCTTTTGCCAGTGAACACCATCGCCAGCCCGTGTTCGTCCGCGGCCGCAATCACTTCGCCGTCGCGCACCGATCCACCCGGCTGCACCACGGCAACGGCGCCCGCGCTGGCGATCGCGTCGAGACCATCTCGAAACGGAAAGTACGCATCGGACGCCGCCACCGATCCGGTCAGGGTCCGATCCCCCGAGCGCGCTTTCATCACGGCGACGTTCACGGCATCGACGCGACTCATCTGCCCGGCACCGATCGCCAGCGTCCGCTGGTCGTCGGCAAACAGAATCGTATTCGACTTGACGTGAGCGCATACGCGCCACGCAAAGCGCAGAGCTTGCCACTCTTCGCGCGTCGGCTGACGCCTGGTGACGACTTTCAAACCGTCGGGAAGCGAGCCCGCGACCCAGGGGTGACGCGCCTCAATCACCACGTCGCGCTCCTGCATCAGCATGGCGCCCAGAATCGAGCGGTACTCGACGTCGCCAGCGGCCGGCAGCGCGAAATCGGCCGTCACCACCCGCATGTTGGCCTTTCGCGCGAGCACCGGACGTGCTGCGGCCTCCACCGACGGCGCGATCACTGCTTCGATGAACGTGGATACCAGCGCCTCCGCGGTGGCCACGTCGAGCGGCCGGTTCACGGCGACGATGCCGCCAAAGGCCGACAGCGGATCGGCTTCGCGTGCGCGAACGTACGCGTCGGACGGCGAGGTGCCGGTCGCCACCCCACAGGGGTTGGTGTGCTTGACGACCACCGCCGCCGGTTCGTCGAACTCGAGGACAATCCGTGCCGCGGCGTCCAGATCGAGCAGGTTCGTATACGACAGTTCCTTACCCTGAAGAATCACGGCCCGGCTGAAACCTGACACCGCGGGAGCGCCCGGCGACGTCAGCGACGGCGACGGCGACGGCGACGGAAGCGCGTACCACGTGGCCTTCTGATGCGGGTTCTCGCCGTAGCGGAGATCTCGAATCTTCTCGAGTGCGACATCGACGCGGTCCGCGCCTTCGACTGTCGGAACGAAATGGCTGTCCGCGAGGCTGCTAACACGCGTGACCGCGTCGCGGTCCACCCGAACCTGAAGCAGCGCCATCGCGATTGCGCCGTCGTACTCCGCCGTGTGCGCGAACGCCTTCACCATCAGCTCGTAGCGGAACGC
>DASXGC010000391.1:0-10997 GCA_036489235.1 Vicinamibacterales bacterium
GCCGGATCGAGGACATGGAACACGATCAGGTCGTTGCCCAGGAACTTGAGCGGCTTGATCGCTTCGAGAATGGTGTCGGGCTCCTCGTAGAAATCTGAAATCAGCACCAGCAGGCCGCGGCGGCGGAAGAACTCGGCCATCTTCTTGAGCGGCACCTCGAGGTGACCCGGCCGCTCGGCCTTGACTCGCTCGAGCGTGTGCAAGACGACGTTGAAGTGTTTCGCCGAGGGCGGCACGTGCGACACGATGTCGTTGTCGAAGGTGATGAGCCCGACGCGATCGCGCTGCCGCTGAGCCAGGTAACCCAAACAGGCGCCGACGAAGCAGGCATATTCGAGCTTCGGGATGCCGCGGCTCGCGAATTTCATCGACCGTGAGATATCGACCAGCACCGACAGGTTGGTGTTGGTGTCGGCCTCGTACTGTTTGACGTAGAAGCGGTCGGTCCGGGCGTAGAGCCGCCAATCGACCCGCCGGATGTCGTCTCCGGCCACGTAGCCGCGATGTTCGGCGAAGTCGATCGAGGCGCCGAAATAGGGCGCGCGGTGAAGACCGTTGATGAAGCCTTCGACGACGTGGCGCGCGAGCAGTTCGAGGTTGCCGACCCGCATCAGCACCTGCGGGTCGACGAATCGAGCGCCGGCGACGGAATGATCTCCCATGATTTCGGTCGCCTTACATCCCGGATTTTGGCACCGGAACCGCCGTCAGCAACTCGTCGATCAGCGAATCCGAGGTGATTCCTTCCGACTCCGCCCGGAAGTTCGTCAACACGCGGTGACGCAGGACCGGATGCGCGAGTGAGCGGATGTCGTCGTAGCTGACGTGATAGCGCCCGCTGGTGAGCGCACGGGCCTTGGCGCCGAGCACCAGGTACTGCGCCGCGCGCACGCTGGCGCCGAACGCGACGAACTTCTTCACCGACTCCGGCGCCTGCTTCGACTTGGGCCGACTGGTGCGCACGATCTGCAATGCATAGCGGAGCACTGCGTCCGCCACCGGTACGCGCCGGACCAGCCGCTGAAACGCCACCAGGTCGGCGCCGTTGACCGGCTGCTGGAAATGCGGATCCACGATCGCGGTGGTGGCGCGGACGACGTCGAACTCTTCATCCTCCGGCGGATGCTCGATCACGATGTGGAACATGAAACGATCGAGCTGCGCTTCGGGAAGTGGATACGTGCCTTCGAGCTCGATCGGGTTCTGGGTGGCGAACACGAAGAACGGCTCGACCAGCTCGTAGGTCCGCCCCTGAATGGTGACGCGGTGTTCCTGCATCGCCTCGAGCAGCGCCGACTGGGTCTTGGGCGGGGTGCGGTTGATTTCGTCCGCGAGCACGATGTTCGCGAAGATCGGGCCAGGTGCGAACACCATCGACCGCCGTCCGGTGGCGTCCTCCTGAATGATGTCGGTGCCGGTGATGTCCGACGGCATCAGGTCCGGCGTGAACTGAATGCGGTTGAACTTCAGTTCGAGCACCCGGGCGAGCGTCGCCACCAGCAGCGTCTTGGCCAGCCCGGGGACGCCCACGATCAGGCTGTTGCCGCCGACGAACAGCGAGAGCAGGATCAGCTCGATGACGTCGCCCTGTCCGATGATCCGCTTGCCCAGCTCGGTGATGATCTGCTGCCGGCCGACTTTCATCTTGTCCGCGAGCGCGATGTCGTCGGCCGATTCGAGGTCCACAGTGTCCACAGCCATTAGTGTGTCATCCCGTAAATGATGTAGTTGACGCCCAGCTTATACGCTTCGTTCGACTCGTCGATCGGCCGGAGACCCTGTCCCGAAAATTCCCAGAAGTTGGACACGTCGGTGTTGAAGTTCACCATCGCGATCAGCCGCCGGCTTGGATCGTTGCCCTCGAACAGCCCGCGCAGGATCGGACGGCCGCGATCGTAATCCTGCGGGATGATGTCGAATGAGCCGATCTCGAAGAACGCGTGGAAGATCGGATGCGATGCGTCCATGTCGATGAACCGCGCGCCCGGAATCACCCGGGTCATGTTCGCCTCGAAATTCTCCCAGCCACCGCCGCCCCTGAAGTCGCCGCGGAAATCGTCGAAGATCGCGAAGCCGCCCTTTTCGAGATAGCTGCGGAACATCGACGCCTCGGCGTCGCTCATGGTCCAGTAGCCGGCTTCAGTCATGTAGCACACCGGGTACTTGTGCAGGTTCGGATCGTCGAGCGCGACGTACTCGAAGCCATCGGTGTGTGCGCCGAGCAGGCTGACCTCGTTCATGATCTTCATGAGGTTGCCTTCGGCGTTCGGGTAGCCGTGCGCCCACGCCGGTAGTCCGCGGTAGTAAAAGCCGCCCGGGCCGGTCGTGTAGGTGAGCCTGGCGAACGTGAATTGGCCGTCGTAGGGTGCATTCGGCGCCGGCTGAAACGGCACCGGGGTATCGCCGAAGCGGGCGCGCTGTGCGTCAACCACGCCGACGCTCGCGCCGGCAATCAGGAGACTGAGCGCCAGCTGCGCGGGACTCACAGCTTGTCCTTCTTCGCCTGGCGATCGCGGATCGCCTTGGTCTTCAACGCCAGATCGGTGAGCAGGCTTTCCATCTGCGCGTCGTACTGCGCCGGATCCATGGACGCCTTCTTCAGGCGCAGCGCTTCGACCTGCCGTTCCACCGCTGTTCGCGCGTCCACCAGCGCCTTCATCTCGGGGTCGCTGGTGTCCACCGCGGCTTCGGCGCGCCCGACACCGAGATAGATGGTCGCCGCCAGGTGACCATCGCCGCCATCGTCGAGGGTCGCGTGCTCGGTGAGGATCGTCCCCTTCTGTTTGACCGCGTCGGTGACCTTGATCCTGGCGTACTCGAATGCTTCCAGGATCGATACGTGGCCGTTGCGGTCGCGATCGCCGGCGTTGTCGACGAACGCTTCCACGAAGAATGCCGGGAACTGGGTTTCGTTGCGTTCGCCACCGGTCTTGGTGGCGGTGATCACCACGCGGCCGGGCGAGGCGATACCAGGCAAAAAGGCGCCGCTCGAGCTGCTGGTGTCGATGAATGCCACGTGCTCCGCGGAGAACTTCGACAACAGCTTGTTCCAGTCCGCGACCGTCGGGTCCGGACCCGGCAGGTTGAACGTTCCCTGCGTGCCGTCAAAGCTGCCGTGGCCGATCAGCAGCACCACCACGGCGTCGTCCGGCTTGACGCGTGTTGCCAGATCGTCGAACGCCTTCTCGACCCCGGCGCGCGTCGACCGAGCGGTCGAGTAAAGCGGATCCGACGCATTCCGGTCAGAGAGGTAGGTGATGTTGGCGTCGGGTACCTTGTCGTTCTTTTTCGCGGCGTCGATGAACGTCGTTGCCCATTTCTGAAAGAGCGCCACGTGTTCGTCGTCGCCCGCCACGCCGGTGATCACGACCAGGTGGGTTTGCTGAGCGAAGGCGGGCACGGTCCAGAGCAGGAGCGCCAGCGTCCCGACGATCGAACGCAGCAAAGCAAGGTCGACCCTCACGCGAGCCCCCGGGCGCGGCGGTAGCCCCATTCCGCGCCGATCAGGCCGATCAGCAGCAGAAACAGGATCGGCATGTCCCACAGCTCACGTTCCTCGACCACGGTGACGCCGCGTCCGCTGTAGCTGATCGCTTCGGGAAGCGATGCCACGTTGGCGGCAGTGAAAAAGCGGCCGCCGGTCTCGTCCGAGATCCGCCGGAGCAGCGGCGCCCGCATCGCGGCGTCGAAATACTCGGCGTCGCCCGCCGACACCCGCACGTGCATGTCGGCGGTACCGAGCGTCTTCTGATCCCGGTCGGCCGTGACCTTGATGTCGTAGACGCCGCTTTCGTCCGGCACGAAGCTGGCCCGGTAGTCGCCATCGCGCGCGACCGTCCATTCGACCGGTACCTCGGTCACTTTGCCCGATGGCGCGGTCACCCGGGCGACGACCCGGCTGTCGTTGACCTCGACGTAAGCGGAATCGAGCACCTCGGTCGTCAGCTTGATGGGCTCGCCGGGCTCGACGCGATCGGCGGCGGTCGAGATGTTCACCTGCTCGGGGACGCCGTCAATCAGCCAGCGCGCCAGCCGCCGCCAGAACATCTTGTGTGTGGTGTCGGTGACCGGCGTCTTCGGGTCCATCTGCCACAGCCACGAATCCTGAATCGGCATCGCGATCGCCTTGCCGCGTCCGTAGCGCTGATACGCGAGCACGATCTGCTCCTGCTTGCGGCCGTCGGTGCCGGAGAGCAGGACCGTCGCGCCAGGCTTGGCCTGACGAATGGCGTTGACGCTCGAGATCGGCGCCATCTGACTCCATTTCAGCGCCGAGGCTTTCTCGTCTTCGCCGACCTGCGTGACCGGAAACGTGGCGCCGGCCCTGGTGGGATGCGCCTGGAACAGCTCCGAAAAGTATTTGGTATTGGTGTTTTCGATGACGACCGGCAGCACCTCGCCAACCGGTGTGCCGCCCCAGCCGCCTTCGGCAAAGGAGCGGCGGCCGCCGAGCATCAGCAGTCCGCCGCCGCGCTTGTTGACGAAGTCGGCGATCATGCGCAGCTGTTCGGGACTGAACGAGGCGGCTTCGACGCTGCCGAGGATGAGGCCGCGGTACTGAAACAGTTCCTCGCGCGTTTTCGGGAAACCGCTCAACAACTCGTCGGCATTGCTCAGCGACTGACGGTAGTACTTGTTCTCCGCGGTTCGATCCAGCGAGAACAACTGCAGGTTCTTGTCGCCGTCGCTGTCGCCCGCAATCGCCATGCGCACGAACTTGTACTCGGGGCGCGGCTCACCTTCGTAGTAGAGAATCTTCTCGGCGCGGTCGTTGACCTGAATCAACGCTTCGCGAACGTTGTTCTGCGTGACCTGTTCGTCCTTCTGGGCCGGGACCTTGAACGAAAACACCCGCGCACCGGCTTCGCTGGCGGTGAAGCGCACTTTCACCGTCGACGCTTCGCCGTCGGAGGGCAGCGTCACCTGCTGCGTGCTCACGACCCGTCCATCGTCTTCGACGCTGAGCGGAACCGTCTGGCCGCCGTAGCCGGTCTGGGTCAGCACCACGTCCACGACCAGCGCAGTGCCTTTGAGCACGCTGCGCGGCGTTTCGACGCGTGTGACCTGGATGTCGCGCGCGAATCGTTCCTGGCCGAGGCCGACCGTGAAGACCGGAATCGATCGCGTTTTCAGACTGGCGAGCGTTTGATCGATCGCCGCGTCGGAGGTGTCGGCGCCGTCGGACACCATGACCAGGCCGGCGAGCGGCAGGCCGGACAACTCGTCACGAGCGCGTTCGAGCGCCTGGCCGAGCCGCGTCGAGGTGCCGCCGAACTTCAGGTCGGCCGCCGAGCCGACGCGATCGGACGAGGAGGCGAAGCTGAAGAAACGGATGACGAAGCGCTGCGAGAGCGCCGCCAGCAGCTTGGCGTTTGGGCCCGTCAGCTGCTGCTGGATGAAGGCGGCGCGGGTCTGACCGTCGCGATCCGCGATCGACATGCTGCGCGAATCGTCGACCAGGACGCCGAGGAAATTCTGCTGCGGCACCGCCGCCTTGAGCACGAGCATCGGCCGGAACAGGCAGAACAGGACGATGGCGAGCGCCAGCAGCCGGAGTCCGACCAGCACGACGCGATCGCGCGGGCGATCGGTGGTCGAGACGCCGCGATATGTCAGCAGCGCGAGGAACGCGAGGACCGCCGCGCCGGCAACGACCAGCCAGACCGTGCGCGAGGCACCCCAGGTGAGATCGCCCTGCTGAAACACGAGCGGCGGGTACTTGAACAGGAACCGAAACGCTGTTTCTAGCACCAGGCGCCCATTCTATCTGTACGCCTGCCTGGTCAGCCGCCGGGGCCGCCGCCCGGTGTTCGTCGCGATCTGGTTCAGCTGACGCCGGACACGACTGCAGACCGCCGGCGCCTACCGTCGGACACCGGTGCCGACCGTCGGCGTCCATGCCGGCGCATCGCTGGCCGGAAACGAGTCGGCGGACGCGTCGTGCACCGAGTCTGTCGACGGCCCGCTCACCCGTTCGATCAGCGCCCCGGTCCAACGCCGCGGCTCGGACAGGTCGCCCTCGCCGGTGAGAGCCCACCACGCGAGACTGCCGCCGACGCCAGCGAGCAGCGAGCCAGCGACGGAGCGATACCGCAGGCCTCGCACCGCGAGGACGGCGCCGCCGATGCCGATGAGCCATCGGGTCACGGTCAGGCGCTCCCGTGTGCCGTCCCACCCGCGCCGGTTCCAGACACTCTCGGGCGCACGATGGGTGGTTACGTTCAGTCCTTGGTTATCAGTCATACCTGAGGCGATGCAAGTTTGCTGACAACCCCGGCGGGCGTTCCTGAAGGATTCCGCTACACAACGCGTCGTGCCACTGACATCAGTTCACCATGGATGAACCTGAGATCTGACGAATGACTCCGTGGGCATTTCAGATCGGGCCTGTTTCATCAGGTACCTAAAGACCCGGCACGCGGTACGTCTCAAACTGTCACTGGCACATCAGTTGCTCATTTTATGACCGAATCAACGCATCAAAAAAACGAAGGTCATCAATGGCGCCACAGCCGCTTCGAATAGGTGATGACGTGCTCAGGCGAATCCAGGGCGAATTCAACGAGATGCCTGGATTGCGTTTGACGCCACCGCAGGCCTGCCGTCTGTGGGGGATGGACAGCGCAAATTGCGCTGCCACGCTCGATGCGCTGGTCGCCACGCAGTTTCTGTTCAGAACGCGCGACGGTTCGTTCATGCGTGTCGAGCGCGCCACGCCTGAACGGGCGAAATTGAGGAACCGCGCGGATACGGCGGTCGCCTAGCACTCTCGTCGATGCCAACCCCGCCCGCCTGAGGGCCCAGCACCGCTCATGACTGAGCGGTCCGCCAGCAGGCCGAACGTCCTACCGACCATACCCGGGCGGCCGACCTTCGGGTCGCCGCCCGCGGCCAACCCTTTGTTATTCTTTCTCTATGCGTTTGCTGGTGGCGACGACCAATCAGAACAAGGTGCGCGAGATTCGGCAACTGCTCGCGGGTCTTCCTGTGCAACTCCTGACACTGGAACAATGGCCGGATCTGACGGCGCCCGACGAGACCGGCAGCACGTTCGAGGAGAACGCACGCATCAAGGCGTCGTATTACGCTGGGGCGACCGGTGAATTGACGGTCGCGGAAGACTCAGGGCTGGAAATTGACGCCCTCGCGGGCGCACCCGGCGTCGAGTCGGCGCGGTTCGGCGGCGCCGGCAGCACGTATCCCGAGAAGTTCGCGCTCATCTACGATCGGCTCGATGCGGTCGGCCGCAGCGACAGTCCTGCGCGATTCGTCTGCGCGCTGGTCCTCGCCACGCCGCAGGAAACGCGTTTCGAGCATCGCGGAACGATTGAGGGCTGCATCGCACCCGAGCCGCGAGGCGAAGGCGGATTTGGCTACGACCCGATTTTCTTCTATCCGCCCTTCAATCAAACTCTCGCGGAGGCCGGCGACCGCAAGGCAAGCGTGAGCCATCGCGGCGAGGCGTTTCGCGCACTCAAGGCGTTCCTCGAGTCCCAATAGCGGACAGCTGCGATCCCATCGGTGGGATGGAGCGTCTCCAGGCCACGTGAATTGCCGCCAAAACCGGCTGAGGCGTGTGGCGTGCGGCTTGCCTCGCTCCAGTCGATCGCAATCACCCATGGACATCATCCAGGACCTGCGCTACGCCGTTCGTACCGCGCTTCGCGATCGCGCGTTCACTCTGATCGCCGGCCTCACCCTCGCACTCGGTATCGGCGCGAACACCGCGCTCTTCACGATCGTCAACGCCGTCGTCCTCGCGCCGTTGCCGTTCTCCGGCGCCGAACAGCTCGTGCGAGTCACCGCCGACTTCACCGGTCAGCATGTTCGTGACGTCGGCCTGTCGGTGCCCGAACTGCTGGACCTTCGTCGCGAGGGGCTGTTCGATGCCATCGCTGGAGTCTGGCCGATCAGTGCCAACCTGACGGAAACCGACGAACCCGAACGGGTCGAAACCGCCCTGGTGGACGCGAACTACTTCTCGCTGCTGGGCGTGAGTGCGTCGGTTGGACGGGTCTTTGGTTCGGCCGACGCGGAGCCGGGCATCACCGAAGTCGCCGTGATCAGCGACGCCTTGTGGAGGCGCCGCTTCGGCGGCGACCCCGCCGTTCTCGGACGACGCATCCGCATCGACAACGACATGTATTCGATCATCGGTGTCGCACCCGCGTCGTTCAGGCATCCAGGACGCGGCACGGAGACCGACGTCGAGATGTGGGCGCCTGCGGGCTGGCTGGCGTCGCCGTTTCCGTCCACGCCGCTGCGGCGGTCGTACATCCTGCAGGGCGGCTACGGGCGTCTACGGACTGGACTCACGCCGGCGATGGCGCAGGAACGCGTCGATCGACTGGTCGAACGCCTCCGCCGCGAGTATCCGGTTGACTACCCATCCAGCGCTGGCTGGTCGCTGCGCGTGATTCCGCTGCACGAGGACCTGGTCGGCGACGTTCGTCCGGCGCTCCTGACGCTGCTCGGGGCAGTCGGTCTGGTGCTGCTCATCGCATGCGCCAACGTCGCCAACCTTCTGCTGGCGCGATCGTCGGTCCGCCAGCGCGAGGTGGCGATCCGTTACGCGCTGGGTGCCAATCGCGGCAGGCTGATCCGTCAGCTGCTGACCGAAAGCCTGTTGCTCGCTGGCTTTGGCGGCGCGCTCGGTCTCCTCTTTGCGGTCTGGGGCGTCGATGGCCTCGTCCAACTCAGCCCGGCGAGCCTGCCGCGTTTGCAGTCAGTCGGCGTGAACGGGATGGTCCTGTCGTTTACCTTCGGCCTCTCGATCATCACCGGCGTGTTGTTCGGTCTGGCGCCGGCGATTCAGGGTTCACGCGGTGACCTGCAGCAGGTCATGCGCGAAGCGGCGCCATCGGCGAGTGCCGCTGGACGCGCCGGCCGGATCAGGGGCGCCCTGGTGGTTGGCGAGTTCGCGCTCGCGTTCATCCTGCTTGCCGGAGCCGGTCTTCTGGTCCAGAGCTTCTGGCGTCTCGAACGCGTCGATCTCGGCTTCAGGCCGGATGCCGTGCTGACCGCCCGAATCTGGCTGCCGCAGCCGAACGATCCGAAAAGTGGTCCTTACTTCACGCACGAGGCGCGCGTGTCGTTTTACCGGCGCGTGCTCGAACGCGTGTCTGCGCTTCCGGACGTGAATGCCGCCGGTGGGATCAGCAGTCTGCCGCTTGGCGGCGCGGCCGCGCGGGCATCGTTCTCGATCGAGGGACGTCCGCTCGATGCAGACGAGATTGCCACCAGCGAGCAATCGCTGGTCACGCCCGGCTATTTCCGCGCCCTCGGCATCGATCTCGTTCGCGGCCGCGTCTTCGATGACCACGACGATTTGCACGCTCCGGCCAGCGTCATCGTCAGCGACAGCTTCGCGCGACAGTTCTTTGCCGACGAGAACCCGATCGGCCGCCGCATCGCGTTCGGTACCCGCGCTCGAGCCGGGACGGCTCCGCCGGTTTCTCTGAACTGGCTGACCATCGTCGGCGTGGTACGAGACGTGAAAGGAGCCCGTGTCGATGCGACGCCGGCGCCGATGCTGTATCGGTCCGTCCTGCAGACCTCGAGTCTGAACCTGACACTCGTGGTACGCACGACCGGTGAACCGGCGGCACTCGCCGACGCCGTCCGCCGCGAGGTGCGGGCAGTCGACCCCAACGAACCGGTGTTCGCGGTCAGGCCGATGGTCACCGTCGTGGCGTCGGCGCTGGCGGAGCGGCGATTCACCATGCTGCTGCTGGCCTTGTTCGCGGCGACGGCGCTGGTGCTGGCGGTCGTCGGGATCTACGGCGTGATGGCGTACTTCGTGACGCATCGCACGCACGAGATCGGCATCCGCATGGCCCTCGGCGCTTCGCCACGTGACGTCATCGGCATGGTGCTTGGCCAGGGCCTCGCGCTGGTCGCGGCCGGCGTCGTCGCCGGAGTCATCGGCGCGCTGCTCCTGACCCGCGCCATCACGGCGCTGCTGTTTGGCATCAGCGCACGCGATCCGTTCACGTTTGCAGCACTGTCCGGGGTTCTGGCAGCGGCCGCTCTTCTCGCGTGCTACATTCCGGCCCGCCGCGCCACCAGAGTCGATCCGATTCGCGCCTTGCGCTGTCAGTAGTACCCGCCGCGGGAGTCAGAACAACGATGCTTGCGGTTCCGTCCGCCACCGCCGCTCGTGATCGATCAGCCACGTCTTCCGCTCGAGTCCACCGCCGTAGCCGGTCAGCGATCCCGACGCGCCGATGACGCGATGACACGGCACGATGATCGCCACCGGATTCGCTCCGTTAGCGGCACCGACCGCTCGGGACGCTCCCGCATCACCAAGTGACTTCGCGATGGCCCCGTAGCTGGTGGTCGAGCCTGGCGGAATCGTGAGCAGCTCGGACCAGACTCGTCGCTCGAATCCGGCACCGCGCATGTCGAGCGGCAGGCCGCCGAGGTCAGCGCTGGCGCCTGAGAAATAGTCGGCGAGCCAAGCCCGGGTGCGCGCGATGACCCCGACTTCCTCGTCCACGAAGACATGAGGCGGGAACCAGCGCTGCAGGCGCGCGTCCAGACGCGTCATGCGCGCTTCGCCGCGCGCGCGGCCGGAAACCGTGGTGAACTCGAGGGCGCAGAGCCCGGATTCCGACGCCAGGGCCAGCATGTCGCCGAGCGGCGTAGGCAGGACGGTGCGGAATAGCTGCACGGCGGGCTCCGCGATCGTTTCGTGAATCGTGACCTATGGTCGTTTTACGAGGTGACCAACGATCGCCGCCTGCTTGTCGACCAGCTGTCCGATCCCGAGATCCGCGAGATCGAGCAACGACATCAGGCCGTCGCGTCCGAACGGCATGGCTTCCGCGGTGCCCTGCACCTCGACGAACCGGCCGTCGCCGGTTTTGACGACGTTCATGTCCACGTCGGCGCGGCTGTCGTCGTCGTAAGCGAGGTCGAGCAGTGGCTCGCCGTCGACGATGCCGACGCTGGTTGCGGCAACATAGTCAACGAGCGGAATTGTTCGCAGGACG
>DASXGC010000392.1:0-2886 GCA_036489235.1 Vicinamibacterales bacterium
TCCGGATCGAGCGAGGCCGTCGGCTCGTCCATCAGGAGCACCGGCGGATCGACAGCCAACGCGCGCGCGATCGCGACGCGCTGAGCCTCGCCTCCCGACAGCTCGCGCGGCAAAGCCGCGGCGCGATGATCGACGCCAAACGCTGACAGCAGCTCGCGGGCGCGCCGTTCCGCATCAGTCGGCGCCATGGCATGCGCGTGGACAGGTGCCAGGCATACGTTCTTCAGCGCGGACAGATGCTCGAACAGGCAGTGGAACTGGAATACCATCCCGACCTTGCGTCGCAGGTTCCGTAGCGTCGCTGCCGGAATTGGCGCACCGCCGACTAAGGTCACCCCGTCCACCGCAATTCGGCCCGCGTCGAACTGTTCGAGTCCCGCGACGGCGCGCAATATCGTCGTTTTTCCTGATCCGGAGGGCCCCATCACCGCGACCAGCTCGCCGCGGTCGACTTCGAGGCTGACACCGTTCAGAATCGGCCGCGCTCCGCGCCGGAGGTGAACAGCGTCCAAGCGAACCACCGGTGCAATGATGGTGCTCATGGCGTCGCTGTCCTCCATTGCTGCTCGAGGCGTCGCGCCAGTGCGGCGAGCGGGAGCGACATCGCGAGGTAGAGGCCCGCACACAACAAACCGGGCACCACCCAGCTACCCAGATTGGTCGCGAAGATCTGCGTCTGCTTGGTGAGCTCGAGCACGGTCAGCACCGACACCAGCGAGGAATCCTTCAGCAGCGCGATGAAATCATTGGTCATCGGCGCCAGCGCCAGTCGAAAGGCCTGCGGGGCGCGGACCAGCCGCAGCACCTGACCCTCGCTCAGGCCAAGCGTCCGGGCAGCTTCGAGCTGGCCGGCCGAGATCGCCTCGAGCGCCGACCGATAGATTTCGCTCTCGTAGGCCGCGTAGTTGAGAGCGAGGCCGAGCAGCGCTGCGACAAACGCCGGCAGGCGAATCGCGGCGGCGAGCCCGTAATAAAGCACGAACAACTGCAGCAGGATCGGCGTGCCGCGTATCAGTTCGACATACGACGTGAGGCCGATTCTGACCAGCCGGCCTCCGTAGACCCGGCCTGTGGCGATGACGACGCCGAGACCGACCGCCAGCGCCATCGACAAACAGGAAAGGACGATGGTGACGGCGGAGGCGCGAAGCAGCGACGGGAAGTACTGTTTCGCCGCGTCCCATCCCGACGGTGGCGCCACCGACATCGTCGCCGCCGGATCGAGTCCGCTGACCGCAGGGACCGGTTCGCCGGACAGGAGCCTGGCGTAGAGCGCCGGCTGATCCTCGTTCCAGACCGACCACTTGCGGAAGATCCGCTCGAGGGTGCCATCGCGCATCGCGGTCTTGAGGATCTCGTTCATCTGGTCGCGAAGCGGCGCGTTCTGCGGCGCCAGCACGCCGACGTAGTGACCGATCGCGACCGGCTGCGGCACGATGGTGAATCCGCGAATCGCGCGATGCCGCCGCTCGGCGAGCACGTTGTCGAGGAGCACCGCATCCACCCGGCCGATGGCCAGGTCGCTGAACGGATGGACGTCGTCTTCGTACGAAGCGACCTTGACGCCGTAGTCGCTGGAGGCGCGCAACAGGATTTCGTAAGCGATTGTGCCGGCGAGCGTCGCGACGGTCTTGCCGCGTAGATCGGCGAGCAGGTGAACCTTTTCCGCATCGGCATCGCGCACGCTCAGAACTTCCCGAAATTCGTAATATGGCATCGTTACCGCGAGTGTCGCCCGCCGCGCCGGCGTGTCTTCGATCCCGCTCATGCCGACGTCGGCGTCACCGCGCACGATGCTCTGATCAATCGAATAGAAGTTCACGTTGGTGAAGGACGCGGTGCGGCCGAGACCGCGCGCCAGGACATTGGCCACGTCGACATCGAATCCGACGACTTCGTCCGGATGCGACGGGTCGGCCTCGACGAATGGTGCGCCGCCTTCCGGGTCGCCCGCCCAGCGCAGCAGCGCCGGCGGCTCCGCCGCAGCTGCTGCCACGTAGTGTCCGGCATCAGCCGAACGGGCAGCTGCTGAGTAGTGTCCGGCTTTAGCCGGACCGCTCGCGACAACCGGACCAACGACGACGAGCAGCGCGGTCAGGCTCAGGATTCGGCGGACGGTCGGCACTGGAGTAGATTCTACCGGGAGGTTCGTGATGACGACTGTAGGGTTTCTTGGCACCGGGTTGCTCGGTGGCGCGATGGTCGAGGGCATGTTGCGCCGCGGCGACCAGGTGACGGTCTGGAACCGCACCGAGACGAAGGCGCGAACGCTCGAACAGTTCGGCGCCAGCGTTGCCGCGACCCCCGAGGACGCGGTTGCTGCCGCCGATCACGTGCATTTCTGTTTACCCGACGATGGCGTCGTCGATCAAATCGTGGCGCGTGTGACTCCGAGGCTGAAGCCCGGAGCCGTCATCATCGATCACTCCACGACCTCTCCTGCGGGAACGAAGGCGCGCCTGCCGCGCCTGCAGGCTGCCGGGGTCAGGTTCCTGCACGCGCCGGTCTTCATGTCGCCGCCGATGGCCCGCGACGGCGTCGGCATCATGCTCGCCTCCGGTCCTCAGGACGTCTTCGACGAGGTGCTCGACGAGGTCGAGAAGATGACCGGCGAGGTCTGGTACCTCGGCGAGCAGCCCGAGCTGGCTGCGGCCTACAAGATTTTCGGCAACTCGATGTTGTTTGTCATCGCCGCGGGTGTCGCCGATGTCTTCGCCATGGCGAAAGGCCTGGGCATCGCGCCGACCGATGCGCTCAAGGTGTTCGAGAAGTTCCAGCCTGGAGGGCTGATCAAATCGCGCGGTGAGAAAATGGCGCGCGGCGATTTCCAGGCGACATTCGAGCTGACGATGGCGCGAAAGGACATGCGGCTGATGCTGGAGGCGG
>DASXGC010000429.1:0-15629 GCA_036489235.1 Vicinamibacterales bacterium
CCATGGTCAGCAGGCTGGGCAACAGGTAGACGCCGCGGCGCAGGCGGTTGCGCGGGCGGTCGCTTGTCCGCCGCAGGAATCTCAGCCGCGGTTCGTGCTGGTCGGGCATCTTCGTTGGCGTCAGTTTAGCACCGCGATGACTGTTTCCCCGCCGCGGACCATCTGGCCAACCTCAACCCGGATGGTTGCTGAAAGCGGCAGGAAGATGTCCATGCGCGAACCGAACTTCATCACGCCGAAGCGATCGCCGGCGCGCACGTCGGCGCCCTCGCGGGTCCGGCAGACCACCCGGCGCGCGAGCAGTCCCACGATCTGCCTGGCCACAACTGACTGCCCGTGGTGATCGATCCAGATTTCGCTGCGCTCGTTTACCGTCGCGGCATCATGCCGGTACGCCGGCAGAAATCGACCCGGCGTGTAGACGACGCGCGTGACGCGACCCGACGCGGGAATTCGGTTGATGTGCACATCCATCGGCGACAGAAAAATACTGATCTGTTGCCAGTCGCCAGGCGGCGCGGCACCGGACGCCGCCGTGCCTGAGACGAGGACACGGCCGTCGGCCGGCGAGAGGACCAGATCGTCGCCGCGGGGCGACGTGCGCGCCGGGTCACGAAAGAAGAACGCAAAGAACGCCGCCAGCAATACAAACGGGATCGCCAACGGCCACGTTATCGCCGCGCCCGACACCGCCGCTGTCACGAGCGCGCCGCCGATGAACGGCCAGCCCGCGGAATCAAGACGCATCAGAGTAAACGTGTGAGGCGGGCGCGCTCCTGGCGCGCCCGCAGGAAGTTCGCCGGCCTATCCGTGCGCGTGTTCCTGGCGGTACCGTCGCACGATGCCTTCCATGCGATCTTTGAGCTGAAGCTTCTGCTTCTTCAGCGTGACTTCTTCAAATTGTTCGGGTTCTGAGAGGTGGGCCTTTTCCGTCAGTTCGTGCAACCGGTCTTCCAGCTGGTGGTGTCGATCCGAGAGTCGATGAAATTCTTCGTCGGTCTGAAGCAGTGCGTCTTTCACGCCCAGCGGCTGTGCTTCCATACTCCGCCTCCTTGAACATCTATTGAGCGGGGGGACTCGAACGATGGGTAGGTCCGGTGCGGGTGCATGAGGAACCTGACGTGCCGTGGCGAACGTACCACAAGCGTCGGCCCCGATTCAAGGTGGACGGATCGCTACGTCAACGGTTCTCGCGAGAGCACCAAAGCGTCCTCTTCCGGCTTGCTGTAGTAGTTCGGCCGCACGGCCGCGATCTCGAACCCGAAGCGTTCGTATAGCAGTCGGGCCGCATCGTTCGAGCGGCGGACCTCGAGCGTGGCGCGACGCGCGCCAGCGACCACGCCTTCCCTCAAGACGTGGCTTAGAAGCTGCGTCGCAACGCCGGTCCGGCGCATCTCGGGAACGACCGCGAGGTTGTTGATGTGTAACTCGTCAAGCACGAGCCAGAACGAGCAGAACCCAATCACGATGCCGTTCGCCGCGCGCGCGAGGCGGCAAAACGAGACGCCGCGATTGTCCAGTTCCGCGAGATACATGGCCCGCGTCCAGGGGTTGGAAAAGGACGCCTCCTCCACGGCCAGCACTTCGTCGATGTGCGCAGCGGACGTCATCGCCTCGATCACGATTTGCGCCATGAGTTCACTGGGCGGGCGTCTTGCCGGCTTCCCTCGCGTGCTCGACGTCGGGCCGTCGTACATACAACGGGTGAACTGACGCGGGCTCCATCGTGTCCCCGAGGACCGCGCATTCGAGCGCGAGGCGACCGATCGCGCCCGCTATCAGAGGCTGGCTGACAACAGCCGCTGTGCGGATCGATTGAGCGATCTCCGCATTGTATTTCTCTGCGCCGTCACCGATGAATACCGACGGCGCAACCGCCAGAGTGGACGTCCATCGCTCGAGAATCGACGCGGGCGTGCCGACCGACGGTCCATCGACGGTCTCGATGCGTCCAAACGTGAATGGCGGCATGTCGGTGATCCGATACGCCGCAGAGAACACCTCGTTCCGGTACGCATCCATCCACGCCGACACGACCGTTCCCGGCGCGAGGCCGGCGCCGCCGACTTGCGCCAGCGCGTCGAGCGCGGGGACGGCGACGATGCGCCGGCTGTTCACCGTCGCGAGGCCCTGGATGGTGGCGATCCCGACGCGGAGTCCGGTGAACGAACCCGGTCCGGACGCAACTGCGTACACATCGATGTCACGCCACGTCAGCTTGTTCGCTTCGAGAATGATCGCGAGTTCGCGCGGCAACCGTGCGGCGTGCGTACGCGACCCATCGCCGGCGCGCTCGTCGACGATGCGATCGTTTTCGACGAGCGCAGCACTTCCGGCGCGGGTCGTGGTGTCCAGAGCAAGCACACGCATGCGTTAGACTTAAGCATATGTCAGCGCCGGTGACGCCCGCGATGCGTCAGTACCTGGACGCCAAGCAGCAACACCGCGACGCGATCCTCCTCTTCCGGATGGGCGACTTCTACGAGATGTTCTATGAGGACGCCCTGGTCGCCGCGCGAGCGCTCGAGATCACGCTGACGTCACGCTCGAAGGACGTCAACGGCGGCGGTATTCCGATGTGCGGCGTGCCGTTCCACGCCGTTGACGGCTACATCGCGCGCCTCGTCAAGCGCGGCTTCCGCGTCGCCATCTGCGAACAGGTCGAGGATCCGCGCCACGCGAAAGGTGTCGTCAAACGCGAAGTGGTCCGCGTTGTCTCGCCGGGAACACTGACCGACACCGGCTACCTCGATGCGCGCGAGCCGGCATTCCTGATGTCGGTGTTCACCGATCGCAGCCGTGAGCGAAGCACCAGTCGGACGTCCCCGCCGGCTGCGACCATTGGCGTCGCGTTGCTCGATCTCTCCACCGGCGAGTTCACCGCCGCTGAATATGCCGGCGCAGACGGCATGAGAGCGCTGGCCGACGAGCTCGCCGTCCTCCGGCCTCGCGAGATCGTCGTCCCACGGGTTGGTGACGGCGTCAGCACGCCAGGCGGCGCTGGTGATTTGCCCTCAGCGATCGCCGAATCAGGTCTGCCGACGACGCTTGTCGATGGCTGGACATTTGAAGCCGAATCGGCCCGGCGCGCGCTACTCGACCAGCTCCGTGCCGGCGGCCTCGAGGGGTTCGGCCTCGACCAGCATCCGGCGGCAGTCGCGGCCGCAGGCGCGCTCGTCCACTACCTGCGCGGCACGCAAATGGTCGACCTCGCTCACGTCCGCTCGATCGCGTACCGGCAGCGCGCCGATTCGCTCCTGATCGATCCGACGACCCTGAAGCACCTCGAGATCATCGAGGGGTCAGAAGGCGGCCGGGACGGATCGCTGCTCGACGAGCTCGATCGGACCGTCACCGCCGTCGGCAGCCGTCTGCTGCGTGCCTGGCTCCTCCGCCCGCTGATCGCGCTCGAGCCGATTCGCGATCGACTTGATGCGGTCGAGGAGATCGCCTTCCGGAACACCGAGCGCGGCAAGTTCCGCGACGCCCTCAAAACGGTTCAGGATCTCGAGCGACTGGTTGCACGAGCGGCCCTCGGAACGGCGGGTCCACGCGATCTGGTCGGTCTGAAACAGTCGTTGATGGCAGTGCCTCGCCTGCGCACTCTCCTCAGCGAGTTCGAAGCGCCGCTGGTATCGTCGCTGGTGGCACAGCTCGACGACGTCGTGGATGTGCGATCGGCGATCGAAACCACGCTGATCGACGAGCCGACCGCCCTGGCGCGCGACGGCGGCTTCATTCGTGACGGCGTGGACGCGGAACTCGACGAACTCCGCACCATCAGTCGCTCCGGCAAGCAAATCATTGCCGAGATGGAGACCGCCGAACGCAAACGTACCGGCATCAGTTCCCTGAAGGTTCGCTACAACCGTGTCTTCGGCTACTTCATCGAAATCTCGAAATCGAACCTGCACGCGGCGCCGTCCGACTACATCCGCAAGCAAACCATCGCCGGCGGCGAACGCTTTATCACGCCGGCGCTGAAAGAATACGAAGAGAAAGTACTTGGCGCCGACGAGCGGATCCTCGAGCGGGAAATCGAGGCCTTCGATCGTCTGAGGGCCGTCGTCGCGGTCGAAGCGCCGCGGATTCAGGCGACGGCGCGCGCGTTGGCGGCGCTCGACGTGCTGGCCGCCTTTGCCGAAGACGCCGCGGTCAACAACTACATCAAGCCGCACGTCCACGACGGCGACGAGTTCATCGTCACCGACGCGCGGCATCCGGTGGTCGAGCGGCGGAGCTCGGCGGACGCGTTCGTGCCGAACGACCTCAGCCTCAACGGCACCAGCGCACAGCTGGTCATCCTCACCGGGCCGAACATGGGCGGCAAGTCGACCTATCTGCGGCAGACGGCCTTGCTGTGCGTGATGGCGCAGTCCGGTTCGTTCGTGCCGGCGCGCGAGGCCAAGATCGCGCTGGTCGATCGGATCTTCGCGCGCGTCGGAGCGTCGGACAATATTGCGCGCGGTCACTCGACATTCATGGTGGAGATGCAGGAAACCGCCAACATCCTGCATACGGCGACCTCGCGCAGCCTCGTCGTCCTCGACGAGATCGGGCGCGGCACGGCCACGTTCGACGGATTGAGCATCGCGTGGGCGGTTGCAGAATTTCTCGCGACGAATCCCAAGGTCCGCCCCAAAACCTTGTTTGCGACCCACTATCACGAGCTGACTGATCTGGCCGATGCGACGCCGGGAGTGGTCAACTTCCACGTCGCCGCCCGCGAATGGAAAGATGACATTATCTTCCTTCGGAAGATCGTTCCAGGGCGATCTGATCGCAGCTACGGAATCCAGGTCGCGCGTCTGGCCGGCCTTCCGAACAGTGTGATCGAACGTGCACGCGAAATTCTCAGCGCACTCGAACGCGACGAGCTCAGCCGGGGCGGACGGCCGTCGGTCAGCGGCACGACCATGGACCCGCAGCAGCAGCTCGGACTGTTCCAGCCGGCCGCCAGCGAATTACCGGACAGCCTGCGTGAAAAGCTCGCGTCGATCGACGTCGATCGCATGACGCCGGTGGAAGCGCTCCTGCTGCTCGCGGAGTTGAAGAAGGAGCTATGAAGGCCCGGTTGCTGATCTGTGCCTGTGCACTGCTCAGCGCCGCGGCCTGCCTGCGTCGTCCGTCCACGAACCCGAACGTGCTCGTCGTTGGCATTACGAGCGGGCCGAATAACCTCGACCCGCGTATCGGGACCGACGATGTGTCGGGCAAGACCGCGCAGCTGATCTTCAACGGCCTCATGACCCTGGACGATCACCTGCGCGTCGTCCCCGACCTTGCCGTCGGACTCGACCATCCTGATCCGCTCAGCTACGTCGTGACGCTCCGGCAAGGCGTCCTTTTCCATGACGGTCACGAACTGACCTCTGCCGACGTCGTATTCACGTTTCGCAGTCTGCTCGACCCGGCGTTCATGTCGCCGCGCAAGGGCGCCTTTCGGATGCTGCAGGCCATTGACGCCAGGGATCGATACACGGTGGCGTTCACTCTCAAGGAGCCGTTCGGATCCTTTCCGGTGAACCTTGTGTTTCCGATTGTTCCCGCCGGCGCCGGCCCTCGATTCGGCGATCATCCGATCGGCACCGGGCCGTATCGCTTCGTGAGCTACTCGTCTGACGACCGCATCGATCTTGCGGCGTTCGACCGGTACTTCGGCGGTCCACCGAAAAATGCCGGACTCGTCTTGCGGGTGGTGCCCGATGACATCATGCGCGGTCTCGAACTGCGGAAGGGCACGATGGACATCGTGGTCAACGATCTTGCCGCAGACATCGTGCATCAGTTGCAGGAGGATCCAGATCTGCAGGTCGTGCAATCGCCTGGCACCGATTATCAATACGTGGGCATCAACCTGCGCGATCCGATCCTGGCGGACGTGCGGGTGCGGCGGGCGCTTGGGTATGCCATCGATCGCAATGCCATCATCGAGTACCTCCGGCGTGGTCTCGCCACGCCGGCCGCCGGTCTGCTGCCGCCGGTGTCCTGGGCGTTCGCGCCGGACGTGTTCCTGTTCAGCTACGACCCGGCAAAGGCACGGGCGCTGCTGGACGAGGCGGGATATGCCGACCCTGACGGCGATGGCCCGGAGCCACGATTTCATCTGTCATTGAAAATCTCGAACGTCGAGTTCAATCGCTTGCAGTCGTCTGTGATTCAGCAGAACCTGCGAGCGGTGGGCATCGCGCTGGACGTGCGCACCTACGAGTTCTCGACACTCTATGCCGACGTCCTGAAGGGTAACTTCCAGCTCTTCACGCTTCAATGGGTGGGCGGCGCAGTAGCCGATCCCGATATCCTGCGCCGGGTGTTTCATTCGGCCCAGGTGCCACCGTCCGGTTTTAATCGCGGTTTCTACCGCGATCCGCGCGTCGATCGATTGCTCGATGCCGCGGCGGCCGCGGAGGACGACCAGAGCCGGAAGCCGTTGTATGCCGATGTTCAACGGATTGTTGCGGAGGACGCGCCGTACATCAGCCTGTGGTGCAAGACCAACGTCGCCGTCGCCAGCCGGTCCTTGTCTGGCATCCGGATTCTACCGATCGCGGATTTCACGTTTCTCAAAGATGTCGAACGCCGGCCGGCGGATCACCGCACTGCTCGGCGCTAGCGCCCTGCTCGCTTCGGTTGTGGCAACAGCCCACGCCGCAACGCTGTTCGATCCGGCACTGAAGTTCCGGCGCCTGCCCACGCAACATTTCGTCATTTACTATCACCAGGGCGAAGAGCGCATCGCGCAGCGGTTGGCAGTAGTCGCCGAGGAGATCTGGCGAACCATCGAAGCTCCGCTTCGGATTACCCTGCCCCGTCTCACCCACGTCGTCATCGCGGATCAGACCGAGCTGGCAAATGGTTACGCCACGCCGCTGCCGTACGACACCATCGTCCTGTATGCCGTAACCCCATCCGGCGCCGAATTCGACTTCGACGACTGGCTCCGGCTCACGTTCGCCCACGAGTTCACGCACATCGTCCATCTCGATCGGTCGGAGGGCTGGGCGCGCCCGGTGCGTTGGGTGTTCGGACGGGCGCCGATCGCCTTTCCCAATCTGTTCCTGCCGAACTGGCAGATCGAGGGACTGGCGACATACGAGGAGAGCATCATCACCGGCGAAGGACGGCTTCATGCCGGAGACGTTCGCGCGATTGTCGGCGAGGCGGCGCGTGCCCGGGACCTGGAACCGCTCGATCGGGTCAACGGAGGACTGACCGACTGGCCCGGCGGCTCGACCGTCTACGCCTACGGCGTCGGGTTTCACGAGTACCTGGCCGATCGCTTCGGCGCCGAGAAGCTCGCCGCGCTCGCCGACGCCACTGCGCGGCGTTTGCCGTACCTCGGGTCGCGCGCCTTTCTATCGGTCTATGGCGAGTCACTCGGCTCGCTATGGCGGGACTACCAGGAACAGCAGATGGCGGCGTATCCGGCGAGTTCCGCAGACGCGAATCTGACGCAGCTGACACACCGCGGCTTTGTTGTCACCGGCCCCCGGTTCGATCGCTTCGGCGGTGGTGTCATCTATTCGGAGGTCGATCCACGAGGTTTTCCGTCGTTGTACCGCGTCGAGTTCGATGGTTCCGGCCCGCAACCTATCACCGACCGGTATCTGGGCTCGACGGTGGCCGTCGGCAGCACTGACGTGTACTTCGATCAGATAGAGTTGCGTCGGAACGTCGCACTCTACAGCGACCTGTATGCATGGTCGCGCGCGAGCGGCAGCGTTCGGCCGCTGAGCCGCGAGGCGCGGCTGTTCGATCCGGACCTCTCGCCCGATGGCCAGACACTGGTTTGCGTCCAGAACGTCACTGGGCACCGGAGCCTCATCCTGGTTCGGGTCGGATCTGGTACGAACGCCGATCCGATTCCTTCGAGCGCACTCACGACGCTCCTGAGCGAGGCGGACACTCAGTTCAACGCTCCAAAGTGGTCACCCGATGGCCGTACTATCGCGGTCGAGCGCCAACGGCTCGGCGCGATGCCGGAAATCGTTCTCGTCGACGTCTCGACGAAGATGGCACGCGTTCTGGCGTCAGCGCCGGACACCCGATTCGCGACGCCGGCGTGGCGTCCCGATGGCAACGCGGTGGTCGCTGCGATGGCTCCTGGCGATGACACCTTCAATCTTGTCGAAATCGACATCCACGACTCGACGCTGCGGCAGCTGACGCATACGACCGGTGGCGCCACGTGGCCTGACGTGGCGGCCGACGGCTCCACGATCGTGTTCGTCGGCTACACCACCGCGGGCTACGACCTCTTCACGATGCCGTATCCCTCGTCCACGGCTTCGACGCCTCGGACGCTGACGCTTCAGAACCACCTCGCCGGGCAGGACGAGGATTCAACGACCGGCGCGACGCTCGACTATTCGCCCTGGCCGACATTGAAACCGACATCCTGGTCACCTGTAATCGACGCCGCGAACGGGACCGAACAGATTCGAGTCGGCGCGGCGTTCGCTGGCGCTGATATCCTCGGCTACCATTCCTACAGCGTCAGCGCCACGTGGCTGGTGTCCGCTCCCGCCGGCGCCATCCAGCCGAGCGCCGCGATCCCTGACTGGCAGGCCGAATACGTCTACAGCCGCTGGCGGCCGAGCCTTTACGTTGCTGCCTCCAGCGCGACGTCGTTCTTCGCCGGCGTCGCCAGCGATCTAGTGACGCCGGCTGACGTGACCAGACGCACTCGGCAGATCGAAACCGGCATCCTCTTCCCCTTTCTTCACATTCGCGTTCAGCAGTCGGTGCTCGTCTCAATTGGACGGGCGTTCGACGACTACACACTCGCGACGAGTTCGTTTATACGAGATCGCACTCCACTGCGGGCCGCCTGGCAAATCAACACGTCTCGAAGCTATGGCTACTCGATCAGCCGGGAGGATGGCGTCAGCCTCGGGGCGACCGGTGAATGGGTCAGACAGGCGCTCGGCTCGTTCGCCGATGCTACGACGGTGACGGCCGACGCCCGCGCGTATCTGCCAGGCTTCGGGCGCCAGCAGGTCGTTGCGATCCGGCTGGCCGGCGGCGGGTTGAGCGGCGAACCGATTGCCGGCCGCACGTTTCTGATGGGCGGCGACTATCCGGGCGCCGGCAGCGTGGACTTCGACAGCCGTGCCATCAGCTTGATGCGCGGCTTTCCCGATGCGTCATTCGCGGGCACCCATGTCGCGCTGTTGAACGCTGAGTATCGATTTCCGATCGCCAGGCCCCAGCGCGGTGTCGGCACCTGGCCCGTATTCCTTCACACCATTCACGCGGCGATCATTTCCGACGTCGGCGAAACCTGGACCCGCGCGTTCAGCAACGATGCGATCAAGGTGTCTGCCGGCGCTGAAGTATCGGCCGACATCATTGCCGGGTACTCCTTGCCGTTCACGATTACGGCCGGCGCCGCCTGGGGACATGATGTCAGCGGCATCCGTGCTGATGGTGTGACCGGCTACTTCCGAGTCGGAAAAGCGTTCTAGGTATGATGTAATTGTGCTCGAATGAAAAAGGAAGTGTTTACGATTGGACTCATTCAGGATGCCGCGACCGCAGACGCGCAGGCCAACATCGCCCGAGCCGAAAGGCTCGTGCGCACGGCCGCCGGACGGGGTGCGCAGATTATCTGCCTGAAGGAATTGTTCGACGCCCCATACTTCTGCAAGTCGCAGCAGTTCGAACGTTTTGATCTCGCGGAACCGATCCCGGGTCCGACTACTGACACCATGGTCAGGCTCGCCCGGGAACTGGCTGTGGTGCTGGTGGTTCCGGTGTTCGAACGTCAGGCGGCCGGTGTCTATCGGAATTCGGCGGTTGTGATCGATGCCGACGGCAGCATCCTGGGCGTGTATCGGAAGATGCACATCCCTGACGATCCGATGTTCAACGAAAAGTACTATTTCACACCGGGCGACACGCCGGGGTTCCGCGTCTGGCAGACCCGGTATGCCACGATCGGCGTGCTGATCTGCTGGGATCAGTGGTACCCCGAAGCCGCGCGCATCACCAGCCTGATGGGCGCCGAGGTGTTGTTTTACCCGACGGCGATCGGCTGGCACCCGTCCGAGCAGGACGAATGGGGTGCGGCGCAGGTTGACGCGTGGCGGACGATTCAGCGCTCGCATGCCATCGCCAACGGCGTGTTCGTCGCGTCGGTGAACCGGATCGGCCACGAGGACGAGCCGGGGACAGACGGCCTGACGTTCTTCGGCCGATCGTTTATTGCCGATCCGTTCGGCCGTTACCTCGCCGAAGCCGGCGACGCCGAAGACATCCTGATCGCCCGCTGTGACCCGGCGTTGATCGAAACCGTGCGACGCAACTGGCCGTTCCTCCGCGATCGGCGCATCGACGCGTACGGACCGATCCTTCAACGCTACCTGGGATGACCGCCCAACTCGACGTCTCCCGCTGGCGCATGCCGGCGGAGTGGGAGCGGCATCGCGCGACCTGGATCGCGTGGCCGCATTTCGAGCCGGACTGGCCCGGCAAGCTCGGCCCGATTCCGTGGGTCTACGGCGAAATCGCGCGGGTACTCGCCGATTTCGAGCCGGTCGAGATCCTCTGTCACTCGGAAGTGGTCCTCGAAAATGCGCAGTCGGTGCTCGACGGCCACGACGTCCGAAAGGACCGCGTCCGCCTCCATCTGGTTCCGACCGACCGGACATGGCTTCGCGACAGTGCGCCAACCGGCGTGGTGGACGCGAACGGCGCCGTGTCGCTGCTCAACTGGTCGTTCAATGCCTGGGCGAAGTATCCGAACTGGCACCAGGACGCGGAGATCGGTCGTGCGATCGCGGGCATCACCGAGTTGCCGCGGGTCGAACCGCGCCGGGCCGACGGTAGCGGACGACTGGTGCTCGAGGGCGGCGGCATCGACGTCAACGGCGCGGGGTTGCTGCTGGCAACCGAAGAATGGCTGCTGAGCGAGGTTCAGGTCAGGAACCCGGGAATGACCCGAACCGATTACGACGCGGCGTTCTGCGAGTGGCTCGGCATCCGCCGGACGATCTGGCTCGGCGAGGGGTGCGCCGGCGACGACACGCACGGCCATGTCGACGACATCGCGCGTTTCGTCAGCCCCGACACGATCGTGCTGGCAGTCGAGGACGATCCGCGCGACTCCAATCACGAACGCTCGATGGACAACGTACGCCGGCTGGCACTGGCGTCACAGGATCCGTCAGTCGGACCACTGCGCGTCGTGCGGCTGCCCTATCCCAGACGCGTCATCATGGACGGCGAGCGGCTGCCGGCGAGCTATGCGAACTTCTACATCGGGAACGGCGTGGTGCTGGTGCCGACCTTCAACGATCCGAACGATCGAATCGCCTTGAACGTGCTGGCGGAGTTGATGCCGGCACACCAGATCGTCGGCATTCACGCCGTGGACCTGGTGTGGGGACTCGGCACCGTGCACTGCCTGACGCAGCAGGAGCCGCTCGGATCGCGGCCGGTCTAGATCGTCGAGCTCTTCTTCAGGGTCTCGAGCACTTTGCGCGCCTCGCCGCTGAACGGCGATTCCGGATACTCGTCTACCAGCCGATTGAATGTCTGCTGCGCGTCGGCGGTCTTGCCGGCGTCCACGTAGAGACGTCCCAGTTGCATGAGGATTCCGTCCACCGGCAGCGGTCCGTCTTTGTGCTGCGCGAGCTCCTTGAACGTATCGATCGCCTTGTCGGCCTGCCCTGAGCCCATCTGCGCTTCGGCGAGACCGAGCTTCGCCATCTGCCCGTAGAAGCCGTTCGCGTTACTGGCGATGACCTGTTGGAAGGCCTCGGCTGCGCCTGTCGGCGTACCCAATGCGAGCGACGTAGCGCCTTCCTGGTAGCGCGCGTAGATGCCGGCGTCGGTGGACGGATACGCATCCGCCGCGATCTTGAATTTCGTGAGGGCAGCCTGAGCGCGTTCGCGTTCTGTCGGGAAATACAAACCGTTGGCGGGAGTACCCGGCGCCGGTGGCGGGCCGATGCGTGCGTCCTGCACGGTCATCGCCTCCGCGAGCAGCCCGTGCGCCTTGGTCTGAACGTGTTCGCGCCAGCCGTAGTAGCCGGCAGCGAGAGCGCCGATCACGACTATGGCGACGACCCCGATCATGGTCTCGCGTCCGCGCGTCTGAAATGCCTCGCGCGCTTCGCGCGCCAGGGTTTCAATCTCGTTTTCCTTCAGGTGGTGCCGTTCGGTTCTATTCATCTGAACTGCTTTCGGTGGTGCCGATCTTCACTCGGAAAGTCCGTCTCGTACACTAGAGATTGTCGGTGATTTGCCGCCAAAACCGCAAGCCGATCCCACGTCTGCCACCCGCCGCGCCGGCGAGCAGGATACTGCCAGGAATCGCGACAAATGTGATCGCCGAAAACCAAAGAAGGCCGAAGAGCCAGATCGGGTTGCCCGGATCGCGGATCCAATCCTCAGTTGCGCTGCGAAGGTAAGGCAGGCGTTGACCGACTTGTGTGATCAGCAGAAGAGTCACCACCAGGCCGGTCTGCCGCGGATACAGGCGACCGAGTATCCATGACAGAACTGCAAGAATGGCGCACCACGCGATTTCTGACGTCCACAGATACGGCTTCAGCCGGTACGCCCAGGGGTCGGTCACCACCCAATGCCATCTCGTGTTGATGAGAGGCCGGTACCACAACTGATCGAACCTCGCCACCCACAGCCCCAGTTTCGAGAACATGTAGAGGTCAGGTAGATACAGGCTGAGGAGGGTGACGCATGCTGCAAGTGTTTTGTGTTGCCAGATCTCGTCGGTGAAGCCGATCGCGATGGTGCTCACCGTCTGTCGCCAATACCAGGTCGCCGATCGACCGCGTTGGTACTGTTCGAGCATGTCGCCAACGAGGGATTCTCGCCGGGGGCCGGCAATACAGTGTTCCAGTAGCCAGTGTGCCAGGCGTGGCGGCGTCGACGAGCTCATGCCGGTCCTCCTTCAAACTGCGGCACACCGTCCCAGAGGCGGATCAACGTTCTTCGCGCCTGGCGCACCTGACGCAGTCCCGCGGCCGTGATGCGGAAATAAGTCTTGGCGCGTCCGCCCCGCGCGGCCGTGGGCTCCCCGAGTCGCGAGGACACCAGTCCCTTAACCTGAAGGCGGTCGAGCGTGATGTAGACGCTGCCGATCGCGACTTCCCTGCCGCTGCTCTCCTCGATGGCGTCGGAAATCGGTACGCCGTACGCTTCGTCGCCGACTCGGATCAGGGCCAGCAGCACGAGCAGTTCGAAGCCGCCGAGAAATTCGCGCTTCGCCATTTAGTAAACAATACTGATTAAATGAGGGCTTGAGAAGGGGTCGGATCGAAAAAAGTGGTGCGCCCGGGCAGAATTGAACTGCCGGCCCCCCGCTTAGGAGGCGGGTGCTCTATCCGCTGAGCTACGGGCGCGGACCGATGTGAGCGCTTAGTTTATCCGAACCCGAGCGTTGACGCCGATGGCATCGGCCGCGTACGGTGTGTCATCGATGCGCTTCGCTTCGCGCCAAAATCCGTGGGTCGGCGTCACCGCTCTTGTTGGCGTCATGGCCGCGTGGATGGCGGGCGGCCCGTTTCACATCTGGCACAGCTCCGACTCGCTGATCCCGATCCTGGTCAGCCTGCAACGATGGACGCCCTTCTACTGGGCCCAGGACCGTTACGGGATGCTCGTGCCGTTGCTGGCCATACCGGTACGTGACCCGTTGATGAACCTCTTGCTCCAGGGCTGGGTGATGACCGTCGCCGGTTTGCTCGCGCCCTTTCTCATGGCGCGATGCGTCACTAGCGACCCGCATCGCTGGTTCATCGCGGGCGCCACGGCGAACCTGCTACTGCTTGCACTGGCCCAGATCAACGTGCAGTTCGATTGGCTCGTCGTCCAGCCATACGGTCTGTCGTTGTCGCTCGCAGCCGTCGCGATCGTGATCGCGCAGCGGCCAGGCCGGTTCAATCTGACGGCAAGCGTCGTCCTGATGGTGCTCGCGCACTGGGTAAACCTGTCGGTGTTCGTTGTCATCGGAGCGATGATCCTGCTGCGGCGCCCCCTTTCCTGGCGGGCGTTGGCGAGCGCGACGATTGGTGTGACGACAGGAGACGCCCTCACCTCGCTGACAGACGTCCACACGCCTTCTACGCTGCTATCACCTCGGGAATGGCCGCACGCGTGGTCGCAATTGCTCGCATCTGTGCTGACCCCACTGAATCACACCGTCTTGTTCGTGATAGCGGTGGCGGCGACCGCCGGCGCGATTGTCTTGTTTCTACGGAGAGCCGAACGCCGGGCGGTCGAGATGGCCGCCGTGCTTCTTGCGACAGGCATGGTGCACTGGCTGGTCACCGGCACGTCCAGTTGGGTTCAGATCAATCTGTATTTCCCACGGTACCTATATCCAAGTGTCGCAATGGCGGCGCTTGCCGTCGGCATCATCGCGAGCGCTCTACTGGAGGAATGGCGGCGATGGACACCGCCCATCCTGGCAACGGCACTGGTGGCGCTGACGATCGTTGATTACGGCCGGCCGTCGCTGACGGCGCTCAGAACGAGTCTCGACAAAAAGTTCGGTGCGATGACGTCGGACGTGCTGACGAGCGGCGCAGCCGTCATCGGCGGCGACTACTGGACGGTATGGCCGGCAGTATTCCACGCCAATCTCGCGCTATACCGGCAGGACCGACGCGCGGTCGTCTATGCCTTGGCGTTCCGGTCGGAAATCACCAACCCCCTATGGACCACAAGGATGACCGACATCCGAGTCGCGGCGGCCCCAGGCGATCGAAAGGTCGAAGGGTGGATGAACACGATTCCGCTGTCGATCGAGCGTATCGAGCATCACGGCACGCTCGACCTGTTCGTCACGCGAACTGCCGCCGCCGCCAGGCAATGACGATGGCGACTGGCTTCCGGCGCACGGATGCGCACCTATAGGGGTTAAGATTCAGCCGAGGATTTGATGCCCAACGAACCGAAGCCGACTGACGAACGCCGCACCAACGCTTGGATTGGCAAGGCGCTCCGCATCGAGGGCCGCGTCACCAGCCAGGAAAATCTGACCATTGATGGCGAGGTCGAGGGCACCATCGAACTCGGCGAACACACGCTGACAATCGGGCACGGCGCTACGGTAACCGCCGACCTCGCCGCGAAGGCGATCACGATCAGCGGGTCGGTGACCGGGAACATCGTGGTCACCGACCAGCTGGATCTTCAGCCCACCGGTTCAATCGACGGTGACATCGTGGCCCCGCGTCTGTCGATGGCTGACGGCGCGGTGGTGCGGGGACGCGTCGATGTGAAGGGAACGAAGAAAGCGCCGCCCGCCTGAGTGCTCAGCGTGCGGCGACGAGCCGCAGCGATCCGGCGGCGCTGTCGGCCAGCGCTCGCAGGTCGGGCCTGGACGCGGCGCCACCCGCTGCGGCGATGGCCACCGCGAGGTGCGGTGCGACCATTTGAATCAATCGTCCGCGGTCCTCGCCGAATGCGTCGGAACCCGGTGCGTAGAGGCTCAGGACCGCGACCAGCGACTCGCCCGCCACGAGCGGCACGCTCATGCAGCTCTCGAGCGAAGGCGAAACGCGATCGGCCCTTGCCCCGATGTCGAGCATGGCGTCCGAGTTCACGATGGCCTGGCGATGGGCCGCCACCCAGCCTGTCAGGCGCTCACCGGTATT
>DASXGC010000449.1:0-10964 GCA_036489235.1 Vicinamibacterales bacterium
CGCAGCAGTCCACTGCGCCTTCTGCTGGTCGGTCAATTCGCGCGGGCTGGGCATGCACGAACGCTAGCCGATTGCGCGTCGCCAGTCCAGAGCGCGTTTCGTTGCTGCCGAAAAAACACAGGGGCGCAGAGGGTCGCAATCACAAGAGGCACTGGGACAAGGAGTCTTTTGTTTTCCGAGCGCCCGCCGAAAAACATAGAAGGGAACAACCACAAAGGCACAGGGACACAGAGTGTTTTGGTTTTGTACTCAAAGAGCTCGGTGACTCGGTACCTTTGTGGTGATCTTTCTCGGAGGCTCAGTGACTCGGTGGCGGTTTGCCCCGATGGTGTGGGTCGCTCGCGCGGCAAGATAACCGCCGTCATCGCCGGCTGTACCGCCACGCCGATACCACCAGCGCTGCCGAGCGCCGAAAAACATAGAGGGGAGCAACCACAAAGGCACGGGGACACAGAGTTTTTTGGTTTTGTACTCAAAGAGCTCGGTGACTCGATACCTCTGTGGTGATCTTTCTCAGAGACTCAGTGTCTCGGTGGTATGGCTCACCTGGCGAGAGCCCCTCATCAGCGCCGCCGGTTGCGCAACGCCGAATACCACCAGCTCTGGCCGTGGCGAAAACGCACGTGTTCCTTCCACGCAGCCGCACACGTGGCGGGTCGGATGAACGGGCGCATCCGGAGCCGTTCGACGTTGATCCGCCAGCGCCAGTAGTCGAACGCCGACCAGCCATTGACGTGAACAGCGGCGAAGCCACCGAAGCCCATATGCAGCTGCGGAAATGCCACCACCGCGTATCCGCGATTGACGAGCTCCCCGGTCATCCATCCGCTGCGATGCCATTGGTACGGCTTGTCCCCGAAGCCGGGATGCGTTTCCGCGTTCTGGGGATAGAACCCGATCGGCGTGAACAGCACGACCACACCGGCTCGAAGTTCGAGCGTGTCGAGCAACGCCAACGCTTCCGGTTTCGGAAAGTGCTCGATGACATCGAGCAGGCTCACCAGGCACTGCGGTCCGAGCGCGTGCTGCGCGAGATAGTCGGGGATGGACGACTGGACGAAACCGTCCGGCGGCGCAATCGGCTTGACGACATCGACGGAGACCCTGCGAATCCGCGTCTCCAAAGGACCCATCGCCGCGGTCGCCTGCGATTCGCCGCATCCAAGATCGACCCACGTGGTCAACCGCCGGAGAGTGCGCAGGGTGATCTGGAGGACGCGCAGGCGATCCGGACCGGGCGATGAGGCCAGCGTCAGCAGGGGATTCCGGCGACTCGTCGAAACGGCGCGGCGCACGTGCACCCGATCTTAGCAGAGGTGTTTTCGCACGCCCGACGAACGAGCGGGCGTCGCGTCAGGTTTGCGGAATCACCGAGATGGCGTCTGACAGCGGACCGTCAAGTTCCTCGTAGACCCGGTGCAGGTACCAGTCCACGAGCTGCTGTTTGAATGCAGCGTTCAACTGAGGACGATCGCCCGTCATCGCGACCATCAGATCGTGGAGTTCGGGCATGATCGCGTCCTTCGCCTGATCCGGCGTCAGGCCTTTCTCCTTCGACGCCTTCCCCTCCTTCAACAACACGCGAAACACCGCCATCGTCGATCGCAGAAGCGCCTTGTCGTGGAGCGGCGGACCGTGTCCCGTGACGATGGTGGTGGCGTCCAGCGCGTCGATCCGTTCGAGCACGTGCAGCCATTCCGTGGGGTAGCCACTGAGCGCGAACGTGATCGGGTTGACGATCAAATCGCCGAGCAGCAGGATCTTCTCGTTCGGTAAATACACGAAGGTGTCACCGGGCGTGACGCCGCGACCGTAGTTGAGCACCTCGATATGACGCTCGCCGAGATCGATGGTCAGACGATCGGTGAAGGTGGTGGTCGGCACGACCAGCTGGACGTGCGTCTTCTCCTCGACGAACGCCTTGTCCTGCGCCAGCAGCGGTTGCAGGGTCGCGCTGGTCTCGGCGCGCTTCTCCAGTTGGCGGATATAGTCCGGGAGCTGTTCCTCGAGAAACGGTTTGTTGAAGGCAATTGCCGGTCCGGCCATCATCAGGCGATTTTTCTCGTGCGAGAGGACCTGGACGTCTGGAAAGGCCTCGAGATAGGTCTGCGTGCCGTACCAATGATCCCAATGCCAGTGCGAGTTGACCACCCAGCGAACCGGCTGATTCGTGCGCGCGCGGATTCCCGCCAGCACCGCAGCCGACGCGCTCGGCGTCCCGTTGGAGTCGAAGACCAGGACGCCGTCGCGCGAGAGCACCGCGATCGAGTTGCCATCGAGCCCAACGTCGCCATAGCCGGGCGTGGTGAACAGAATGATGCCCGGCGCGAGCTCGGTCTCGGTCGGCGCTGTTCGAATCTGACCAGTGACCGTCATCGAACAAAGCAACGCGATCGCCGGCATCAAAAAAAGAGGCACGCGCCGAATCGTCATGTCGAACTTTTGACGACCGGCGCGTGCCTTTAGTTGCGCGACGCTGACTTGTGCTCTGGCAGCTAGCGTCTGACTGCTAACACTCGACAGCTACCACCGGACATCGATGCCGATGCGGACAATGCGACCCTGCAGAATGACCGCCGGCTGCAGATAGGTTGACGCGTTGTACTGCGCCGTGGTCACCGCCGTGAAGTCGTCCGAGTTCAGCGCGTTGAAGATGTCGAGCCGCGGCGTGAAGCCCCAGTTGTCAACCTTGAACTGCTTGCTGACGCCGAGGTCGAGTTCGTTGACCCGCGGCGTGAACTGCGTGCCGGGTGCGTTCAGGCCCAGGTTGACCGAGGCGATCCCCGTCGTCAGTCCGGGGATCATCGGCGCGCCCGGTGTGCAGGCGCCCTTGCAGTTCGCCGGATAGTTGGTCGTGCGGGAAATCAGCTCGTAGGTGGCCAGCCCGTTCGGCTGGGTGAAACCGGTTCCCGCAGTGAAGACGCCGTACTGGACCGGCAGCGTGCCGATCGGCGTACCGGCCAGCATCTGCAGCGCCACGCTGAAATTGATGCCGTACCAGGGCAGCGGAACGGTACCGGCAATCTTGCCGGCGGTGATCCAGGGGATGTTGTTCTTCGAGCCGTCGCAATAGAGCAGCAGGTTCGGGTCGGTGCTGGCGGCGCTGCAGCTGTTCGAGACGGTGTTTTCCGTCGACATCCCGCCGAACACGCGGACGCCGTGTGAGAGCCGGGTGTTGAAGTTCAGCTCGACGCCGTTATAGGTCCGCGTCATGTTCGGGTCGTTGCTGTCGACGTTGTTCACCGCGTTCACTTTCGCGGTGCTGACGTTGTAGTAGGGAATCACGCTGCCGTCGATCGGGCTGGCGACGTTGATCAACGTGTAGTCGGCGGCGGTGCGCGCGATGTTGTTGCGCGCGATCAGGTTCTTGAACGAGCTGTGGAAGTACTCCGCCGTGATGGACGTGCCGGGCAGCAGCTCGTGCTGCACGCCGACGTTGTACATCAACTGATATGGCCGCTCCAGGTCCGGGCTGAACGTGGACAGCGCGCGCACACCAAAGTTGTTCGGCAGTGCGGCGAAGTTGATTTCGCAACCGGCAGTCAGAAAGACGCACCCGCGCTCGCCCTGCGCAATATCGTCCTTGTTGACGTCGGTCCACGGCAGGCTCTGCGTGGTGAGTGCGGTCGGATTGTAGATCTGTGCGAAGCCGGTGGTTGCGCCGGTCATGTACTTGTTGAACCCGGCGCGGATCGCGGTCTTGCCGTTGCCGAACAGGTCGTACACCACTGAGGTGCGCGGCGACCAGTCTTTCCAGGTCGGCAGGTAGATATCGCCGTAGGCCACAGAGTTCTCGAACCGGCCGGTCTGCGCCGGTTCGCCGATCACGTGCTGCTTCAGGTAGTCGTAGCGGACGCCGAGGTTGACGGTGAACCGGTCCACGCGCCACGAGTCCTGGGCATAGAAGCCCATGTTCGCGTCGAGATATTCACCGGTCTGCAGCGGCGTATTCAGCACCGTCACCGAGAGTGGGGTGCCGGCCTGGTAGACCTGGTACAGGTCGGCGTTGGCGCTGTTCCAGCGCAGGTATGGGCCCCACGAGTCGAGGAAGCCGACCTTGATGTTGTGCGATCCGGTCACGTAGGAGATCGCCGCCATCGCGTTGTATTTGTCCGGGTAGTTGCCGAGCTGAGCGCTCGACGCCGCCCAGAGGACGCCGGTGCTGTTGTCACTCCGGCGCGCACCTGCGTACCACGCCGGCGTCAGGCGATCCTGCGAGATGCCGGGCTGGTAGACGTTGTCGTAGCGCTCGCGGTTGAACGAGAACCCGGTCTCGAGCAACAGCTTCGGCGAGAGCGTCGAAGTCCATTTCGCCGACCCGGTCGCGAACGTCGGCGTATGCCACACCACCGACGCCGTGTCCGTGTCGGTGAGGCTGCCCATCGCATGGCCACGCAGGCGCATCGCGCGGTCCATGTAGGCCGCGAACTTGTTCTTCGGCGAGACCTGCCAGGTCACGCGCAGGACCGGATTCGACATCTTCTCGTCCGAGATGCCCTGCTCGCAGTTCCCGGCTGCGGTCAGACAGTTGGCGAAAGCGGCCGGGACCGGCACTCCGGCCGGCAGCACGAACGAGTTCGCGATCGGCTTGTCGTAGTGCGCGTTCCGGAAGGCGCCGAAGAACCAGAGTTTGTCCTTCATGATCGGGCCGCCTTCTTCGATGTTGAACTCGTAGAAGTTGGAGATCTTGTCGGTAGCGGTCACACCGAGCGCCTGCAGTTCGGGTGTCAGGTTGTTGCCCTGCCAGCTCGAGGGCGACTTACCGTACTTGAGCCCGCCCTGGAAGCGATTGCCGCCGTCTTTCGGCACGAGGTTCATCGTGATTCCGCCGGTCATCGTTTCTGCGGTGCCGCCGGCCGTCTGATAGACGGCTTCCTGGATCATCGCTTCGTTGTGATAGGCCATCACGGCGCCGTCCGCCATGTTGCCGTTCGTCAACAGGCCGTCGACCGTCACGATGGCACCCGAGGCGCCGACGCCGTGCACTGCGAAGTACGCCTGCTGCATCGCCCGCGAACCGCCGACGTCAGGCGACGACAGCGTCACGCCGACCACCAGCTGGCCGAGGCTCTGGATGGTTTTGGCGCTCGGCACCGAATCGAGCACCGACCGCGACATCACCTGGGTCGTCTGGTTGGTCTGGACGTCAACGACCGGCGACGCACCAGATACCGTGACCGACTCCTCGAGGGCGCCGACTTTCATTTCGGCGTTGATGGTGGCGGTGAAGTTCGATGGCAGTTCGAGCCCTTCGCGCTTGAAGGTCGAGAAGCCCTGCAGCGAAAAGCTGATGACGTAGACGCCGGGACGAAGGTCCACGATCTTGTATTCGCCCTGGCTGTCCGTGGACACGGACCGGGTCTTTTCAATCAGGACGTCGCTCGAAACTTCGACCGTCACGCCGGGCAGCACCGCTCCTGACGTGTCTTTCACCGTACCGCCGATGGCGCTCTGCGCGTGCGCCGTGGACGCAAATAACACCAGGCAGGCAATGCCTATTAAGAAGCGACAAACATGTCTCGGACTCGTCATACGGACTCCTTACCTTCAGATGAAAGTAAAGCGAAAACCTACAAAATTGTTAGGCTTCAGCGCGATCGCGTAGACGAGATTGTAGGAACAAATGCCAGTGGAAGGGGCAATAAAATGCCCTTCCACTGGATTACTTACGAATCACTACGGAAGTTTGAATGCGAGGAGCTCGCCGGTGTAGGAGGCGCCGCTGATAGCGACGACCAGGTACTGCTTGCCGTTGTGCATGTAGGTCATCGCCGAACCGGTCTGGGGCGCCGGCATATAGACCGAGCCGACCACCTGACCCGTAGCTTTGTCGTAGGCCACCAGCTGAGCGCCGCGTTGTCCGTTCGGTTGGGTGGCGAAGCCGCCTTCGCCCGCAATCACCAGGTTCTTGGTGACCAGAACGCCGAGCCGTCCTGCGCGTCCGGTCTTCGGAATGGTGACGCCCTTCAGCGCCGGGCTGTTCTTGATGTTGTCGGCGGTTTCACCATGCGCGACCTGCCAGCTGATGTCGCCCTTGTTCAGGTCGATCGCGGTGATCCTCCCGTAGGGCGGCTTGATCAACGGAAGTCCCTGCACGCTCAGTGCGCCGCCGCCTTCGCGACCGCCGCCGGCCGGGGCCGCACCGCGTCCACCGCCTGCTGCCGCTGCGGGCGCGCCGCCGCGTCCACCGCCGGCCGCGGCACCAGCCGCTGCGCCGCCGCCGGGTTCAGTCGCCCGCGTTACCGGCGGCGCATTCGCCCGCGCGACGCCGAGCGCATAGCCGAAATCGTTCTTCTCGGGATCGGTCGGCACGAGACCGAGCGCGGAAGGTGCCGTCACCGAGTAAACGTACAGCTTGTTGGTTTCGGGATCGAGTGCGCCGCCCTGCCAGTTCGCGCCGCCGGTGACCGACGGCAGAATCAGCGTGCCGAGCGGACCGTCCGGATTGCTGACCACCGGAGGTGTGAAGATCGGTCCGATCTTGTACCGCGACAGCAGCTTCAGACCTTCCGCGTGTAGCTCCGGCGTGAAGTCAATCACATCGTCCGGCGACACGCCCTGGCGATCGAACGCCGGCGGTTTGGTGACGAACGGCTGTGTCGGCGAATACCACTCGCCGGGTACCGTGCCCTTTTCCACGGGACGCTCCTCGATCGGCCACACCGGCTTGCCGTTGGTGCGATCCAGCACGTAGACCCAGGCCTGCTTGGTAATCTGCGCGATCGCCTTGATCGGTTTGCCGTCGACGACGATGTCGGCGAGGATCGGTGCGCACGGGATGTCCATGTCCCAGAGGCCGTGATGCACGGTCTGGAAATGCCACTTGCGCAGGCCGGTTTTCAGATCGAGCGCAACGATGCTTTCGCCGAACAGACCGGAGCCGGGGCGATTGCCGCCGTAGTAGTCGCCGGTCGGCAGTTCCACCGGCAGATAGACCATGTTGAGGTCCGGGTCGATCGTCATCTGTGCCCAGACGCCGGCATTGCCGGTGTACGTCGCAGAATCTTTTTCCCAGGTGTTGCGGCCGAATTCGCCGGCCGAAGGAATGGTGTGGAAGATCCAGAGCCGCTTCCCGGTCTTGGCGTCGTAGCCGCGAACGAATCCCTTCACGTGCGTCTTGCTCTTCGGTCCGCTGCCCTCGAGGTGCGCGGCGCCGACGACGATGACGTCCTTGGCGATAATCGGCGTGGCGTGCAGGCCGATTTCACCGGTGATCGGATCGACGATCTGATCGTCTTCTTCCTTCAGATCGACGATGCCGCTCTTGCCGAAGCCGGCGGCCAGCACGCCGGTCTTGGCATCGAGCGCGACCATCCGGTAGCCCGGCGTCACATAGACGATGCGTGCGTGTTCGCCGCCCGAACCCGGCCAGTAGGAGAGGCCGCGTCCCGACAGCAGGCGCGGCGCCGATTCGCCGCGCTTGCCTTCGTCCTCGGTGTGCATCCACAGCATCTCGCCGGTGCCGGCGTCGAGCGCGACGACATCACGGCGCGTGCCGGCCGTGGTGTAGACGACGCCGTCGACCATCAACGGCGTCGCCTGGAAGTTGAATTCGGGACGCGGGCCGAGTTGATCGGTCTTCATCCGCCACGCGACTTCGAGCTTGCCGAAGTTGTCCTTGGTAATCTGGTCGAGCGGCGAGTACCGTGTGCTCGCGAGATCGCCGCCGTACGTCGTCCAGTCGCCGCCCTTGCTCTGGCCGCGCAGGCCGACACCGAGCGCTGCGATGGCAACGACAATCGGGATGAATAAACGGAGTCTTCGCTGATTCATGCGCGACATCATATCGCGGTTTGCGCCGGCCCCGACGGGCGCCCTTCATCTAGGCCATATCGTCAACGCCGTGACCGTCTGGGCTGAAACGCGCGCGCGCGGCGGCCGCGTCCTGCTTCGCATCGAGGATCACGATCGGCAGCGGAGCCGGCGTCAATTTGAGACCGATCTGCTGGAGGATTTGGCGTGGCTTGGCTTCGAGCCGGACGATCCGCCGGTCCGCCAGAGCGACCGGAATGAGATTTACGTAAACGCGCTGGATCGTCTTCGCCGCCGCAATCTGGTCTATGCCTGCCGGTGTTCGCGGTCAGACATCGCGCAGGCGTCTCAGGCCCGCGATTCAGACGGCCAGGAACCGGCCGCGCTCAACGCAGACGAGCCTCGTTATCCCGGCACCTGTCGGCACCGCGGCGTTATCGAGGGGCCTGGCGTGGGACTTCGGGTGCGCCTGGAACCGTCGATCGAGCGATTCGTCGATCTGCGTCTCGGTGCCCAGGAGCAGCGGCCTGCCGAGCAGTGCGGCGACCTCCTCGTCCGCGACCGCGAGGGAAACTGGACCTATCAATTCGCGGCCGCGGTAGACGACTACGTCCAGGGTGTGACCCTGGTCATTCGCGGCACCGACCTGCTGTCGTCTACCGGTCGGCAAATCCAACTGGCCCGGATGCTCGGCCGAACCGAACCTGCCGAATTCCTGCATCACCGGCTGATCATGAAAACGCCGCGCCAGAAGCTGAGTAAGTCGGATCGCGCCACCGGCATTCGCGAGCTCCGGGAACGCGGCTGGACGGCGAATCGGGTGATCGCGCACGCGATGGATCTGCTGCGCGTGTCAGAAGGCAATTGTCACGAGTCCGACGGGTGACTTCCCGTATCATGGCCGGGTCATGGCGTCGGGCATTTTCCGCGGACTGATCGCAACCGCTGCCATCAGCGTCACCGTCGCCGCGGTTGCTCCGACCGCTGGGTGGCGCCGGCCTTTGTCTCGGCCAACGTGCGCCCTGAACAACGACATCGTCGGCTGGGCGAACGACCAGCGTCGCGACAACACGATCCGCTATTCGAACCCGAGGATCCGCGACATCGAGCATGGCGCCGCGATGCTGTTCACGCATCTCATCATCTTCGACGCGCTCTACTGGAAAGGCACCGACGCGGCTTCCTATTACGACGCTTACGGCGATATCGTCGGCGGCATCGGTTCCTACCCGGTACTCGGCAGCCCGCATTATCATCAGGCCAGCGATCGGCTGGAATACGAGAACCACCAGCTCATCGCCGAGACGAGTAAGACGACCGTAGCGACGCTGATGCTGTTGGCGTCCAGCCCGTCGCGGCTGACCCGGCTGAAGGTGGACAGCTTCCGCGGCACGACCGCATCGCTGTCCTGGACGGCGAGTCCCGAAGCGGGCGTAACCTCGTACATCGTCGGGTTCGGACCCGCAGGTGATCCGTCGCGGACGATGATCAACGTGACGCAGGCGCACGCGACGATCGCGCCGGTCAGTGCGGGGATGGTGGTGCGTGTGAAGGCGGTGAACACGCGCGGACTCGAGGGCTGGGACCGGGCGACAACGACCGTCGGCGAAGCGGCGGCCATGAGGGTAACGCAATGAACACGAGAAGAGTGATGAGCGTGGGCAGCGCCGCGGCGATCGCGGCGGCTGTCATTTCGATGACCGGTCGGGCTGCGGCACCGGCCTGCGATCCGGACAACGGCGGTCTGACCTTGCCGTCGGGATTTTGCGCGAGTCTGGTCGCCGACAACGTCGGCAAGGCGCGTCATCTGACCGTCGCTCCCAACGGCGACCTGTTCGTGTCGCTGCAGGGCGGCCGGGGGCAGGCGAGCGGCGTCATGGGGCTTCGCGATACCGATGGCGACGGCAAGATGGACAAGCGCGAGCAGTTCGGCGAAGGCAGCGCGACCGGCGTTGCCCTGCGAAATGGCTATGTCTACTTTGCGACCACCTCGTCGATCATTCGCTACAAGTTGAACCCCGGCGAGCTGAAGCCGACGGGCGCACCTGAAGTGATCGCCGAAGGGTTGACCGATCGCCGCCAGCACGCCGACAAGGGTCTCGCCTTCGACGGCAAAGGCGGGGTTTACGTGAACATCGGCGCGCCGTCGAACGCCTGTCAGGTTCCCGATCGCCAGCCGAACGTGAAGGGCCAGGATCCGTGTCAGCTGCTCGACATCGCGGGCGGCGTGTGGCGTTTCGACGAGAACAAGCTCGGACAGAAGCAGGCCGACGGTCAGCGTTACGCCACCGGGATGCGCCAGCTGCCGGGCCTGACGTGGCACGACGGGTCGCTGTGGGTGATGATGCACAACCGCGACGGTCTCGACACGCTGTGGCCGGGCCAGTTCACCGCCGAACAGAATGCGGAATGGCCGGCGGAGTATCTGCTGAAGGTGGGCGAGAACTCCAACTTCGGATGGCCGTACTGCTTCTTCAATAACTCCGAGGGACATCTCGTCACTAATCCGGAGTACGGCGGCGACGGCAAGAAAACCGATCGCTGCGCTGCATTCACGCCGCCGACGGTGGCGTTCCCCGCGCACTGGGCGCCCAACGACCTGGTGTTCTACAGCGGCACGCAGTTCCCGGCGCACTACCGCAACGGCGTCTTCGTCGCCTTCCACGGCTCGTGGAACCGCGCGCCGCTGCCGATGGCCGGTTACAACATCACGTTCGTGCCGTTCACCGACGGTAAGCCGGGCAAATACGAGGTGTTCGCCGACGGATTCATGGGCAAGAAGCCGATCATGAATCCCGGCGACGCGGTGTCGCGGCCAGGTGGTCTCGCCATCGGGCCGGATGGTTCGCTGTACATCGCCGAGGACGTGAAGGGAAAAATCTGGCGCGTCACCTACACCGGCAAGTGAGAGGTTTTATGAAGCGCATTTCGAGTGCATTGCTGGTTTTCCTGTCATCGGTTGGCGTGCTGTCGGCGCAGACGGCCAGGCGGCCGCTGTCGCTCGACGATCTCGGCCGGATCAAGGAGGTGCGCGATCCGCAGTGCGCGCCCGATGGCAAGTCGGTGGCTTTCGTCGTTTCGCAGACCGACGTGAAGGAAGACAAGGCCGGTGCGTCGCACGTCTGGACCGTCGGGCTCGACGGCGCCAACGAGCGGCAGATCACGTCGAGTCCTGACAGCGAGTCGGCGCCGCGCTTCAGTCCGGATGGGAA
>DASXGC010000007.1:0-15864 GCA_036489235.1 Vicinamibacterales bacterium
TCAACGGTCACAGTACTGACCTCGAGTGCCTGCGCCGTTTCGTCTTTCAGACCGAACGGCCGCCTGTCCGCGAGCCGTCCGGGGATGTCAGGTTGTTCTCGGCCCCGGGCGAAGGACGGGAGGCAGTCGAGATCGTCCGTCGCGTGCTCGATGAGGCGGCGCGGGGTGTGCCATTCGACCAGATGGCGGTGTTCCTGCGCGCGCCGCAGCACTATCTCGGCCTGCTCGAACACGCGTGCGCTCGCGGCGATGTGCCGGTCTATTTCGATCGCGGCACGCGCCGTCCAGACCCCGCCGGCCGGGCGTTTGTCGCACTGCTGAACTGCGCCGCAGACGGACTGTCGGCCAAGCGCTTCGACGAATACCTGTCGCTCGGACAGGTGCCGCCGATCAGCGAAGCCACGGCGCGCGGCGATCACGCTCGGGTCGATCCGGCGCTGCCGGCCGACGCTGTCTATGCCGATCTCGAGGCGTCGCGAGACGACAATCAGTTGCTGGATCAGCCTGAGGACGCCGAGACCGGCGAGGCAGGCTTCATCGATTCCGATGAGGAAGCGGTCATCGCCGGCACGTTGCGATCGCCCTGGAAATGGGAGGAGTTGATCGTCGAGTCGGCCGTTGTTGGTGGGCGAACGCGCGAGGAAGGCAAGAATCGCTGGCGTCGCCGGCTCGACGGGTTGAACGCGGATTATCGTTACCGGATCGACGAGTTGAAGCGCGACGAGCCCGAATCGGCTCGCATCGGCCGGTTCGAACGCGACCTCAGAAATCTGGCGCACCTGCGGCTGTTCGCGTTGCCGATCGTCGACTCGCTGGCCGATTGGCCGGAGCGCGCGACCTGGGGCGAGTGGCTCGATCGTTTTGCCGCGCTCGCGACACGCTCCCTGCGGCGTCCGGATCGCGTCCAGCGGCTACTGGCCGACTTGCGGCCGATGGCGGATGTCGGCCCCGTAACCCTCGAAGAAGCGCGAGACGTGCTGCACGATCGCCTGGTCACGCTCGACTGGGAGCCGCCGGCGCGGCGCTACGGCCGGCTGTTTGTCGGGACGCCTCATCAGGCGCGGGGCCGCACATTCCGCGTGGTCTTTGTGCCGGGCCTGGCGGAGCGTGTGGTGCCGCAGCGGCCGCGGGAGGATCCGCTGCTGCTCGACGAGCGGCGTGAGCAACTCGATTCGACGCTCGTCGACCAGAAGGGCCGCGGCGAGGCCGAGCGTCTGCTGCTGAAGATTGCCATCGGGGCGGCGCGCGATCGTCTCTATTTTTCGTATCCCCGCCTCGACGTCGGTGAGACGCGCGCGCGCGTCCCGTCCTTCTATGCGCTCGACGTCATGCGCGCGATCACCGGCCGTGTCCCGGACCATCGAGTGCTCGCGTCGGACGCTGCCGGCGAAGGCGGCGCCAGCCTGGCGTGGCCGGCGCCCGCTGATCCCGATCAGGCGATCGACGATCTCGAGCACGACCTCGCCATGTTGAAACCGCTGCTCGACAACCGCGATTCCACGGCGGTGCGCGGCCGCGCGCACTACATGCTCGGTCTGAACGAGGCCTTGCGTCGATCGGTGATCAGCCGCTGGTCGCGGGATCGCCCCGCGTGGTCGGCGAGCGACGGACTCGTCCGGGTCGCGCCCGGAACCAGCGCCGCGCTCCAGGCTCATCGTTTGGACAAGCGGCCGTATTCGCTATCGGCGCTGCAGCGCTTCGCCACGTGTCCGTACCAGTTCCTGCTGGCAACCATCTATCGGCTGCAGCCGTGGGACGAACCCGAGCCGCTGATGCGAATGGACCCGCTGACTCGCGGCAGCCTGTTTCACAAGGTGCAGGCGGAGTTCTACCGTGCGATGAAGGCTGGCGGCGACCTGCCGATCGAGTCCGCCAATGTGCCGGGCGCGATGGCGACGCTTGAAAAGGTTCTCGAGCAGGTCGCGGCGGAATATGCCGAGAAGCTCGCGCCCGCGATCCCGCGTGTCTGGCGCGATGAGATCGGCGAGCTGCAGCGAGACCTTGGCATTTGGGTGCAGAAGCTGGCCGACACCGGCGCATGGCAACCGGAATACTTCGAGTTCAGCTTTGGTTTGAGCGACGAGGGCCGCGATCCGCGCAGCCTCCCCGACCCGGTTGTGGTCGACGGCAGGTTCGTGCTGCGAGGCTCAGTGGATCTTATCGAACATCGGTCGGACCTCGACGTCCTGCGCGTCACCGATCACAAGACTGGAAAGAATCGTTCGACCCCCGACCTGATCGTGGGCGGCGGCAAGACCTTGCAGCCGGTCCTATACAGCGTGGCCATCGAGCAGGCGCTCGGCAAACGAGTCACCGAAGGCCGGCTTTTCTACGCGACGACGGCCGGGGCGTTCGCCGACCATGTGATCCCGATTAACGACTACACCCGCGGTCAGGGCCTGCAGGTGCTGACGATCATCGATCGGTCGGTGGAATTGGGATTCCTGGCCGCGGCGCCGGATGAACGCGCCTGTACCTGGTGCGATTTCCGCCCGGTCTGTGGCCCGCGCGAAGAAGAGCGCATCCGTCGAAAGGCCAAGGATCGGCTGGCAGACCTCGACGTGTTGAGGTCGATGCGATGAACCCGAAAGACGCGACCGTGAACGACGGACATAACGCGAGCGACAAGGCGGCGCGCGACGCGATCGCCAACGACCTCGACGACACGCTGATCGTCGAAGCCGCGGCGGGCACCGGAAAAACCACCGAGCTGGTCAACCGCATCCTGCGCGTCCTCGAGACCGGACGCGCGAGGATGATCGAGATTGTCGCGGTCACGTTCACGGAAAAAGCTGCCGGCGAGTTGAAGCTTCGCCTGCGCGAAACCCTCGAATCTCGACGAGCCGGCGCATCCGGCGAGACCGCGGCGCGGCTCGATCTCGCCCTCGAGACGCTCGAGGAGGCGCACGTCAACACCATCCATGGTTTCTGCGCCGAACTGCTGCGCGAACGCCCGGTCGAAGCGTGTGTCGATCCGCTGTTCGCGGTGCTGACCGAGCCGCAAACCGATCGGCTGTATTCACGCGCGTTCCGGGCCTGGCTGCAGGAGGCGTTGAAGAGTCCGCCCGAAGGGTTACGTCGTGCTCTTCGGCGTACCAGCGGCCCCGTATTTGGCGCCAGGTTCGGATCGGGCGGCGGTGACGGCGACGCCGGTGGTCCGATCGACCGGCTGCGCGGCGCGGGACGGACGCTCGCGGAATGGCGCGACTTTCCGCAGCCGTGGGAGCGGCCCGCGTTCGCCCGCGACGCCGAACTTGATCGGCTCGTGAACGATCTGCACCGGTTCGCCGAGCTCACGTCCTCGCCGGGATCCGAGCGCGACAATCTGTTCGTCGATACCGACGCCGCGCGCCGGTTGAGCAGGCAGATTAGCCTCGAGCAGTCGTTCGGGCAACGCGATCTCGACGGCTGGGAGGCGCGCCTGGTCGATTTGGCGCGCGACTTCAAGTTCTCGCGCGCGCGAAAAGGCAGCGGCTACAAGTTCAGCAAGGACGTCACCCGGACCGAGGTGCTCGCCGCGCGCGAAGCGCTGCTTGCGGATCTGGTGCAGTTTCGAAAGCAGGCGGACGCCGATCTGGCCGCGTGTCTGCAAGGCGAACTGGCCGGCGCAACGGAGCGCTATCAGGCCCTCAAGCAGGCGAGCGGCGCCGTCGACTTCAAGGACCTGCTGGTTCGCGCCCGTGATTTGATCCGCAACGACGCACATGTGCGGGCGCACCTGCGACAGAAGTTCGTTCGAATTTTCGTGGACGAGTTTCAGGATACCGATCCGATCCAAGCTGAGATCCTTGAAGCGCTCGCCGGCGACGCCCCAGGCAAGCTGTTCATCGTCGGCGACCCGAAGCAGGCGATCTACCGCTTCCGCGGCACTGACGTCGGCACCTACTGGGAGGTCCGCGACCAACTGAAGGAGCGTGGCGGCCGCGTGCTGCAGCTCACGACCAGCTACCGCAGCACCCCGGAGATTCAGCGATTCGTCAACGCGGCGTTCCGTCGCGAAATGACCGGCGACGCCCGGACGTTGCAGGCGGAATATGTCGAGCTCTCGCCGTCGCGGCCCGAAGCGACCGAGCAGCCGGCGGTGGTCGCGTTGCCGGTGCCGAAGCCGTACGGGCGCGGCGGATTCGGTCCGGCGAAAGCGTCCGGCAAGGCCATCGACGCATCACTTCCCGACGCCGTTGGCGCCTTCATCGCGTGGCTGACGGCCGAGAGCGGTTGGACCGTCTCCGAGAAGCAGGCCGACGGCGCCGAATCGCGGGTGCCGCTGCAACCCCGACACATCGCGGTGTTGTTCCGCCGATTCGTCAGCTTCGGTGACGATGTCACTCGGGGTTATGTTGACGCGATTGAAGCCCGTGGCATTCCGCACCTGCTGGTCGGCGGTAAGGCGTTTCATGGCCGCGAGGAGGTCGAAACGATTCGTGCCGCGCTCGCGGCGATCGAATGGCCGGACGATGAGCTCTCGGTGTTTGCCACGCTCAAGGGTTCGCTGTTCGCGATCGATGACGAGCACCTGCTCGAGTTCAGGCACCGCTTTGGATTGTTCCACCCGTTTCGGGTGCCGAAGGCGCTCGGCGGGAACAGCGGCCAGGATCTCGAACTGACCAGCGAGCCGACCGCGCATCTGCAGCCGATCGCGGACGCCCTGCGCCTGCTTCAGCTGTTGCATCGGCGGCGCAACTATCGGCCGGTGGCCGACACCCTGGGTCGCTTGCTCGAGCAGACGCGCGCCCACGTCGGGTTCATCCTGCGTCCCGCAGGCGAGCAGGCGCTGGCCAACGTGCTGCACATCGCGGAGCTGGCGCGGCAATACGAGGCCGCGGGCGGCATTTCGTTCCGTGGTTTCATCGACGCGCTTCGCGACGCGGCTTCTGCTGAAGCCGCAGAGGCGCCGATCCTCGAGGAGGGCAGCGACGGCGTACGGCTGATGACCGTGCACAAGGCGAAGGGACTCGAATTTCCGGTCGTGATCCTCGCCGATCTCACCTGCAAGATGAGCCGCGGCGACGCCAGCCGCTACCTCGACGCGCCTCGTGGATTGTGCGCGATGAAGATTGGCGGCTGGGCGCCGATCGAGCTGTACGCCCACGAAGAGGAGGAGGTGGGGCGCGACCAGGCCGAAGGCGTTCGCCTCGCGTATGTCGCCGCGACCCGTGCGCGCGATCTGCTGGTCGTGCCGGCTCTCGGCGACGCAGCATGGGAGGGTGGCTGGTTTGGCCCGCTCAATCGGGCGCTGTATCCCGCGATCGATGATCGCCGGACGGCGACTCGCGGTCGGCAGTCCCCCGCGTTCAAGTCGAAGGACTCGGTCCTGCAGCGGCCGAACGACGAACCCGCTGGTCCGACGACCGTGTGTCCGGGCCAGCATGACTTCGATGAAGGCTATTCCGTCGTGTGGTGGGATCCGAATGCGCTGACGCTCGGCCTCAAGCCGACCTTCGGCGTGCGTCGCCAGGATCTCATCGTCAAAGACGTGGCGAAGAACGTCGTCGCCGACGGCCGCAGCCAATACGATCGATGGAAGCTGGCGCGGCACGATGCCCGCGCGGCGGGGGCGGTGGCGTCGCTGGCGATCGTCACCGTTCGAGAGTGGGTGACCGCCGATGCGGCATCAGGTGATGACATGGCGGCAGCGCGAGCCGAGCCTCTCGAAGGTCCCGTCGAAGTTGTGAACCTGGCGCGCGAACCCGAGCTGCGTCCCGGCGGCACCTCATTCGGTCTGCTCGTGCACGAGCTGCTGGCGCGAGCGCCGTTCGACGCGCCGCGCCCGGTGCTCGTGGAACTCGCCGCCGCACAGACACGCGTGCTTGGACTGGACAACGAGGCAGCGCAGACGGCGGCGACGATCGTGGATCGACTGTTTGCACACGAGTTGTTGACGCGCGCGGCCGCCGCGCAGGCCCGCGGTGCATGTCGCCGCGAAACAACGGTCAGCGCGGTGATGCCTGACGGCACGATGGTGGAAGGTGTGGTCGACCTCGCATTCGAGGAGAACGGCGTCTGGACCGTGGTGGACTACAAAACCGACCGCGAACTCGCAGCGGGCGAGGCCGAATATCGCCGCCAGGTATCGTTCTACGCGTCGGCGATCGCACGGGCGACCGGTCAGCCTGCGAGAGCCGTGCTGGTGCACGTGTAGTTGCTCTTTAGCCGTTCCGAGTCGGCGCGATTCACGCAGGGGTCGGCCTTGGCCGACCCGTTTCTCATCGCGCCGTTCCGAGCAGTTGCAGCAGCGACAGCGGATCGACGCGCGCGCCGCTGGCTCGCACCGCCCAGTGGAGATGTGGACCGGTCACTCGCCCGGTCGCGCCCACCAGCCCGACCACCTCGTCTCGCTTCACGCTATCGCCTTCGTGCGCTTCGATCGCTGACATGTGCGCCAGCATCGAAAACAGCCCGAGGCCGTGGTCGATGATCACCGTGTTGCCGGAAAAGTAGGTGTCGCGAGCCAGCACGACACGACCCGCATTGGGCGCGTGGATCGGCGTCCCCGCCGGACTGAGGAAGTCGGCGCCGCCGTGGGCGTTACGTGGCTTGCCGTTGAAGATGCTGCGGGTGCCGAAGGCGCTGTTGGCCGCTCCCGGCACCGGCCGCACGAACGGTTCGGTCCAGAGGCGCGCCGGCGCCGGCGATTTCCAGATCTGATCCAGGAGCCGCGCCTCGTGTGCGATTCGTTCCTCTTCCGACGCCGGCGGCGTCACGAACGCTTCGTTGACGGTAAGGCGCCGCGTGCGAAAGGCATGGGGGTGGACGACCAGTTCGTAGGCGGAGTGTTCCGCGGGAGCATTCGCTGACGACACGACCACCGGGTAGGTGCCAGGTTTGACATCGAGGTCGATGCCGACCAGCGCTTGCCAGTGGCCGTCCTCCAGACGATACGGCTCGACGTCGCGATTGAACGCGTGGACGCGCAACCGATCTGCTGATGTGGTCGTGACCGTTATCACTACCAGCTCGCCCGGCTCCATCGCACGCGACTGGGCCGAGATCTCGAACGCCGGCGGGGCGCTCTCCGGCGCGGGCAGCAGCCATGTCACAGCCATCGCGGCGACGAGGAGCCGCGTGGCGGTCAGCATCGGGTGTCGATTCTCACGCTCCCACGATTATGCGCGCGTTCAGCGCAGCGACAACTCCCAGGTTTCCGCGATCAGGTTCCGCCTGCCGAAGCTGTCGTGCTTGTGCGCATCGACCTTGACGAACCCGGCCTGTTTGTAGAGGCGGCGGGCGGCGACGAGCTCGCTCTGCGTCCACAGGGTCAACGTCCGGTAGCCGGCATCGCGGGCGAAGCGAACGCATTCGTCCACCAGCTTGCCGCCGATGCCGAAGCCGCGCGCACGCGGGTCGACCAGCAGCAGACGCAGCTTGGCGACGGTCCGCGACTTCTTGACGAGAAAGACCGAGCCGACGATTTCGCCGTCCCGCTCGGCGATCCAGCAGCGTTCGCGCGCCGCGTCGAAATGGTCGAGAAAGTCGGCGCAGATGCGCGCAACCAGGGCTTCGAACCGCTGGTCGTAGCGCCACTCGCGGGCGTAGATCGCACCGTGCTGCTGCACCACCCAGCCCATGTCGCCGGGTCGCGGCGGCCGTAGCAGAAACGGAGTGGTCGGCGCGGCGGGTGCGTTGCCGAGCAGCTGCTCGATCGTGAGCATCGCCTGGACGACCTGGCCCTGCTCGCTGCTGCTGCGGCGGCCCAGCATCGCGGCGACCTCGGTGCGCGCCCGTTCCTCGAGCGGCGCCAGCATCGCGCGGCCGCTGCGGGTGATGGTCAGCAGGCTCTGCCTGGCGTCGGCCGCGGACGGCCGGCGGGTCAGGAGGCGGGCTTTCTCGAACCGGCGCAGGATCCGGCTCAGGTAGCCGGCGTCGAGTCCCAGATCGCGGCCGAGATCGACGGCGCTACACGACTCGCCATGCGCCAGCTCGTAGAGCACCCGGGTTTCGGTCAGCGACAGCGCGCCTTCCAGCAGGTGCTCGCTGAGCACACCGATCCGGCGCGTGTAAAAACGATTGAAGGCGCGGACACTGTCGACGTGGCGGCCGGAAGGGGCAGGCTCCGACATGATAGATGACATTGTCAACGTGTTAGTTGACTCAGTCAAGTAATTGCGCGAATCTCTCGACCGGCCGGTGGAGGCTAACCTCTGGAGAGTAGGACTTACTGGCCGCGGCGTCTGGCCACCGGCACGGCGACATACCCGTTGCGGGAGCGGACCCGGTCGTCCGTGCCTGGCACCCGTACACGGATGCTGTGAAACTGGCCGTCGCCGCCGTGTGGAGAGGTGTAGCCGAGCATGTACTGGCTGTTCAGTTCGTCGGCGATGCGCGCAGTTGCCTCGTTGAGCTCGACCGCGTTGTGCACGACCTCGGTACGGCCGCCGCTCTCGCCGGTGATTTCCCGCAGCGTCTGCACGTTGACCCGCGTGTTGATCGGCTGCGGCTCCGGGGAATCGATCGCGATCGCGTAGACGAAGGCGTCGCTGCGCACCATCACCGTATGCAGTTCGCGCAGCGTTGCGGTGCTGGCGGTATCGGCGCCGTCGGAGATGACCAGGATGGCGGCGCGCGGCCGGCTCCGTCGTTCGATCAGCGGCACCGCGGCGATAATCGCGTCGTAAATGGCGGTGCCGCCGGTCGGCTTCAATGCGGCCAGTTCACGCTCGACCTCGGATCGCTCACGCGTCCAGCCGGTGAGCACGCGCGGGCGATGGTTGAACGCGGCGAGGAAGAATTCGTCATCCGGGTCGAGCAGATCGAACAGGAAACGGTCGACCGCGGCGCGCGCGTCCTGGATTCGCTTGCCGAACATGCTGTCGCTGATGTCGAGCAGGACGCCGAGGCCAATCGGTACGCGCTCGTGGGTAAATTGGGTGATGGTCTGCTTGACGCCGTCCTCGTAAACCTCGAAATTCTGCTGGGTGAGATCGACGAGCGGATGGCCCTCTTTATCGGTCACGGTGGCGGCGATGCTCGTGACTTCGATGCCCGACTCGAATAGCTTGTTGTCGCGAATGGGCGGCTGCGACCCGGACGAAGCGGTCTGGCCGCCGGCAATCAACCGGGCGGCCGCGATCGTGGCTAGGACGATGACGAGAACGGCCGGCCGCGAGCGAGGCGGGCGCATAAGCCATGCTACCGCACGTCGATGGTCGGTGGTTGACAAGGTCCGGCGAATCGCCCATATTGTGCAGACATGAACGTGATCCGCTGCTGCCGTTGCTCGTGTTGTCGGGCCGGAGAACTCTCCGGCCTGCGCGGTGCCCGGCTCACGGATGTCGTTTCGGGATAGTCAGTCGCCCGATCCGATCCAGGTTCTCGGCTTCGATGCAGGCCCGGGAGGCTCAACGCCTCTCGGGCCTTTTGACGTTTGAAGGAGTCTGTCATGAGAACGAAGTCCGCACTCGCGATGGTCGCTACGCTGGTCGCCATCCTCGCGAGGCCGTTGCCGGCCGCCGCGCAGTCGCTGGCCGGATTATGGGACGCCACCGTCACCGTCAGCAACGGTACGCTCGAAATTCCGTTCCGCTTCGAAATCGCCGGTTCCGATTCGGCGATCAAGGGCTCGTTTTTCAACGGTGACGAGAAGGTGACGTCCACGACTGGCCGTCTCGAAAACGGCAAGCTGCTGCTCACCTTTGACGAATACGGAAGCCAGCTCGAGGCGAGTGTGACCGATGGACGTCTCGAGGGACAGTATTCACGTGGAACCCGCGGCGCGCCGTATCCGTTCAAGGCGAGCCGGTTCACGCCGACCGCGTCCACCGATGCAAAGATCCCTGCGGTGGCGGGCCTCTGGAACGTGCAAGTGGGCAAGAGCTCGAAGGGTGAAGCGGCCTGGCAGCTGATCGTCCGGCAGTCTGGCGCTGAAGTGTCGGCCGCGATTCTGCGCGTGGACGGCGACACCGGCACGCTGACCGGGACGTTTCACGACGGCGCGTTCGTCCTGAGTCACTTCTCCGGCGCGCGTCCGCTGCGCCTGACGTTGACCCCGGCCGCAGACGGCACGCTGACCGTCGTCGAGAACGTCAACAAACCGCTGACGGCGGTGCGATCCGAACAGGCGCTCGCGAAAGGATTGCCGCAGCCCAGCGATCCGTCGCGTTTCACCAGCGTCGTCGATCCGACCGAGCCCTTCCGCTTTTCGTTTCCGGACGTCGACGGCAAGATCGTGTCGAACACCGACCCGCGCTTTCAGGGCAAGGTCGTGATCGTCGCCATCGGCGGAAGCTGGTGCCCGAACTGCCACGACGAAGCGCCGTTCCTCGCCGAGCTCTACAAGAAATTCAAGACGCAGGGACTCGAGATCGTCAGCCTCTCGTTCGAGGAAGAGGCGCAGATCAAGAATCCGGTGCGCGTGCGGGCGTTCATCAAGCGCTACGGCATCGACTACACCGTGCTGATTCCGGGTGAGCCGAGCCAGCTGAACGAGAAGCTTCCTCAAGGCGTCAACCTCAACTCGTTCCCGACCACCTTCTTTCTCGGACGCGACGGGAAGGTCCGCAGCGCTCACGCCGGGTTCGCCGGCATCGCGAGCGGCGAGTTCCACACCGAGATGACCGAGGAGATCACCGCGAACGTCGAGCGTCTGTTGGCGGAGACTGCGCCGACCACCACGTCGAAGTAAGACGTGATCGATCCGGCGACTCGAATCGGCGCGGTGCACCTGACCGTCGCGAGCCTCGATCGCTCGATTCGTTTCTATCAGTCGCGCCTCGGCTTTGCGGTTCACCGCCGAAAGCAGCGCACGGCGTGGCTCGGTGCGGGGGGACAGGATCTTCTGATCCTGACCGAAGAGCCGGGGGCGGCTCGGTCGCACGGGACGACCGGCCTCTACCACTTCGCGATTCTGGTGCCGTCGCGCCTCGACCTCGCACGATCGCTTCGCCGCCTCGTCTCCACCGAGACGGCAATGCAGGGCGCCGCGGATCATGGCGTCAGCGAGGCGTTGTACCTGGCCGACGAGGACGGCAACGGCATCGAGATCTATCGCGATCGGCCCCGGAGCGAGTGGCCGTATGTTGACGGCCGCCTGCACATGGGTAGCGGTCCCCTCGATTTTCACAACCTCCTCGATGAACCAGGCGCCGACCCCGACGATCAAGAGGGACTGGCGGCCACGACGGTGATCGGCCACGTCCACTTGCATGTGCCGCACCTCGAGGCCGCGCGTCGGTTCTACGTGGACGTCCTCGGCATGGAACTGATGCAGCGCTATGGTCCGAGCGCGCTCTTTGTGTCGGCCGGCGGCTATCACCACCATGTCGGTTTGAATACGTGGGCGGGCGTCGGCGCGCCGCCACCACCGCCCGGCGCGATCGGCCTCCGCTATTTCGAGGTCACGTTTGGAGACACCCCCGCTCGTACATCGGCGATTGACCGCCTGCAGGCTGCAGGTTTTGCAACCGAATCGGCGGAACACGGCCTGAGCGTCGGCGACCCCGCTGGCAATACAATCCTGCTCACGTCCGATCGTCATTGACGCGATCCGCGGCAAGCACCCATCCACCGGTGCAGAGAGGTTTCTGATGCGTCGTTCGCTTGTGTTCGCCTGTACCGTCGCTGTCATCGCCGCCGCTGGAATCCCGCCGATGGTGACTCCAGCCGCACAAGCGCCTGCCTACGACCTCGTCATCCGCAACGGACGCATCATCGACGGCACCGGCAGCCCGTGGTACCGGGGCGACATCGCGGTCCGCGGCGACACCATCGTCCGCATCGCACCGCGGATTGATGCTCCGGCGACGAGAGTGATCGATGCGGGCGGACGGGTCGTCGCCCCCGGATTCATCGACATCCACACACACGCGCGGCGCGGCATCTTTCAGGTGCCGACCGCGGACAATTACGTGCGGCAGGGCGTGACCACGTTGATGGAAGGGCCTGACGGATCCTCGCCGGTGCCGATTGCGCCGTTCCTCGAACGGGTGGCGGCCACGCACGTGACGCCGAACTTCGGCACCTTCATCGGGCAGGGCAGCGTTCGCGAAGAGGTGATCGGGTCGGTGAACCGCAAGGCCTCCGCCGACGAGATCGAGAAGATGCGCGGCCTGGTCAGGCAAGGAATGGAAGACGGCGCGTTCGGCCTGAGCTCGGGGCTGTTCTATGTGCCGGGCACGTTTACGCCGACGGCCGAAGTGATTGAGCTCGCCAAGGTCGCCGGCCGCATGGGCGGCATCTACATCTCGCACATGCGCGACGAGGCCTCCGACGTGCTCGGCAGCGTGCGCGAGACGATCGAGATCGGGGAGAAGGGTGGACTGCCGACGCAGGTCACGCACCACAAGATCATCGGCAAGGGGAACTGGGGCAAGAGCGTCGAGACACTGAAGCTGGTTGACGCCGCGCGCGCTCGCGGCGTCGACGCCACGATCGATCAGTATCCCTACACCGCTTCGTCCACCAGCATTCAGGCGGCGCTGATGCCCGCGTACGCGCTCGAAGGTGGACGCGCCGACATCCTCAAGCGCCTGCAGAACCCGTCGCTGCGTTCGGAGCTGAAAAAAGAGACCGCGCGGCTGATTCTCGAGGAGCGCGGCGGCGGCGATCCGAACAACGTGCAGCTGGCGCGCTGCGACTGGGACCATTCGCTCGACGGCAAGCGACTCGGCGAGGTGACCAAAGGACGAGGTCTCGATCCGACCGTGGACAACGCCGCTGACACCGCACTCTGGATCGTCGAGAAGGGCGGTTGCTCAGGAATCTTCCACGCCATCGACGAGGACGATTTGCAGCGCATCCTGCGTTACCCGGCGACGATGATCGGCTCCGACGGCGAGATTCCGATTTTCGGTCAGGCCAACCCGCATCCGCGCAGTTATGGGACGTTCGTCCGCGTGCTGGGCCGCTACGTGCGCGAGTTGAAGGTGATCACGCTCGAAGACGCTGTGCGCAAGATGTCCTCGTTTCCTGCGCAGCGGATCGGTCTGGCCGATCGCGGTGTGCTGCGCGAAGGCATGAAAGCCGACATCGCGATCTTCGATCCCGAAACAGTTCGAGACAAAGCGACGTTCGAACAACCGCACCAGTACGCCGAAGGGGTCACGCAGGTGATCGTCAACGGGCAGGTGGCATTCGAGGACGGCAAGATGACCGCGGCGCGTCCCGGTCAGGTTTTGTATGGGCCGTCGCGACGCGTCCGGTGAGTGTGCGCGAGGTCGTAGGGGCCGACCTTGGTCGGCCCGATCCGGATGCGACGACGAGTGCCGGGCCGTCGAGACAATCCGTGACATCCGGGGACTACAAATGGCATTTACGGCCCGGGTCCGGCCTATACTTTAGCTGCGGAAAATCGGCGCGGGCGACGCGATCTGGACGCAGGAAACCAGCATGAGAACATTCACGTTTGCCGTCGGAGCCGCTGCGGTGCTGAGCGCGGCGGTTACCGCCGATCAAACCACAACTCCCGTCAAGGCGCCGACTACAGCCGCCAGACTTGCGGTCGCTCACACGCCTTCGGCGCCGGTTTCCCAGGCGCTGCCGCTCGACGCCCAGAACAAGCTGGTCGCGCAATACTGCGCCGGCTGCCACAGCGAGCGCACCAAGGCCGGTCAGCTGGTGCTTGCTGGCTTCGATGCCGCGAACATCACTCAGCATCCCGACGTCGCGGAGAAAATGATCAAGAAACTCCGCGCCGGCATGATGCCGCCGCCCAATGCCAGACGGCCTGATACGGCCACGATCGCGGCGTTCGTCGACTCGCTCGAAACGCGGATCGACGCGGCTGCCGCGCTGAATCCCAATCCCGGCTGGCGTCCCTTCCAGCGGCTGAACCGCGCGGAGTACGAGCGCGCGGTGCGCGACCTGCTGGCGATCGACGTTGACGTCGCGGCGCTGCTGCCGCCCGACACCATCAGTAAGGGCTTCGACAATGTCGCCGACGTGCAGGCCTTTTCACCGACGTTGATGGAAAGCTACCTGCGCGCCGCGAGTCAGATCAGCCGGCTGGCGGTCGGCGATCGCAACGCCAGCGCCACCTCGGCCACCTACAAGATCGGCCGCACCGGTTCGCAGATGCGTCACGTTGACGGCGCGCCCGTTGGCACCCGCGGCGGCGTCTCCGTCGTCCACAATTTTCCCGCCGACGGCGACTACGTCGTCAAGGTGGCGCTGCACAACGAGCCGCTGGGCGGCATCTACGGCCGCACCACCATGGCGACGATGGACGTGAAGGAGCAGGTGGAGGTGTCGGTGAATGGCGAGCGCGCGGCACTGCTCGACCTCAACGTCCGCATGAGCGAGACCGACCCCAAGAACGGCCTCGACGTCTCGACGCCGCCGATTCGCATCGCGGCGGGGCCGCAGCGGATTACCGCCGCCTTCATTGAACGGTTCGAGGGACCGGTAGACGACCTGCTGGTGCCGCTCGAGAACACGCTGGCCGACGTCAACATCACGTTCGGCGTCACCGCGCTTCCACACATGCGCGACATGACGATCCTCGGACCGTCGAACGTCACCGGCGTCTCGGACACGGTCAGCCGGCGCCTGGTGTTCACCTGCCGGCCGACCAGCGCGAAAGAAGAAGAGACGTGCGCGGCCGAAATCGTCAAGGGGCTGACCGCGCGCGCCTATCGCGGCGAGGCGACGCCGGACGATGTGCAGGACGCCATGCAGTTTTACGAGCAGGGGCGCAAGAAGGGCGACTTCGAGGACGGCATCCGCATGGCGCTGCAGTCGGTGCTGGTCAGCCCGCGCTTCCTGTTTCGCCTCGAGCAGATGCCGACGGTTGCCCGGACCGTGAAGGCAGCCGACACGTATCGGATCAACGACGTCGATCTGGCGTCCCGTCTGTCGTTTTTCCTATGGGGCGCACCGCCGGACGCTGAACTGATGAAAGCCGCCAGCGCCGGCAGCCTGCGGACCAGCGCCGGCCTCGACCGCCAGGTACATCGCATGCTCGCCGACAAACGGTCTGAATCGCTGTCGACGCGGTTCGCGGGCCAGTGGCTGCGGCTGCAGGATCTCGAGAAGATTCACCCTGACTACCTGCTGTTTCCGCAATACGACGACACCCTGGCGCAGGCGATGCAGCGCGAGACCGAGCTCTTCTTCGACAGCATCGTGCGCGAGGATCGATCGGTGCTCGACCTGCTCACCGCCGATTACAGCTTCGTCAATGAACGGCTGGCGAAGCACTACGGGATTCCGAACGTCACCGGCAGCGCCTTCCGGCGGGTGACGCTCCCGGACTATCGCCGCGGTCTGCTTGGCCAGGGCAGCATCCTGACGCTGACGTCGAACGCGGATCGCACCTCGCCGGTTCAGCGCGGCAAGTGGATCATGGAAGTGTTGCTGGCGTCGCCGCCGCCACCGCCGCCACCAGGCGTACCGCTGTTCGATGACACCGCTGCCACGGGAGGTGGCCGGATGCTGACCACCCGCGAACGGATGGAACAGCACCGGAAGGATGCGGCGTGCGCCTCGTGCCACCGCGTCATCGATCCGCTCGGCCTGACGCTCGAGAATTTCGATGCGACCGGCGCCTGGCGCATCAAGGACAACGAAGTGCCGGTCGACTCGGTCGGCGACCTGTACGACGGCACCAAGATGGATGGACCGCGCGGGTTGCAGCAGGGGCTGCTCAAGCACTCGGACGTATTCCTGCGCGCCTTCGCCGAAAACCTCATGACCTATGCGCTCGGCCGCCGCGTCGAATACGCGGACATGCCGGCAATTCGCTCCATCATTCGCGACGCGTCGAAGAACGACAATCGCATGTCGGCGTTCGTGCTGGCGCTGGTCAACAGCCCGGCGTTCCGGACTGCGAAACCCGACACCCACACGTTGACCACCGAGGCTGCCGAGCCGAAGCGGTCGAACGCCGGCTCACGGTAGAGGAGAGAGCATGCTGATCTCGAACAAGCACATGTC
>DASXGC010000027.1:0-16163 GCA_036489235.1 Vicinamibacterales bacterium
TCAGAGTCGCGTGAGACGCGGGCCGAAAGGCCCGCGTCACATCGTTTCGGAAACGCCGCTAGTACTCGACGAACAGGTCGTCGGGGAAACAGTAGAGCCAGCGTTCGCCTGGCTCCGCCGACGCGATCACCGGGTGTCCGGTCGCCTTGGCGTGCTTGCTGGCGTGCCGGTTAGGCGAGTCGTCGCAACAGAGCGTGACGCCGCATTCCTGGCAGGTCCGCAGGTGCAGCCAGCGCGCGTGAATCTTCACGCACTCTTCGCATTCATACTTCTTGGCGTGCTTGACGGTGTGAATCGCGCGCAGGTGGTCGCAGGAGTTGTCAGCCATGATGCGCTTCAGGATCGCGCCAGCGGCGCATCAACCACGTGTTCAGCGACGAACCACGCCTGCAGCTCGTTGCGGCGAACCACATCGCTGACCAGCAGATCGTTGGTCCCATCGTCGCCGGATTCCGCTGCGCGGCGGGCCATGGCGCGAGCTTCCTTGATCACGATCTCGTGGGCATGGAGCAGGCGTGAGATCTGAACCGGCGCCGATTCGCGGCCCTTTGGCGGCCGCGGGATAAGCGTGGTCTCGGCGATGTCGGGCGCCATCGCCAGGCTGACGCCGCCGAGGAGCTGGATTCGTTCGGCGATCGAATCCACCAGCTCGCTCTGTTCCTCCGCATGTTTATCGAAGAGCAGGTGCAGCTGGTAGAAGGTTGGTCCAGTTACCTGCCAGTGGTGCTTCTTGTACAGATCACGGAGCGTGATGGTGTCGGCCAAAATCTGATTGAGGCTCTCAACCGATTCCTTGCAAGTCGTTTCCGATAACGCAATCGGCATGCGGACGAGATGCCCATACGGCTGAATCTCCGGTGCGTGCTGATGCGCGGCGGGCGTCGCCCGCGTCATGATTGCGTCGGCGTCGAGTGTCGGTTTGCTCATGGCGTTCTCCAGATGCTCCAGATGAATTGTCGTTGCTGTCTATCCAATCCTATCGCTCATCGCTCCAGCGCGGTCTTGATCGCGCCGAGCATCTCAGCGGCTGAGTCCTTCACCATTTTTTCGGCCAGGTGCTGGCGCAGACCGCCGAACCCGCCCTTCAGCAAATCGCCGCGCGCCCGGTTGACATAGACGAGGTAAGTGGTCGGCGACGCGGCCTCGCGCGGGTCCTGCAGGAACAGCGTGACGGCGAGCGACCCGTAGAAGTAGTGGCTCGCATAGATCTGCTTTTGCGCGATCAGCGCGCGGTCGGGCCGCTGCGGATCGCGCCACGTCACCATGTGGGTGATGCCGGTAATTGTTTTCAGGCTGGTCAGGTGTTGCTGATCCCAGTACAGCTCGTCGGTGCCTCCCGGCAAGGGGACCTCGGGAAATCCCGTCAGGTGGCGTTGCAGCGGCGGCGCGTACATCGCGATCGCCGGCGACCGATCGACGATCCCCTGCCACATATCCTGAAGCTTCACCGGCTGCGACTGATCATCGTAGACGATGAGTGCCGCGTCGCCCTGCTTCATGTAGGCGGCCGCGTACGCCGTGAGCCGCTGGCGCGCCCACGCTGATGCCCGTTCGGCTGCGTCCGGCGCGCGCCAGTCGACGGCGCCGCCGAGTGCCGACACACCGGCGGCTCCGATCCGAACGCCACAGTTCTTCGGCCGGCAGTTGCGCAATTCCCCGACATCGTCGTTGTCGAGCGACAGGCGGGCGATGTCCGCCTCCTTCGGCGGGTTCGTAAACGTGCCATATCGCAATGTCACCGAACCGTCCTCGTACGACAGCAGTTGCCGGAAATAACCGACCGCCTGCTCTTTCGTCGTCCGAATTCGCACCGCGGAGATGACGACGGCTTCGAGATGTTCGGCATCGGTCTGGGTGCGGGTGACAACCTGGCCGCCCTGCAGCGACGCAACGTCAGCGGCTGAGAAGCCTCCGTTCTGCATGGCCCAGTCGATGTCCGGCGGTAGTGACGGTGCCTGAGCGGGAACGGATTGCGACGTCGCGCACACGAGCGCGAACGCGGTGGCAAGGGTCAGACGCTGGAGCGTTGGCATGACGTGGTGATGACGATAGGCCGACAAATCGTCTGGCTGCTATGCGAATCCGGCAGCGCGTCACGAACGCGGCGCTTGTCTCGATGACGGCGCCGGGTCAGGATACGTGCGTATCCTATGCCTCTCAGGCGTTTCCTGATCGTCGTCCACCGCTGGCTTGGCGTGCCACTCTGCCTGTTCTTCGCCCTGTGGTTTCCCTCTGGAATCGGCATGATGTACTGGGATTTCCCCAGCGTGTCGCGCGCGGATCGACTCGACCACTCGCCACCGCTCGATCCGTCAACCGTGCGGCTCTCGCCGATCGAGGCCCTGGCGACGCTCGGAATGCCGGCCGCGTCGGAAATCCGGCTGAACACCTTCGATCGTCGCCCTGTCTATCGCTTCCGAATCAAAGGCGCCGACGAAATCGTTTACGCCGATACCGGCGAACGACAGCGCGAGGTTTCGAACGCGATGGCGCAGCGGATCGCGTCGGCGTGGGTGGCGCAGCCGGCGTTTTCGGCAACCGTGACAACGATGGACGAGGCCGACCAGTGGACGGTGCAACCCTCGTTTGGCGCGTTGCGGCCGATGTTCCGATATGCCTGGCCGAACGGCGATCAGGTCTATGTGTCGCAGAGATCAGGTGAGGTCGTGCAGTTCACGACCAGCGCCTCGCGGCTCGAAGCGTATCTGGGTCCGATTCCGCACTGGCTGTATTTCACGCCGCTTCGAAAACGTCCGGCGCTCTGGAACGCCGTTGTGACCTGGGTCTCCGGCATCGGAACGATCGCGGTACTGCTGGGACTTGCGATCGGCGTCTGGACCTGGTCGCCGTTCCGGCGCTACCGCGTGAAAGGCGCGGCGGTTCGCTGGCCCTATCGCGGGACCAAGCGCTGGCACGCAATCCTGGGGCTGATCGGCGGCGTGGCTGCGGCGACGTGGGCCTTCAGCGGAATGTTGTCGATGGAGCCGTTCCCACTGCGGGGTGGCGGCGGTGGCGACGAGTCACGATCGACAATCGCCCGCGCGCTGCGCGGACGGCCGGCGCTGGCGGCGTTCGACCGCTTCACGCCCAGCGCGGCGTTGGCACGCCTCGCCGGCACGCCGGTGAAGGAACTGGAATTAACCTCGTTGGCTGGCGACTCGCTCTACATCGCTCACGTCACTGGGGGCGAGACCCGAGTGGTCACGCTCGACGGACAGCTGCGGCCTGCGTTCGATCAACAGCGGATCGCCGCGCTCGTGACGAAGGCGCTGGCTCCAATCGGACGTGCCAGTACCCGGCTGCTCGAGCGCTACGACAGGTATTACCTCGATCGCCGGCATCAGCGTCCGCTGCCGGTATTGCTCGTCACGCTGGACGATCGCGATCAGAGCCGGTACTACCTGGATTTGAACACCGCGACGATTGTGGAGCAGTACAACTCACGGGATTGGATGTCGCGATGGCTCTACCACGGACTGCATTCGCTCGATTTTCCGTGGCTTTACGATCATCGTCCGCTGTGGGACATCGTGGTGATCGCGTTGATGCTCGGCGGCACGGCGCTGTCCGTCACCTCGCTGGTGCTGGCGTGGCAGGTGCTCGGCCGCGCGCTTGCTCGAATCGCGTAGTAGTCGCGCATTTCTAGTTCGGCGCCGTGCACCTCGCCGCGCCCTCGGCCGGACCGCGGCGGTATACCTGGTGGCAGGCCGTGCAGGCGTCGGTCAGATCGCCCGTAGCGTCCGAAACCTTCTCCTGATTCTTCGCGCGCGCGGCCTGCAGAACCGTGAGCCCGGCTGCGCGCATCTGAGCCGAGAATTTCTTGTAATCCGTCCGGTCGATCGGCACTGGTTTGCCGTTCTCGCACAGGCGGCCTGGCGTCAGCAGGAGATCGACGCTGTCGGTTAGAGCAATGGCCGCGTTCTCGACCACCTGCCAGCCGGGATAGAGATTCACGAACTTGTCGGTTGTCGAGCCGGTGCCGTCGCCATTCTTCCTGGTGACGCCGGGGTCGTTCTGCTGCACGTCGAAAATCAGGTTCGAGTTCGGGAAATAAACGCCGCGCATGATCTGCGCGAGCGTGCCGACCGGCTTGACCGGTGCAGTCTGCGACGACACACCAGCTGACATCCCGATCGCGATTGTCGAGGCCGAGGCGCATACGGCGAGGTACAGGCGATTCATGCGCCGGCACGCTATCACAGAACGACGGGCTGGACGGCTAACCGTGGATCGAGACGAACGCGAGCACGCTCGCAGCGACCAGTGTTGCCGCCAGGCCGCTCGCCGTCACCAGCGCAACGCCGCGGACCACATCGTCGTGAGTCGCCGCGGCCGGATCGCTCGCGTCGCCAATCCAGACGTCGGTGACCAGTTGTCCGGCCATCCAGATGGGTCCGACCAGCCGTCGCTGAATGCCGCCCGCTGTGGCCGTCTCGCTCCATCCCGAATTGGGACCGAGCAGGATCCCGTGCTGGGCGAGGCCGATTCGAAACGCCTTACGGCCCGAGCAGGCCGGCAGCTGCGCGGCCACCGCCGCGATCAGCAGCCAGGTCAGGCGCGCGGGCACGTAGTTCATCACGTCGTCGAGCCTGGCGCCGCACCAGCCGAATCTGAGGTAGCGCGGCGTCTTGTATCCGACCATCGAATCCATGGTGCTGACCACTTTGAATACGACGAGGCCGGGCAGGCCCGCGATCGCGTACCACGCAACCGCGCTGGTGAAACCGTCGGTGAGATTTTCGCTGAGGCTTTCGACGGCGGCGCGGCGGCAGGCAGCCGCGTCCATGCGGTCCACGTCGCGCCCGACCAGCGCCGAGATGCGCTTCCGCGCTTCCCCGAGGTCGCCCTCAACCAGCGCGCGTTCGACCCGCCAGACGTGCCGAATCAAATCGCCAAGCGCCAGGAAGCTGTAGACGAAAAAGGTGTGAGCTGCTCGTCCGAGCGCGGGACTTCCGTAGGCGAGGCCCGCGACGATCGCGATCACGGCCAGCGTAGCGGCGGTGGTGAGCGCGGCGAAGAGTAGAATCCCGCCGCCATAGCCGTCCGCTCCCACGCGTCGAAGGCCGGTCTCGAGGGTCGAAAGCGCGGAACCGATGATGCGGATCGGATGCAGCGGATAGACCGGATCGCCGAACGCCAGGTCGAGCCCGACCGCGATCACCAGGATCGTCGGATCTGGCAGCAGCGCCTGGATCAGTGGGCCTGCCACTTCGCCGTCCAGCCGAGCGCTATCGCGGCGAGCACCAGCGACCTGGGATCTTTGTCCGGCAATTGATGGAGGCGGGCGCGAAACTGCGGCCATGCGTCGGGATTGGCGGCGAGACACGCCGCCAGCGTCGCGGCCTGCTGAACGATCGCATCGGGCGCGGCCGAGGCCGGAAGCGTTCCGTGACGAACGCGGTCGAGCACCGTCGCGAGGGCATGGGCCGCCGCGCCGACGAGCGGTTCGTAGAACGCAGGCTTGCTGTTTCGCTTCAACAGCTCGAGGTCGCCGGCTGCGAGCAGCGGCGCCAGGTCGTCGAATATCGTGGACTCTTTGACGCCGTAGCGTCCGAGCGCGTGAAAGATTCCGCGGGTCAGACTCGCTTCGAGTCCGTTCTGCCAGCGGATCGCCTCGCCGGTCGCGCGGCGAACCGCGACGCCGGTCATCTCACCGAGCTTCATGTGCGGGCTCGCCGACGTCAGCGGCGGCTCGCCGTGCAGCGGCGCGGCGACGCAGAACTGATCCGTGCCGGTTCCGGTCGCGAGGTCGCTCGAGTAGCAGCTCGGGACCGCCAGGCGCTGCAGTGCGGCGCTCTTTCCTTCGGTCATCGTCACGATCGTGCGCGCCATCGCTGCGGCGGTCATCGGCCGATTGACGAGCAGAATCGTATTGATCGTGCCGGCGACGGCGGCCACCTTCGCCATGCCCTCCGGCGTTTCCCGCCAGCTCGCCGGGTCGCCGGCGCAGATCGCGTTGGTTGCCACGCCGGCAGTGACGATGGCGGTGACGATGATGCCGGCATCCTCTTCGGTCGCGATCGCCGCGTAGTTCATGTTGGCCGCGGTGCCCATCACTGCGGTCGCCGATGACTCCAGCCCGATTTCGTCGCAGACGTGATCGTGATACGCCTCCTGGCCGAGGCCGGTGATCACCTGGAAGCGCGCATCGTGTCCGGAGCCCTCGCAGCTCTGATGATTTACCAGATGCCGCAGGTGGTCGGCCTGACCGCCGTTCCTGACCGAGGTGGTGATGGTGAGATGCGCACCCGACAGATCAGCGACGACGAAGCGGCCCCGCCGACGAATCGTGGCCGACGGCTGGCTGGCGAGTGTTTCCCAGGTCATGCGCCGGCCGTGCCCGCCGCGGCTTTACGCGCGCACGCCTGGCAGATGCACGCGCGGTTCCGCGCCTCGATGGGAACTGCTTCGAGCGCCGACGCGGCGATTTTTGTGGTCATGCACCAGCACTCGCTGGCGCCCGCGAGTTGACCGCAGGCATTCGACTGGCCGCAGAGGGGGCACAACGCCGGCGATGGTCCGGCGTCGGCCCGGTCGAATGCGATCGTCACCTCAGAAGTATGACCGAAGAAGCGTGGTTTCAATGCTGAGCGCGCGGATTGATCCAGCCGCCGACGTCGGCGGCGAGCGCGTCGGCCTCGGCGGGTCCCCAGGTATGCTCGTTGTATATCTGCGGCGCGCTCTGCTCGTTCAGCACGCCGTCGATGACACGCCATGACGCTTCGACGCCGGCTTGATCGCCGAACAGCGAGTGATCCCCGCGCATCGCGTCTCCCAGCAGACGTTCGTACGGCTTCATCTCGTCGCTGCCGTGATGGTGTTCGACCATCCGCACCGGTTCGCCGACCATCGCCGTGCCCGGCCGCTTGGCGAGCGCGCGCAGTGCGATCGAGACGCTCGGGCTCAACCGGAACGTGAACATGTTCGGCGTTTCGCAACCATCGAACACGCACACCGGCGGCCGCTTCAGCCGGACGTGGACTTCGGTGGCAGTGATCGGCAGTGACTTACCGGTGCGGATCAGGAACGGGACGTCGGCCCACCGCCAGTTGTCGATCGCCAGGCGCGCAGCCACGTAGGTTTCGACGATCGACTCAGCGGCGACGCCGGGCTCGCCGCGGTAGCCGTGATACTGACCGCGGACGATGTCTTTTGCCTGGAGCGGCCGGATCGACTTGAGCAGCGAAACCTTGGCGTCGCCGATCGCCTCGGCATCGTCGCCGGATACCGGGGCCTCCATGGCCAGCAGCGTCATGATCTGGAGCAGGTGATTCTGGAAGACGTCGCGAATGGCGCCGACTTCCTCGTAAAAACGGCCGCGATCCTTCACGCCGAACTGCTCGGCCATGGTGATCTGCACGCTCTCGACATGGTCGCGATTCCACAGCGGCTCGAGAAACGCGTTGGCAAATCGGAAGTACAGCAGGTTCTGGACCGGTTCCTTGCCCAGGAAATGATCGATGCGATACAGCGCCGACTCGTCGAACGCCTTGTGCAGCGTGCGGTTGAGCGCCTGCGCAGACGACAGGTCGCGGCCAAACGGTTTCTCGAGGACGATGCGCGCCTGCTCGATCGGCACGATTGCAGCGAGCCCGGTTGCGACCGTGCCGAACAGGCTCGGTGGAATCGCCAGGTAGCAGAGCGGACGGGTGGCGCCGCCGAGCGCTGCGCGCAGCTTCTCGAAGGTGGCCGGCGAGCTGTAGTCTCCGGACACGTAGGAAAGTCGTGCCGCCAGCGTCGCGAACGCCGCTTCGTCCACGCCGCCGTGCGCCGTGACGCTCTCGCGCGCCCGCGCGCGCAGCTGGTCGACGGTCCAGTCGGGCAGCGCCACACCGATCACCGGGATGGCGAGTTGCCCACGTCGCGCCAGCGCCTGGAGGGCCGGGAAAATCTGCTCGTATGCGAGATCGCCGGTCGCGCCGAAGAACACGAGGGCATCGGATTGACCGGTAGTCACGCGATGCTCCGTTTCTTCCACAGGCGGTAGCCGCCGGCGAACGCGAACGCGTTCGAACCAAGCCTCACCCCGCGCGGCAATTTCTTGATGCGCTTTGCGTTACCGCCGCCGAGCACGACATCGTCGACTTCGAGCGCGGCTTTCAAGCGGGTCACGACGTCGGTGACGTTGCGCCGCCATTTCGCCTTGCCGAGCCGGCGGCGTCCGGCCTCGCCGATGTAGTTCTCGTAGGTGCGTCCCTTTTTGTACGGCAGATGCGCGAGCTCCATCGGCTCGAGGATGCCGTCCACGATCAGGGCCGCGCCAAGCCCGGTGCCGAGACCCAGGAACAGCATGCGGCCGCCGTGGTAGCTTCCCAGCGCCTGCATCGCGGCGTCGTTGATCATCTTCACGGGACAGCCGAATGCGCGCTTGAAATTGAAGCCGACCCAGCCGCCGCCGAGATTGTTCGGCTCGCTGACCGGCTTGCCGTGCAGGACCGGACCCGGATAGCCGATCGAGACGACGTCATATTTCCAGCCGACCGTCGCGTTCTTCACGGCGGCGACCATCGCCTTTGCTGTCATGGTCGGCCCTGACGGGATTTTTATGGGAGCCGTCCGTCCGCTCATCATCGCCTTGACGTTTGTGCCGCCGACATCGATCACAAGAATACGCATCGTGGCGTCAGTCTAGCGCCGTCGATTGACGCAGGTCGAGGATCGACGCCGCGCTGGTATAGTCGGGCCGATGAAAAGTCTGCCGGACCGGACCGTACTGCACGCCCCGGGCTGGCCCGGTATTCCGGCGCGCTGGACCTCGAGCGCCAAGAGCGGCGTCGGCACATCACTCGGCGCTGCCAGTCGCGTCTGGTTCACGCTCAGCCACGGCATTCTCGACGAAGTCTACTATCCAACCGTCGATTCAGCGTGCACCCGCGACCTCGGACTGATCGTGACCGACGGCGCCTCCTACTGCTCCGAGGAGAAGCGGCACGCGCGGTCGAGCGTGTCGCTGATGGCGGACGGGGTGCCCGCCTTTCACCTGCGCAATCTCGCGCTCGATGGCCGCTATCAGATCGACAAGGACATCGTTTCCGATCCGTCCGCCGACGTCGTGCTGCAGCGGGTACGGTTCACCGCGCTGAAAGGCGCGCTGTCCGACTATCGCGTGTACGCACTGCTGGCGCCGCATCTCGGCAATCGCGGCGCGGGCAATACCGCGTGGCTCGGCGACTATAAGGGCACGCCGGTACTGTACGCCGAGCGCAATGGTTACGCGCTGGCGTTGGCGTGTTCGGCTCCATGGCTGTCCCGATCGGTCGGCTTTGTCGGTCTCTCGGACGGCTGGCAACAGCTCGAAACCGACGGCCGCATCGTCGAGGCGTACGAGCGGGCCGAGGATGGCAATGTTGCGATGACCGGCGAAATTGATCTCACGGCCTGCGACGGTTCATTCGTGCTGGCACTCGGTTTTGGGCGCACCGCCGCGGAGGCGGCGCAGCGCGGGATCAATAGCCTGATCACCGGCTTCGAGGATATTTCCGGCGAGTACATCGGGATCTGGCAGCAATGGCACGGCAAGCGTCACGCGCCGCCGTGTGTCGATCCGGTGGCGCGGCCGCTGGTCGAATTCAGCGCCGCTGTGCTCCGCGTCCACGAGGCGAAGTCGTTTCGCGGCGGCGTCATCGCCAGCCTGTCGATTCCGTGGGGCTTCGACAAGGGAGACGATGACCTCGGCGGCTATCACGTGGTGTGGCCGCGCGATCTGGTGGAAGCAGCGAGCGGGTTCCTTGCGGTCGGCGCCCGCGCGGACGCCCGGCGCGTCGGGCGCTACCTGATGGTGACCCAGGACGCCGACGGCCACTGGGCCCAGAACATGTGGCTCGATGGAACGCCGTACTGGAACGGCATCCAGATGGACGAGACAGCGCTGCCGATTCTGCTGATCGATCTGGCGGATCGCTGCGGCGCCTTTCGGCCGGGCGAGCGCGCCGGCCGCTGGCGGATGATTCGCCGCGCTGCGTCGTTCATCGTCCGCAACGGCCCAGTCAGCATGCAGGATCGGTGGGAAGAGGATCCCGGCTACTCGCCGTTCACGGTCAGTGCCGAGATCGCCGCGCTCCTGGTGGCAGCCGACGACGCCGATGCCAACGGTGACGGCGGGGCCGCTGTCTACCTGCGACAGACCGCCGACACCTGGCACGCCTCGATCGATGACTGGATGTATGTCACCGGCACGCCGCTCGCGGAGCGATGCGGCGTCGATGGCTACTACGTCCGGATTTCAGAAGCAGATGAAGCGGACGCGGCATCGCCAAAGGACGGCTTCGTGCCGATCAAGAACCGCCCGCCCGCCGATAGCTCCGCGCGCGCCGACGCCATGGTCAGTCCCGATGCGCTCGCGCTGGTGCGGTTCGGGCTTCGCGCCGCCGACGATCCGCGCATGGTCAACACCGTAAAGGTGATTGACGCCCTGCTCAAGGTCGAGACACCGAATGGCCCGGCGTGGCGCCGCTACAACGGCGATGGCTACGGCGAGCACGAAGACGGCCGCCCGTTCGACGGGACCGGGGTCGGTCGTCCGTGGCCGTTGCTCACCGGCGAGCGCGCTCACTACGAGTTGGCCGCCGGCCGGGTGGCGCGCGCCGAAGAACTGGCGGCGGCGATGCACGCGTTCTCGGGCGAGAGTCACCTGCTGCCGGAACAGGTGTGGGACGCGGCGGATATTCCCGACCGCGATCTTTTTGCCGGTCATGCCACCGGGTCGGCGCGTCCGCTGGTCTGGGCCCATGCGGAGTTCGTCAAGCTGCGGCGCTCAATCCAGGATGGCGCCGTGTTCGATCAGCCGCCGCAGACCGTGGCGCGCTACGTGACGGCGAAGCCGCCCGACGTGCGGTTCGCGGTCTGGCGCTTCAACAACAAGATCCGAACCATGACCAACGGCCGCATCCTGCGCATCGAGACGCTGGCGCCAGCGCTGGTCCATTTCGGCATCGACGACTGGTTCGACACGCAGGACGTCACGGCAGTCGACACCGGGCTGGGTGTCTGGGTCGCGGATATCGACACCGCCACCCTCTCCTGCACCCGGCGGCTGGATTTCACGATCTACTGGCCGGACGGGGAGCGCTGGGAAGGCACCGATTTCCACGTCCTGGTCACTCGCGCTTAACGCCTTCATCACATCACACGCGTTTATTTCGTGTGTTCGTGATCGGCGCCGCGAGCGGCGACGCGGCAACACGCTAGGGGTCGTGGCGGCGCGATAGTGGCCGGGAACGGCGCGTAGCGCAATCGCCAGGCGGTTCCAGGCGTTGATCGTGCGCGATCAGTCGCGGCGGCTGCCGGTGAATCGCAGCAGGAACAGGAAGAGGTTGATGAAATCGAGATACAGCGCCAGCGCTCCGACGATCGCATACGCGCCGGTCGGCCCTGTCGGTGCCGCCAGAGCCATCGCCTTCAGCCGCTGCGCGTCATAGGCCGCCAGGCCGGTGAACACGATCACGCCGATGAACGAGATGACGAATTGCAAGCCGTCGTTGTGCCAGAACATGCCGACGACCGACGCCAGCACCACGCCGATCAGACCCATGAACAGGAACTGTCCCATGCCTTGGAGGCTGCGCTGCGTGGTCGTGCCGTAAAACGCCAGGGCGCCGAACATCCCGGCGGTGATCAGGAATGTCGTAGTCACCGATTCGCCGGTGTAAGCCAGCAGCACGAACGACATCGTCACGCCGGTCAGCGCCGAGTAGGCGACAAACAACAGCGATGCCGTCATCGCCGACATCTTGTTCACACGCGCCGACAACCACACCACCAGACCGAGCTGCGAACCCACCAGCATCCAGAACAGCAGTCGGTTCGTGGCGATGGCGAGAACGACGGACGGCGAGCCGGCGACGATCCACGCCGCGCACGCGGTGATCGCCAGACCCGCGGCCATCCAGCCGTACACCGCCCGGAGAAACACGTTGACGCGTTCCGCGCCGGAAATCGAAGCCGGGAAGGCGCGAGGTGACGAGAGATCGTCTGGAAGTGCCATGACCTGATGCTATCACCACCGCGTTTGGACCGTTTTGACCGTTTTGAAACACGAAAAAAATGCTCATGGCGGCGTAAGCGCCGGCCGGTCCGCTGACATTCGCGGACACGAAGTCACCGTTGTTTCACTCGCGTGTGCCACTTTCACGCGAACGCTCTGGTCTAATCGAATAAAGGTAGTGAGTACGGCAACTCAGCCGTGCACACAGAGACTGCGAGGGCGACATGCGGATTGTGACGCGGGTTGAGACGACCGGAGCGGTGACACTGGCAGTCGGGGGCACGCTGAACGCCGCCGCGGCCGCCGACCTGGACCGCGCACTGCACCAGGCCCGCCTGTTGTGTCAGCCCATCGTGCTCGACCTGAGCGAAGTGGCGTTGATCGATCGGCCAACGCTCAAATATCTCATCGACGTGACCCAGCACGATGTCCGCCTTGTGATCTGCCCCGACTACGTCGAGCGCTGGCTCGATCGCGAGTCGTCGCACGAGTCGGCGTATGACGGCTAAGTAGACGACCCGGTGGTGACGGGCATTTCCACGAAGTAGTGCCATCGGTCCGTGTGACGAGGGTTACAATGCGCTGGGCCGAAGCGGTCCAGACCATGACCTCCTCGTCACGGATATTGCTCGCGGTCGTCGTCATCGGGTTGTGCGGTGCCACCACCGCAGGTGCCGATCAGGTGACGCTGGTCGCGCCCGGCGGCATCAGGGCCGCGATCGAACTGCTGGTTCCTGCCTTCGAACGACTCACCGGCCACACTGTGAAGGCGACGTTCGGTTCGGGCGGCGGCACCAAGCAACAGGTGATTCGCGGCGAGCCCTTCGATGTTCCGATCGTGCAGCCGCCGCTCGACGTAGTTCGCGACTCGGGTCACGTTCGTCTCGACAGCGAGGCGCCGCTGGCCACGGTTGCCGTGGCGGTCGCGGTCCGCGCAGGCCAGCCCAAGCCGGATATCTCGACGCCCGACGCGGTGATCCGCATGCTTCGCGCCGCGAAGTCGATCTCGTATCCGGATGGTTCGACCGGCGCCGCTGCCGGTGTCAGCTTCGACGCCACGCTGAAGCTGCTCGGCATCGTGGACGAAATGCAGCCGAAGATTCGCCGCGCGGCTGGCGGCGCCGGCGCGATGGCGCTGGTCGCCTCGGGAACGGTGGACATCGGCCTCACCTTTCAAAGCGAAATGAACGATCCGGGCATCGACATCGTCGGTCCGCTGCCACGCGCGGTCTCGACGCCGACGGCCCTGGTCGGGTTTGTCTCCGCGGCGGCGGCATCACCCGAGGCGGCACGCGCTCTGTTGAAATATCTTTCGTCAGACGAAGCGGCGGCGGTCTACAGGAAATGCGGAATGGTCCCAGGAGCTCTGCGATGAATATGACGACCGCGATCGGAATCGCTCTCGCTGCAGGCGTGGTGTCGGCAGGAGTCGTAACCGGGGCCGGGCAGGCGCCCGCTGGAGGTGGCCGGGCCAACCAGGCGCCGGGACCAACCATCACCGTCCAGGGTCACACCTTCACGCAGTTGTCATTGTTTCAACGCAATATCGGCGGCCCCGACGACATGACGACGGCGTTTCCGCCGCACAAGGTGATCGGCAACATCTATTACGTTGGAACCAAAAGCCTCGCGGCGTTTCTCATCGTCACGCCGCAGGGAAACATTCTCGTGAACAGTACCTACGAACGGAACGTGCCGACGATTCAGAAATCGATCGAGTCGTTGGGATTCAAGTTTTCCGACACGAAGATCCTGCTCGGCAGTCACGCGCACGGCGATCACCAGGAAGGCGATGCGCTGGTCAAGCAGCTGACCGGTGCGCAGGTGATGGTGATGGCCGAAGATGTGCCCGCGCTCGAAGCGATGAAGCCGGGCGGCAAGCCGCATCCGATCGATCGCGTGCTTCACGACGGCGACTCGGTCACGCTCGGGAACACGACGCTGGTCGCGCATCTCACGGCTGGCCACAGCCGCGGTTGCACGACCTGGACCTTGAAAGCTGAGGAGGGCGGCAAGAGCTACGACGTGATGATTATCGGGAGCCTCGGCACCAACCCCGGCTTCAAGCTCGTCAACAACACCGACGCGCCGAAAATCGCCGACGAGTTCGTTCACGCGTTCAAGGTTTCGCGCGAGTTGCCGTGTGACGTGCCGCTTGGTTCGCATCCTGGTATGTACAACCTCGCCGAGAAGTACGCGCGGCTCGGCCAGGGCGGTGCCAATCCGTTCATCGATCCGGCTGGCTGCAAGCTGGAAATCGACATCGACGAAGCGATGTTTCGCGCCGTGCTCGCCGAGCAGCAGCAGGCCGCCAGACAATAAAAGAATTAGCTAACGAGCACCGACCAGGTGTCCGGCGCCCGCTCGCACCACCTCGGCGCCGCGCCGTTCTCCGATCTGCTGGCGCCACATCGCGTAGTAGAGGCCTTTCAGCGCGATGAGCTCGTCGTGCCGCCCGGTTTCGACGATGCGGCCGCGTTCGAGGACGTGGATGCGGTCAGCGTGCAGGATGGTGGACAAGCGGTGCGCGATCAGTACCGTGATCGCATCGCCGCTGGTCGCGATGTCCCGGATGGTGTCGACGATGCCTTCCTCGGTAAGCGAGTCGAGTGACGAGGTGGCTTCGTCGAACACCAGGAGATGCGGGCGCCGCAGCAACGCGCGCGCAATCGACAGCCGCTGCTTCTCGCCGCCCGAGACTTTGACGCCGCCTTCGCCGATGACCGTATCGAGGCCGCGGTCGGCACGAGCCAGCAGGCTGTCGCAGGCGGCCTTCCGCATCATGTCCAGGCACTCGGCATCGGACGCGCCCGGGTTCACAAACAGTAGATTCTCGCGAATCGTTCCAGAAAACAGCTGCGTGTCCTGGGTCACGAACCCGATGTGGGCGCGGAAGCGGTCGCGGTCGATCTGATCGCCGGGGACGCCGTTGTAAGCGATGCGGCCGCTCTGCGGCTGATAGAGTCCGACCAGCAGCTTCACGAGCGTGGTCTTTCCCGCGCCGGACGGTCCGACCAGTGCGATGGTTTCCCCACGGGCCGCGGTAAATGAAATGTCCACCACCGCAGGCGACGCAGCCGACTGATGCTGAAACGTGACGTCCTCGAAGGCCAGCGTCCGCAAATCCGGCAGCGCGATTGGATTGGCCGGGCGCGCCTCGGTCGGCATCGCGAGAATTGCCTCGTAGACGTTCATCGACGCCTCGGTCTCGCGATACACGTTGATGACGTTGCCCAGCTCCTGCAGCGGACCGAAGATGAAGAAAGAGTAGATGAACAGGGAGAAGAACTGTCCGACCGTAATGGCGCGCGTGTAGATCAGGTAGAGCATCAGGAACATGATGCTGGTGCGAAGAAGGTTGACGCAGGTGCCCTGGATGAAACTGAGGCTGCGCAGGTACTTGACCTTCTTCAGCTCGAGGCTGAGGATCTTGGCGGTGGTGCCGTTGAGCCGGGCGATTTCCTGCGCGCCCAGGCCGAGGCTTTTCACCAGCTCGATGTTGCGCAGCGATTCCGTGGTGGATCCGGCCAGCGCGGTGGTCTCCGCGACGATGACCTTCTGAATCTGTTTGATCCGGCGGCTCAGGACCGAGCTGAGGATGCCAAGGATCGGCACGGTCAGGAAATATGCCGGCGCAATCAGCCAATGCACGCTGACCGCATAGGTCATGACGAACAGGATGCCGACCAGCGACGTGAACAGCACGTTGATGCTCGTCGTGATCAACTTCTCGACGTCGGTCCGGACCTTCTGCAGCCGTCCGAGGGTTTCGCCGCTGCGCTGATCCTCGAACACCGAGTAGGGCAGCTCGAGCGAATGGCGGATGCCGTCGGAATACAGTTGCGCGCCAAGCCGCTGGGTGATGACGTTGATGTAGTAGTCCTGGAAGTTTTTCGCGACCCGCGACACGAAGGCGACCCCGACCGCTGCTGCCAGCAGCAGGCTCACGCCCCGGAAGAATTCGCCGGTCGAGTATTCCTGGAACCGGGTCGCGTACTGGTCGATGACGTGACGGAAAATCAGCGGATCGAGCAGTGAAAAAACCTGGTTGATCGTGGCCAGGACCAGCGCCAGCATCACCAGCGGCCAGTACTGCCGCAGATAGGCGTAAAGGATTTTCATAAACTCCTTCGATTGTATGCGCCGGTGCTAGACTTCGCGCCATGAAATGGCTGGCCGC
>DASXGC010000034.1:0-22809 GCA_036489235.1 Vicinamibacterales bacterium
GAGGATCTGCGCACCGTCACCGCGAAGTCGGAAACCGATCTCGAGGGCCTGCCCCGCGATTTCATCGCCCGGCATAAGCCCGATGCAAACGGCAACATCACCCTGACCATCGATTATCCCGACTCGCTGCCGGTGTTCTCGTACGCGCGCAACGAGGACCTGCGCAAGCGCATGTTCATGGAATACACCAACCGCGCCTACCCGAAGAACATCGCGGTGCTCGACCAGATGATGGCGGAGCGCTCGGAGCTGGCGCGGCTCATCGGCTATCCGACGTGGGCCGACTACATCACCGCCGACAAGATGGTCGAGACCGCGAAAAACGCGTCCACGTTCATCGATCGCATCGTCGCCGCGTCCGGGCCACAGGCGAAGGTGGAGTACGCCACCCTGCTGAAGCGGAAGCAGCAGGACGTCCCCGGCGCGACGGTCATCAACGCCTGGGAAAAGACCTATTACAGCGAGCTCGTGCGCAAGGCGAGCTACGACTTCGACTCGCAGTCGGTGCGGCCGTACTTTCCGTTCGATCGCGTCAAGCAGGGACTCTTCGACGTCACCAGCCGGCTGTTTGGAGTCACGTACCGGCCGGTGAAGGATGTGGCGGTGTGGGATCCGTCGGTCGAGGCGTTCGAAATGCTGCAGGACGGCCGGGTCGTCGGCCGTTTTTATCTCGACATGCATCCGCGCCCGAACAAGTACAACCACGCGGCGGAGTTCGGGATTCGCACCGGCGTCGCAGGCCGCCAGCTGCCCGAGGCGGCGCTGATCTGCAACCTGCCTGGCGGTGAGGCCGGCGATCCGGGTCTGATGACGCACGATGATGTGGTCACGTTCTTTCACGAGTTTGGACACCTGGTCCACGCCCTGATTGGAGGTCATCACGAGTGGGTCGGCATCGGCGGCACCAGCACCGAGCAGGACTTCGTGGAAGCACCGTCGCAGATGCTCGAAGAATGGACCTGGGATCCGGCGACGCTGGCCACCTTCGCGAAGCACTACGAGACGAACCAGCCGATTCCGGCGGCGCTGGTCAAGCAGATGCGCCGCGCCAACGAATTCGGCAAGGCGCTGGTCGTGCGCCAGCAGATGGTCTACGCAAGGCTGTCGTTGTCGATTTACGACCGGGATCCAGCGGGTCTGGATACCACCGCAATGGTCAAGAAGCTGCAGACCGAGCTGTTGCCGTTCCCGTTTGTCGAGGGGACGCACTTTCAAACCGCTTTCGGTCACCTCGATGGCTACTCGGCGGTCTACTACACCTACATGTGGTCCCTGGTCATCGCCAAGGATCTGTTCAGCCAGTTCGATCACGCGAACCTGCTGGCGCCAGGCGTCGCACACAAATACCGGGACACGATCCTCGCGCCCGGCGGCTCGAAACCCGCGGCGGCGCTGGTGCACGACTTCCTGGGGCGTTCGTTCGACTTCAAGGCCTGGGAGGCGTGGTTGAACCGCAGCGAGGATTAGGACTGCTGATCCGTGCCGCGCTTCAAGCTGACCATCGAGTACGCCGGCACGGATTACAGCGGCTGGCAGATTCAGAAGAACGCCCGCACGATTCAAGGTGAGATCGATCGCGCGGTCCGATCGATCACGGGCCGCAAGGATTTCGAGCTGTACGGCTCCGGCCGCACCGATGCCGGCGTCCACGCACTCGGTCAGGTTGCGCACCTCGACGTCGCAACCGTCGTGCCGTCAGACGCACTGCGACAGCGCCTGAACGACGAATTGCCCGACGACATCAATATCCTGGCAATCGAGCAGGTTCCCCATCGCTTCCATGCGCGGCACCACGCGGTTGGACGGCGATACCTCTATCAGATCGCCAGACGCCGGCCCGGGAACACGAAACCGTTCGTCTGGTGGGTGAAGGAACCGATCGATGTCGGACAGATGCGCGAGGCGGCGGCGGCACTCCTCGGCCTCCGCGACTTCAAGTCCTTCGCCGCGAGTGCGGATCGGGAGCCCGGCGAACCGCCGCCATCGACGCTCGTGTTGATGGAACGGCTCGAGTTCGTGGAACAGGGCGATCTGCTGCTCGTCGGCGTGGAGGGTTCACACTTTCTCTGGAAGATGGTGCGACGCATCGTCGGCGTGCTGGTCGAGATCGGTCGCGGTCAACTGACGCCTGCGGCGACCGCGCTGTTTCTTTCCGGACCGTCGGCGCTGCCTGCCCGCCTCACCGCGCCCGCGTCAGGATTGTTTCTCGAGCGCGTCTACTACCCGGGTGATCCGCGCGACGCGCCGCTCCAGCCGGCGACGCCGCTTCGTTAGCGCGTCCGGGCCTCAGCGCCGGAGCGGCGTGCCATCGGTCGCCACTCGAACGCCGAGGACGAGTCGAACCATTTCGGCGTAGCTGGCCGTACCGCTCTCGACATGGTTGGCTTTCAGATAGCTGTCGTAGATGCGCCAGCCGACCGTTGCCACCTGGGGGTTAATCTGCTGCTGCCGGCGCGCGATCGCCATCAAGTCGGCGCGTGGACCAGGCCCCAGCTGCGCCGCAATCTGCGACCGTTCCCGACCACGCACGGTCGCTCCCAACTCCGCGTAGAGCGCGAGCGATCCGCTGTACTGATGCGAGGCGGTGCCGCGCATGCAGGTCAGCCAGCCGACAAAATTGGCCTCGCCTTCATCGGCAATGCCGGCGAGGTGACTCCATTCGTGCGCGATGACGAACGGACGTTCCGGCGGCAACAAGTCGGACACGATCAGCGTTTCGAGAAAGTACGGGTCGGTCATGCCGTCAATGCCGGCGCGTCGGAAATATGGGTCGAGCAGCGTGTGCTTCGGCCTTCCCGGCAGGAACACGGTCGGGCGTCCGAGCGCCTGCAGGGTCCGTCTAAACGCCGCCGCCAGCAAGGGATCGACAACAGAATCCGGCGTCGGCTGTTCCACGACATGTGCGTCGGGATACAGCTGGTTCAATCGCGCCACTGTCGCCGTCGCGAGTCTGCGCGCACCTTCGGGTGTGACGGCGCTCGCATCGAACTGCACTGTGTCGATCAGCGGTACGCGGCGATAGTTCAGTCCCCAGGAAACGAGAAACCAGACGTAGAGCACCGCTCCATAGAAAACGGTCCGAACCAGGATCCGGGTCACCCGAGATCGCTTGAAACCACCCGCCAGATCGCGAGCGGTGGCCGCGATCCAGATCGCGATGACGCCGAGCAGGGCCCAATCGAGTAGCGCGATCGAGGTGACGTTGGAAAGGCGTGTCACCAGCGGTTGCCACGCCGGATAGAGCGACGACGAGTACAACGATTCGATCGTGCGCGGGGGAAAAGGGAGAAGCGACGCGGCCGCCGCGGTGGCGACTGCCAGGAGCATCAAGAGACCAAGGCGATTTCGCATTGTCGGTAGTACGTGGCCGATTAGGCTAAGATCAGGCGGCGAAGTGCCAGTATTTCAACAAGTTACAATAGGTTAGCGGGTCCGGTCCTGGCGAACGGTTGAAATCCTGGACTCATGCGTGTATCAATTTACATCTCTAAAGAGCCGTATGCGCTGTTACAGTTGCCCAGTGTCATATATAGTCATATAAAATAGACTCATTGAAAGCTCGGCATTGAGCCGATAGATCAAGGTAGAAAGAACTATGCATCGCATCGTTTTGGCCGTCGCCGCCGGCGTGCTGCTCGGAACCACACTCGCGGCCGCACAGACCACCAGCGTCACAGGCGTGCGGGTTCTGAGCGGGACGCGTCCGAACGTTCTCGGGGTGATCCAGGGCAACGCGCTGAACTCGACCAACGGACCGCTCGCGGACGCCATTCTGCGACTGCGTGATGCGCGCACCGGCCGGATTATCGGTCGCCAGATCAGCGATCGCGGCGGCCTCTTCACCTTCAAGGGCGTCGAGCCCGGCAGCTATGTCGTCGAGATCGTCACTCCCGATCAGAAGACTCTTGCGGCCAGTGAAATGTTGAATGTCAACGGCGGCGAGCGCCTGTCCGCGTTGGTGCGGCTACCGCTGCGCGTTCCTGCGGCGTCTGGCGTGCTCGGCCACACCGCGCCGTCGCTGCTGGCTGTGGCCGCCGCGGCCGGCGCCGCTCAGATTCTCGCGGTCACCGCGACGACGTCCGTCACGCCCTGACCTCACCGAAGCGACACGCGAGTGGCCACCAACAAAATCGCACCGTCTCCGACCGCCAGATCGGAGTCGCGCGCCAAGACTCCAGGTGCAGCGGCGCCGACCGGCGCGGGCGGAGCCTTCGAGGTGGACGGCGAGGTTCACCTGCTCGATCGGCTCGCAATCGTCCATCGCTACCGCGCGATCGCGGTCGCAGTGTTCATCCTGACGACGCTGGCGATCGTGATCCAGAGCTACGGCACGATTCCGACTTACGTCGCTCAGGCGCGTCTGCTGATCGAGGACGAACGTTCGACGGCCGTCCCCGGGCTCAACCAGGACAACACCTACTACCAGGACCCCGAACCGTACTACCAGACCCAGTACAAGATTCTGAAGGGGCGCGAACTCGTCCGTAGAGTGGTCCACAAGCTGAAGCTCGAGACCATCCCTGAATTCAACGGCACCGCGGCAAAACCCGACACGCCATTGACGCTTCTGACCGACCTGCAGCATCGAGTCACCGGACTGCTCAGGAAATCACCGCCGCCACAGGCAGTGGAGCCGGCCCGGCCGGACGAAACCCCGGACGAAGCGGCACTGGTCAGCGCCTTCACGGCGCGGTTGGGCGTCGAACCGGTGCGCGGCAGCCGGCTCGTGGACGTGACCTTCCAGTCAACCGATCCGGTATTCGCCGCGCTCGCCGCCAACGCGATCACGCGGGAGTACGTCGATCAAAACCTGGACGTCAAGACCTCGGGGACGGCGAACATGCTCGACTGGCTGGACCGCGAGCTGTCCAACCAGCAGAAGAAAGTACAGGAGAGCGAGGCGGCGCTGGCCGACTATCGCGATCGCAAGAACGCGATGTCGCTCGATGACAAGCAGAACATCATCGTGTCGCGCGTCAACAAGCTGTCCGACGATGTGGTGATCGCCAAGACCAAGAAGGCGCGGGCACAAGTCGCCTGGGACCAGATTCGATCGGTGCCGCCCGCGGACCTGTCCGACGTCGCCGCCATCGCCCAGAATGTCGCGGTCGCCAACGCCAAAGCCAAGGTGCTCGACGCCCAGCGCGATCGCGCACGGCTGGCGGATCGCTACGGCGAGAAGCACCCGGAACTACTGAAAGCGGTCTCGGCGCTGGCCGAAGCGCAGCGGCAGTACGACCTTGCCGTCACCCAGGCGGCGCAGTCGATTCGCAACGACTTCGACACGGCCGTGCTCGAGGAACAGACGTTCACCCAGAACCTCAACGCGGCGCGGGCCGACGCGCAGGATCTCAGCAAGAAGAGCGTCGACTACAACGTCATGGAGCGCGAGGCCAAGAGCAACCGGCAGGTCTACGAGTCGCTGCTCCAGAAGCGCGACGAGCTCCGCGTGTCGAGCAACAGCCGCGCCAACAACGTACGGATTGTCGAATCGGCGGAGGTGCCGAAAGGACCGATCTCCTCGGGTGGACGCCGCTCCTGGCCGGTGGCCATCGCGATCGGGCTGGTGCTGGCGCTGGCAGTGCCGTTCGGTCTGGACTACATCAACGACACGATCAAGACCCCCGAGGACATCACCCGGCGGATGAAGCTCGGCTTCCTCGGACTGATCCCGTCAGTCCGCGGCGACAAGCATCCGCTGCTCGCGTCATCGCACGTGCCGCACGACTTCAGCGAATCCTTCCGGTCGCTGCGCACGGCGCTGATCTCGAAGTACGACGCGCCTGAAACGAAAATCCTGATCTTCACGAGCGCCCAGCCGCTCGAGGGCAAGACCACGACGGCGGTCAACACCGCGGTGGCGCTGGCGTACGGCGGCGCGCGCGTGCTGGTGATCGACGCCGACATGCGGCGGCCCGGTCTGCACCGACCGCTGCGTCTCACGAACGAGCGCGGGCTGTCGCAGGTCCTGATTGGCCACGCGCGGGTCCGCGACGTGATTCAGCGAACGGTCGACCCGAACCTGCTCGCGATCACGGCCGGACGCACGCCGCCGAACCCGTCCGAGTTGCTGGCGTCGGAACGGATGAAGACCCTGCTGACCAACCTCGCGCACGGTCCGTTCGACTGGATCATCATCGACACCCCGCCGGTGCTGGCGGTGACCGACGCCGTGGTGCTGGCGCCGCAGGTGACGGGCGTCACCTTCGTGGTCGGCGCCGAGATGACGCGACGGCGTCTGGCCGAGCGCGCCGTCGAAACTCTCCTGTCAACGCGGCCCAAGCAGTTCGCGGTGGTGCTGAACAAGGTCGATTTCGCGCGAAACAAGTACTACTACTCGCGCTACTACGGACATCAGTACAAGAACTATTACGCCGAAGCATCGGTCTAGCAGCTCGCCGCACCGCGCTGCACTATGCCTCGCCGGGGCGGTGTCGTGGACGCTGTTCGCGCTGGCCGGCGCGTACTGGTGGACGCTGGTCCCCACCGCGCTCGCGATCGGCTTGGCCACCGCGGTCCTGCCGCCGCGAATCTTCACCGAACAGCGCCGCTGGCTCGACGCCGGGCTGCTCTGCTGCGTCGCCTGTGGACTCCTGCAACTGGTGCCGCTGCCGATCGCCTGGCGCGTGCTGCTCTCGCCTCACGCCGGCGACTTCGACCGCGCCATCCGGTTCGGTCAGGCGGCGGCGCCCCGGACTGCCCCGCTCTCGCTCGCTCCCGAGGCGACACTGAAGGCAGTGGGCATGGCGGTCCTCACCGTCTTGACCTTCTGGTCGGCGCGAGAGACCGCCGGCCGCGGCGAGCTGCGAACGCTGTTACGTCCGGTCGCCTGGAGCGGACTGGCCGTGTCGGTGATCGCGATTTTCTTCCGCGCCGAGGGCGCCGCCCTGATCTACGGGTTCGCGCCGGTCGCGTCGAATGCGGTCCCGTACGGACCCTTCGTCAACCCGAACCACCTCGGCACCTGGCTGATTCTGGCGCTGCCTCTGACCTGTGGCTACATCGTCGCGCGCGTCCGCCGCCACGCGAACGGTCATTCGCTGGCCGCCAACCTCGACGCGCCGATGGTGTGGCTGCTCGGATCGGCCGGGGTCATGCTGATGGCGGCAATCATCTCGTTGTCGCGATCGACCGCGGTCGGCTTGTGCGCGGGCGCCGTGGTCGGCGCCACGTGTGCGGTCCGGCGCACCCCTCGCGCTGCTCGCTGGATCGCGGCGGCGGCTGTCTTCGCCGTGGCAATCGCGTTGTGGCTGCCGGCAACGATGCGCCTGGCGTCACGCTTCGAGAAACCGGAGTTCACGGAGACCTGGGCCCGGCCGCAAATCTGGCGCGAGACCGTGCCGATCGTCCGCGACTTTGCGCTCACCGGCACCGGCATGGGCGGTTACAGCACGGCGATGCTGCTCTATCAGAAGACCGATCGGACGTTGTTCTTCAACCAGGCACACAACCAATACCTGCAGTTCGCCACCGACGGCGGCCTGATGCTGCTCGTCCCGCTGATCTGGGCGGCGTTCGCCTTCGGCCTCGGCGTCACGCGGCGGCTGACAAGCGATCTCTCGTCGATGTTCTGGATACGCGCGGGAGCGGTGGCAGGGATTGTCGCCGCGCTGGTGCAGAGTCTCTGGGAAACCGGACTCCGCATGCCCGCCAACGCGGTGCTGTTCGCGCTCGTGTGCGCGATTGCGGTCGCCGACGAACACCGGTGATCGGTTTTGGTTGCTAGCTGCGTGCAGGCCAGAGGATACGGCGGGCGGGGGCGTGGCGAAGCAGCGCCTGGATGAGGGGCCGGTGGTGATTGAACGTCGCCGTGCGTTCGACGATCGGCATGACGCCATCGGTCAGCGCCAGGTCGAACAGCGCATCAATCTGCCGATCGTTCATTCGCTGCGCCAGGTGGCGCAGCGCCCACTGCGCGTGGAACTCGCGGGCGAGGCGCCGGCGCCACTGCGTCTCGTAGGGCTTGAGGTCCGGTGCGGACAGCTGATTGGCAGCGAGCGCCCGCATCGCCACGCGTGACGCAATGTCGGCGCTCAGCACGCTGTAGTAAATGCCGCCCCCGGTGGTCGGCTTGACCAGGCCGGCCGCGTCGCCAACCACCAGGAGTCGATCGCCGTAGGTCCGCTGGATCGAACGCAGCGGCAGGAATTTCAAGCGCGGACGCTCGGCGTCGGCGCGGATCGCCCAGCGCGGCTTCAGGCGTGCGAGCATCGCTTCGTACCAATCCGGTACGGCGTGGGTCGCCATCACCCCGACCCTGACACGCAAGCCGTCGGGACGCTGGATCGGCACCGCCCACGCAAATCCACCCGGCGCAACCGCCCTTCCAAAATGCAGCTCGACATCCCCGACCGATTCCGCAGCCAGCTCGCGCTGCGCGGTGTGGAGATGCGCGCGGGGAAGGCTCAGCCCGACACGACGATGAAACGCGTAGGAGGCACCGGCGGCGAGCACCACCAGCCGGGCGCGCAGCTCGACGCCATGTGTGCTGGCGACCACACCGGTCGATGTCACCGACAGAGATTGGATGCGCGCGCCCAGTCGGATTTCGGCGCCTGCAGCGACCGCTTTCGCCGCCAGGCTGCGGTCGAAGGCGCCGCGGTCGATGACCACCGCCTCGGGTCGTGCAGGCGAATAGCGCACCTGGAGCCCGTTCGGTGAGATCAACCGTACCGTGGTGAGGGGATTGAGGATCGTATTGCGGGGCAGATCGAATTCGTCGAACGCGGCGGCGCTGAGCACGCCCGTGCAGTGCACCGGATTGCCAATCGTGTCGTGATCCTCGCAGACCACGACCGAGAATCCGGCTTCAGCGATTCGGCGCGCCGCAAATAACCCGGCCGGTCCGCCGCCGATGATCAGCGCGTCATAACTCATCCGCGCTGCATTATAACGACCCTTTCTTATGTTTCACTAACCCCTCACGATCGCGTCGCTCCCATTCACCACGCGCGCTGATCCAGAACGACTTCGCGATGAGCTTCAGATCCAGACAGAGGCCGGCGTTCTTGATGTACAGCCGATCGAGACGGAATTTGGCAGCGCGCGGCAGATCTCGAACCGCGTAGACCTGAGCGATACCGGTCAGGCCTGGCCGGACCAGATGACGCTGACGATAGCCCGGGATCTGCGCGAGATCGATGAGATGTCCGTCAGCCGCCACTTCGATCTCGCCAGGACGCAGTGGCCGCGGTCCGACGAAGCTCATGTCGCCGACGAAGATATTCCAGAGCTGTGGCAGTTCGTCCATTGCGGTACTTCGAAGCAGATGCCCCACTCGCGTGATGCGAGGATCTCCGGCAGTCGCCTGGACGGGTCCGCTGCGCGCCTCCGCATCGCGAACCATCGAGCGGAACTTGTAGGCGAAGAACACGCGTCCATTGAGGCCAACCCGCTGCTGACGAAAGAACACCGGACGGCCGTCCTCGATCAGAATCGCGACGGCGATCAGCGCCCAGACCGGCGATGACACGAGCAAGCCGAGGCCGGCCAGCCAGACATCAAACAATCGCTTGCTCACGCCGCGTCGTCCAGGGAGGCGAGGCGCAGGAACAGATCGTGGTAGGCCAGCACCGCGGCTCGTCGATCGAAGCGAAAGGCCAGCTCGCGCGCATTGTCTCCCATTTGCCGCGCCCGCTTCGGATCGGCCGCCAACTCGCGGACCGCAGCCGCCAGCGCATCGGCGTCACCGGGCGTCGCAGGCAGACCGCAGCGATACTCGACCGCCAGCCTCGCCACCTCACAGCTCGAATCGACCGCCGCGACATACGGGCGTCCCGCGGCGAGGATGCCGTACAGCTTGCTCGGCACGATGTAGCCTTCGACACCGGGCTTGAGCGACACGAGAAACGCGTCGGCGGTCGCGAAAGACTGATGCAGAAGCTCCTTGGGCTGGTACGGAAAGAAGCGCACATTCGCGAGCTTGCGTTCGAGGACGACGGCCTCGAGGCGCTCGCGCAGCGCTCCGTCGCCGACAATGGCGATGACGATCCTGGCGTCGGAGCGAAGTCGGGTGGCGGCGTCGATGAGGACGCCGAGATTCTGGGACATGCCGACGTTGCCGGAATGCATCAGGACGAATTTATCGGCGAGCCCATGCGCGCGGGAGAAGGCGTTGTCTTTCTCGCCGGGCCGGATCGCTTCGCAGTCAGCCCAGTTGTGGATCACGTGCACGCGCGCCGGGTCGGCGCCTTTTTCATCCACCAGCCGGTCGCGCATGCGCTCGCCGATGGCGACGGTGACGTGTGCTTCGCGCAGCAGCATCCGATTGAGCTGATCGAGCGAGCGGCTGATCAAGGGGTGATCGAAATGGTCCAGCAGCTGGGCGACTTCCGGGAAAACGTCCTCGCAAAGGAATACAAACCGGGCGCCGGTTCGTCGCGCCGCCGCGATCGCCAGCCGCCCGATAATCGGCGGGTCGGTCATCGCTACGACCACGTCGGGCCGTCCAATCTGAAGGCTGGCGACGGCCGCTGACAGCGCGTAGCTCGCGTAGTTCGTGACACGCCCGGCAAACCGTGCCGGCCGGAACGTGGTGCTGGCGGAGCGGAGAATCCGCACACCGTTGTGCGACTCGGAATGCACCGGCCGCAGGCGGTGCCGATCGTTCCGTTCAGACGAGTGCAGGGCCGGTCCCGCGACCACCGTGACCCCCCACCCGAAGCGCGATACCAGATCTTCCGCGAGCTCCGTCAGCAGCTGACCGGTCGCAGCCTGATCGGGCCAGTACGAGCGGTTGAAAAAACAGATCTTCACGCGACTCCGCCACCTGCGCCACGTTTGACCAGCACGTGACTGTCCATCACCAGCACGTCCATGTCGGTACGCAGGAAGCAATCGAGCGCTTCGGCCGGACGCAGCACGATCGGCTCGTTCTCGTTGAAGGACGTGTTCAAGAGCACCGGCACACCGGTCAGCGCCTCGAACTCGTGAATCAGCCGCCAGTAGATCGGGTTCGCATCGCGATCGACCGTGTGCAGGCGACCCGAGCCGTCGACATGGGTCACCGCCGGAATCACGGCGCGTTTGTCCGGCCGCACGGCGACCACCTGCATCATGAACGGATCGGGCACCGCGTTGACGAAGTAGTCGTCAATCGCTTCGACCAGCGTCGATGGTGCGAACGGCCGGAACTTCTCGCGCATCTTGATCTTGGTGTTGATGACCTCGCGCATGTCGGCGCGCCGCGGGTCGGCCAGGATGCTGCGGTTGCCGAGCGCACGCGCCCCCCATTCCATGCGGCCCTGGAACCAGCCGACGATCTGTCCGGCAGCCAGATATCGTGCCGTCAGGCGGCATACGGCGTCAGCGTCCGTCAGTACCTGATGGTTGCAGAGGCCGCCGGTGATGTCGCCCGCTCGCAGCGCGATCGCCCCCGCGATGGCACAGTCGTCGAACCACGGTCCCCAGTACCCATGCGTCATCACGAACCGCCGAGGCGCACTCGACAACGTGTGCCAGACGTGAAATGCGGCGCCGAGCGCGGTGCCGTTGTCGCCGGAGGCCGGCTGCAGGAAGACGTCCCGGAACGGCGTGCGCTCCCGGATCTTGCCGTTCGCGACGCTGTTCATCGCGCAGCCTCCCGCCAGGCACAGCCGCGGCGAGCCGGTTCGCTCGTGGGCGTCGTTGAGGACGTGAAACGCGGCCTCTTCGAACACCGCCTGGAGCGACGCCGCGATGTCCTCGTGCTCGCCGGTCAGCTTCTGATCGGCGGTGCGCGCCGGCCCGAGCAGCGTCTCCAGCTTCGGCGAGAAGACGCGCCCGATCGACGGTTCCCCTTCGTCCCAGGTCATGTCCACGCCTTCGGTCGTGTGCCGGAAGTACGACAGATCGAGCTCGAAGCCGCCGCCTGGCAGCAGCCGGATCACCTCGCGAATCGCCTTCGTCTGGCGCGGCTCGCCGTACGGCGCCAGCCCCATCACCTTGAATTCGTCGCCGTATTTCGGGAAACCGAGGTACTGGGTCACCGCCAGGTAGAGCAGACCGAGCGAGTGTGGAAAATACACGCGATCGAGCATCCGTATCTTCGTACCAGTGCCATGCGCAACCGAGGTGCTGACGAAATCGCCGAAGCCGTCGATGGCGCAGACGGCCGCTTCCTCGAACGGCGACACGAAGAAGCTGCTGGCCAGGTGGGACGGATGATGCTCGACCCAATGGAGACGTGAACGAACGCGGGACTGATCGAGGCCGAGCGACTCGGCCAGCGTGTCGCCGATGCCGCTGATGCGTCGGAGGTTGCGGGCCCGATCGGTCACCATCGCTGCCTGCGGACGGCGCCTCAGGACGAACAATGCCTTGCGGATCCAGTTGGCGCGCGGATTTCTCGAGATGCCGAATCCGTCGATCTGATCCGGCGATACTTCCGCCATCGCCAGGCAAGAACGGATCGCCTCGTGCGGAAACCCAGCCCAGTGCTTGACCCGATTGAACCGCTCTTCTTCGACCGCGGCGACGAGCACGCCGTCGCGAACGAGAGCGGCCGAGACATCGCCGTGATACGCGTTGACGCCGAGAACAATCATGCGGTCATTGAACGAAGGAGGGCCGGGGCGACAGGCCGCGCACCCAGGCGTAGAGATCGAGCATCGAGGTCGTGACCGTCTGCCACGCAAAGCGTTCGCGGGCGAATTGACGACCGCGTTCGCCCATCGCCCGCAGCGCGTCGGACGGCTGGCCGAGCGCCTCAGCCAGCGCGGCCGCCAGCGGATCCACACCGACCGGAATCCACCAGCCGCACCGCTCCGCTTCAAGACTGGCCCACGGTGACCCGTGCGTCGCGATCACCGGCACTGCGCGCACCAGCGCTTCGGGCACAACCAGACCAAAATTCTCCGACGGCGACGGCAAGACCAGTAGATCAGCTCCGGCAATCAATCGATCGCGCTCCGCTCCTTCGACCGGTCCGGCGAAGCGTAGTGAGGCGCCGAGCCCAAGTTCGCCGGCCAGCGACTTCAGCGTCGTCGCGTAGTGGGCGGCGTCGTATCCCGCGAGCACGAGCCGCCACGACGGAAACCGTTCGAACACGCGCGCCCAGGCGCGTAACAGCAGATCGACGCCTTTGGTCGGATGCAGACGTCCCAGGAACAGCACGGCGCGCGGCTGGTCCGGCGATTCCGCTTCGCGTCGCCGATCCGCGTCGCGCTCGGGAATGTCGACACCCCATGGAATGATCGCGATCGGCCGGTCGATGCCGAACGACCGGATTTCGTCGGCCTCCGCCGGCGCGGTTGCGTGCAGGCAATGCGCCGTCCGAAAGACTTCGTCCTGAAAAACGAACCGGCCCATGCGCTTCAACAACGCTCGTTGACGAAGCGCCGGGCGATGCAGCATGCCGTGCACGGTGACGATGACTGGCGCGCCGTTTCGACGAGCGAAGCTGGCCGCCTGCGCGAAATGTGCACGCCACAGACCCTGCAGGTGTACGACGTCTGGCGCCGGCAGCGAGGCGAAGCGGCTGGCAAGGTCCCCGCTATAACCGATCCGCGCCGGCCAGTTTGCCGCACCGCGGATATCGTCGACCCCGGGATCGAGGGGCCAGCGGGAATCAGGGTCGCCGGCTTGATCGAGCGAGATGGCGACGACGCGAGCACCAGAGCGTGCAAGGTGATTGGTCAGCTGCGCGCTGGTTGCGGAGATGCCGCCGAACAGCGCGGCGAAGCTCTCACACACCTGCCACACCCGCACCGCATCATTCCGCATCGACGTCTCGTCGCTATGGGTTGGCAATGGCGTCGTCGAATGACGGAGACGCTTGGTCGTCGTCCGAATCGTAGTGGTCCTCGGACGAATCGTCCGACTCGTCGTCCGCTTGAACAGGCGCCAGCAGGCGCTGCATCGGCGGAAACAGTTTCCACACGATCAGCAGGACAATCGCCGCCTTCACGACGTGATTCAGAATGTCTTCGAGATTGAAGCCAGGCTCGACGCTCGGAAGCAGAACCGTTGACGCCACTGCCCACCACAGCGGATTGCGTTGTGCCTTGTCGGCGAAGAACAGGAAGATGCCGCCAATCGCCAGGCCGTAGACGAAGGTTCCCAGCACGCCGCCCCATTGCCCGAAGTTGGCGTAGAACTCGCCGATGATGCCGAGGCCCATCCGGGTGCCACCGATCAACTCACTGCCGGTATACAGGGTGAAGATCTTTTGAGAGGAGCCCTGCAATTTGCTTGGCACCAGAAACCTCGGAACGATCGAGAAGACCACGGCGTCGCTGATCGTCTGGCCCATCGCGTAGGGCTGTTCGTCCGGCACATGTTTCAGGATGCGCGAAATAATCCAGCCCTGATTGAATCGGACCAGCGCATCGCCGGGATTCGTCTGTGGATCGGCGATCTGGCCGCTGCGCACGCGTTCCCACAACAGCGTGGTCAGACGCTCGAATGAGTCGATCGGGCTCGTTACCTCCTGCTCGGCAATTGAAACTCGCAGCGTCGGTTTCACCGATTGCAACAGTGAGAGACCGATCAGACCAACGGCCAGAGCCACCGCCATCTGCCAGCGCCATCGTTTCATGAAGGCGTAGACCAGCAGGAAATAGCCGCCCCAGTGCACGACCAGGTAAAACAGGCCGCCGGTGCTCTGGACCGCGGTCAGGTGCACGAGCACGAATCCGACTCGCCATTGCCATCCGGGCGTGCGAGTCACCATCCATCCGAGCGCGCCGACAAACCGGAACGACGAAATCAGGTAAGCGAGGAATGCCCACTGAATCGGCGCGAAGTCCACGTAGAAATCAGCGACCAGGCCGGCGACGATCAAGAGGTCGAGCGAGCGTTGCACGCGACTGCTGAGAAATCCGATGTCCGGCATCTCCCATGTCTTCGACAGGCGGCGGCTGGCCGGCAGTTGCAAACCCACCCACAACGCAACGGTCGCCGGCAGCGCGTAACGGAGATATTCATCCGCCGGGAGCAGCATCCGGAACGTTGCCAGGGTCGGCTGATAGGTCTCGGAGAGCCACGGCGCGATGATCCACTGCAGGCAGGCCGCCGAGGCGATCAGATCCGGAAACGCCACATATCGTCGTGCCGTGAGACACAGGTGGCCGACCACGAGCATGGTGAATCCGATGCCAAGCGCGGGCCAGAAACCCACGTCGTCGCGCGACGCCGCCAGCCCGGCGACGGTGACCGTCGAACCGAGCAGCAGAATCGCCCACTCCTCGTTGGTCAGCTCGAGGAACCGCGTGCGAGGAGCGTCAGGAAACAGCGTCGACATGATTCGAGTTCGGCGACCGCCCATCGGCCCGCCCGGAGTTGAGTACCGTCATGGCGTCGACGACGCCTACAGCGGCAGCGTGCGGTGAATAGTGCGCGATGCGATCGAGCGCGGCACGACTCAATGCCGCTCGCCCGTCCAGCGGCTGCGTCGCGAATCGCGCCATGCACCCAGCCAGCCCCGCAACGTCGCCGTACGCGTAGCTGAATCCAGTCCGGCCCTCGTCGATGAGATCGGGTCCGCAGCCAACCGCGTCGCTGACGATCGCCGGTGTGCCGCACGCCATCGCTTCATTCACCACCAGTCCCCAGGTTTCACCGCCGTCAGAAGGCAGCACCAGCGCGTCGGCCGCGACGTAGGCTGCGGCAATTTCCTGCTGGTTGAGAAATCCGATCAGCACGCTGCCGGTGTCGTGGCGCCGTTGAAACGCCTCGATCTCGGATCGCATCGGACCGTCGCCGACGATCAATCCGCGGACTGCCGGATGGGTGCGTCGCACTTCTGCCAGCGCGGCGAGATAGTCGAGAGGGCGCTTCTTGGCAATCAGCTTTCCCACGAGCGCGAACACGATCTCGTGATCGCCAATTCCCGCGGCACGGCGAATGGCGCCGTCGCCCGCTCTAGCGATCCGTGCCGCTGCAGCGAAGAAGTCGTTGTCGACACAGTGCGGCGATCGGAACATCCGACCGTCGGCGACGCCGTAGTGTCGATAGTAGGCCTCGCTCCGCCGCCCGACCGTGAGAAAGGCGTCGAAGGATCGCAGCAGCCGCGGATAGGTCAGACGCTTGACCAGGCGCCGTGGACCGCTGCGCTCGGTCACGAGTTGGGAGTCACCGCGTACCATGACCGGCACTCCCGCGCGTCGCGCGGCGACGATGGCCTGCCAATACGACCTCAGGTTCCAGCCGTTCACCACGACGGCGTCAAATCCGCCGCGGCTGATTCGCTTCACTATTCCCGGCGTGTCACAACCGAAGAACCGGTCGACGCCGGGACGGGACGCGACGTTGTCGAGCCATTCGAACTGGTAGCCGTCGAGTAGCGGCACGTTCCAGTCGAACGCGACCCCGAATCCGGCCTGGCCCTGCTCTTCGGCGCCGACACGATGCGCGAAAAATACGCGCAGATCGGTCATCGTCGCCAGCGCGCGATACCAGGGCGCCTGGTACTGGACCGGATGCGAGGCCACAATCGCCAGTGATTTCATACCTCGCTCATTCGTCGCGGAGGTACGGCGAGGACGTTTCCGCCGACGTCCTCGAGCCGCGCGATCGGCGCCGGAGGACGACGGGCGTCGAGCATGAACAGCCGGTAGCGGGCGGCATCGAGGAACGCGTTGAGATCGGCGGCGCTGCCACCACAGCGCTCGACATAAGCCGGGTCGTACTCGAACACGATCGTCGGCGCGAGTGTGACGAGCGTGTGGCTGGCGCCGCGCAGCACCGACAGCTCCCATCCCTCGACGTCGATTTTCATGAAATCCAGGCGCTCAAGATTCCGTTCCGCGACGAACGCATCGAGCGTGACGCATTGGACCGATCCGCCAGAGGCGTGGCCGTCAATCGCCGCACTCGTCATATGCCCGGTGCCGTCCCACAATCCACCGGCCTTTGGCGCCGCGAATCCGGTGGTCCCGATTCGATCGGAGAGCGCGCGCGGATCAACGACGACCTGTTCGAGATCGTTGACCTGAATCCCGGCGTTCAAGCGATCGCGCGTGCTGTCGTTGGGCTCGAACGCAAAGACACGACCGGCCGGCCCGACCAGCGTTGCCATCAGCAGCGCGTGCCAGCCGACATTCGCGCCGACGTCGACGGCGCACGCTCCCGGCGACAGCCAGCGTTTGATCTGCGCGCGCACCTCGGGCTCGTAGCTGCCGAAGAAACGCACGTGCCAGCCGATCAGCGTGCCCGGGTCGATCGGAAAGACATAGCCGTCCGGCATCGGGGTCTGGCGAGGCGTGCCGCCGACAAAGCGCGACGGTGGCGCGAGCGCGCGGACCACGCGCTCCCATCCCGGTGGTTTCCCGATCGCCCGACCGATGCGGACCAGCGCGTCATCGACGAGCGGCATGCGCGGCCTCCTCTCGCGATCCGCCGAGCAGGATTCGCTCGTGGCGTTCGGCCACGGTCGCCATCCGAAACGTGGCAGCACGAGCCCGCAGGGCTGCTGGGGCAGCCGTCAAGTGCCCGCTGAGAACATCGCCCATCCGGTCGGCAATGGCCGACGCCGAGTTGCCGGTTGCCACCCACTCTTGAAAGTCCGGACCCATTACTTCAGGAATCGAGCCGACCGGTACGCCGACAACCGGAACCCCGCAGGCGAATGATTCGAGAACGATCAGTCCGAAACACTCGAGGGCGCGGGTCGGCAGGACGAAGCAGTCGGCGGCGGCGAAGGTGTCCGCCAAATCGTTCTCCGGAACCCTTCCGAGAAAGGCGACGCGATCGCCGATCCCGGAGGTTACTGCCTGCGCCTCGAGAGCAGAACGCTGCGGGCCGTCGCCGCCAACGACCAGGCGAAAAACGCGGCCTCGGCTCGCCAATTGAGCGGCCGCTTCGAGCAGCGTGTCGAGGCCCATGCGCGGAACCAGACGTCGAAGCGTGAAGAACGTGGGAACTCCGGGCATCCACGGCGCGCCCAGCTTGCGCCGGACCTCGTCCCGGCTCGTCGACGGCGGATGAAAGCGGCCCTCGTCCACCCATCCGGGCAGGACGAGCCCCTTCCCTCGTGTCGCGACCGGATAGCGGCCCTCCATGTAGTTTTTCGTGAAGGCCGAGTCGTAGTGGACGAGGTCAGAGCGTTGAAGCAGGCGACGCTCGACCCACGCGGCGCCGCGCCAGAAGGTGCGCTGTTTCAGCGTCGGTACGCCTGTCACGGCCTCGCGCAATTCCGCTTCGAACGGCGAGTGGACACAGTAGCATCGCCGCACGTGAGGACCAAGCTGGCCAGACGCGGCCAGATACTGCAGCGGTGAGTGACCGAGCAGTGCCTTGATCGGTGTCTCGCCGTCCAGTTGCGCGGTGATGTGCTGCGTCGCCTGCCAATGCTCCTTCAGGTTCCGGAGACTGGGCGACGGCGCCGTCGGTGACGAATAGCGCCTTACGTTGACACCGTCAATCGTCAACGCCGCTCGGCGACCTGACGGCGAGGGACACAGGTACGCCACACGATGACCGCGGCTCGCCAGAAACCGCGCGAAGTCGGTGGACAGTTTGTTCGCGCCACCGGGTTGGTCGTCGTGCCACCCGGCCGCAGCGATCAGTACCGCGCCATCGGTGGCCTTGGTCGAACCATTTGTCGTCACGATGCGCGCTTGGCGCGCTGCCCGGCGAGCCCGTCGAGGATCGCCGCGAGCTGCCGGCCGGACGCTCGCGCGCCGAAAGCTTCAACCGCCGCTGGATCCGGCCGTCGGCGCGGCCGTGCGGCCAGTGTTTCAAGTGCACGGGCAATCTCGTCCCCGCGGTTTTCGAGATCGGCATCCGTCTCAAACGTGACGCAGCACCCTGCACCTGTCTCATCCATCACCCGCCGCATCCCGGAATCGCGATGACACAAGGCCAGAATCGGCCGTCCGGACACGAGCGCCGGATATAACTTCGACGCGTCGTACTGCGCCGCCGAAGAGCCCATCACCACGACCACGTCCGCAGCCGCGAGCACCGCCAGCGCCTGCAGGTACGGGATGCGTTGCGGCGTCTCCATCACCTCGTCTGCCAATCCCATCGTCCGAGCGAGATCGACGACCGCGTGCCGCTCGTGGCCCCACGTCAGATTGCTGGTGCCGTAGAACCGCAGCCGGACTCTGCGGCCGGGCTCCGAACCGCTGTCGCGCAAGGCGCGCACGCCTGCGAGTGTCGCCCGAAGCAGCGCTTGCCCTCGCGGCTGGATCGCACCTGTGAAACAGACGTTGAACGCGTCGCCGGCCGAGAAATCCGGCGGTGCGATCCCGAGCCGGGCCGCTGCCTGCATGTCGTCCGGGTCCGCACCGTACGGCATCGAGGACATGCGGCCGCCGTCGAGCCATGGGTAGCGCGCCCTCAGCTCTTCGAGAAAGCCGGGCGACACTGCAGTGATGTGCGCGGCGGATCGCAGCACGACGGGCTCGATTGCAGTCGCCGCCCGATGGTAGAACCATCCCTTGGTCGGAAACGGATGTGAAGCCGTCCAGTCTGAAATCCACGGATCGATGTAGTCGATCACGTACGGTGTGCCGAAGCGGCGACGCATCAGCGGTCCAAGTACGAACGAGAACCAGGGCGGACCAAATAGCACGATCGCATCGGCCTCGCCACGCTCGGCAACCGCGGTGAGGGCGCGCGCGTGCTGCCACAGCGAGCGGAGCCCGATATCACCGATGAGCCGAATCGGCCGCACCGGAAGCGCGCTCGTGCGGATGACATCGAGAGCCGGATCGACCAGCGCCTCGAGCGTCGGATCGAGCGGACCTTCGATCGCATCGCGCTTGATCGTAAGGACGGTCGGTGTCCACCCAAACTCGGGAAGATGCCTCGCGAGCAGGCGCGGCCGATGGGCGCCCGCGGTATTTGCAGGCGGAAACTCGGGCGCAACGAGAACCACCCGACTCATGACGCGATCGTTTCCAGCGCGCTGCGGAAGACGTCGGACTCCCGATCCCAGTTGTCGTGCGTCTGACCGGCGCACCATGCCGCTTCTTTCGCCTTCAGCAGGTCGTCCGCGTGGTCCACGTAGTTGCGGAGCGCGCTCGCAAGTCCCTGTACATCGCCGGCCGCGACGATAACTCCGGCACCCGGTGCTCGCCGAAGCGCTTCATGGTGGCCGGGCGTATCGGTCGCGATCAACGCCAGACCGGCCTGCAGATAGTGGTAGACCTTGTTCGAAATCGTCAGGCTGCGGTTCAGGCAATTGTTCAAGTCAAGCGTCAGACCTGCATCGAAGCGTGCCAGCGTCGGCATGATTGCCGCGTGATCGAGAACCGGCTGAATCGAGACCCGATTGCCCAACCCCAGCTCGCGCACCAGGCTCCAGAACTCCCCCTCGTATGCCGGGAGCATTCGGCCGAATAACGTGAGCCGGACGCGATCCGGCAGCATTGCAAGAGCGCGAACCGCATCGGCGAGTCCACGTCCGGCGCCGATCGCCGCGGAAATCCAGACCAGTTCGATCGTGGCTCTTGATTCGCGTTGCCGTGGCGCCGGAACGCCGTTCAGGTCCGCCAGCGGGAACACGTTGCGCACGACGAAGAGTTTGGTGAGGGCGTAGCGCGACTCGAGATACGCCGCCATCGCCTGAGACGTCGCGGTGACGTAGGACGCGAGCGGCAGGTAGGTCCGCTCGATCTCGAGAATGGCGCGGCGCAGCCGCGGCCGCTGCAGTCCGTCGGCGGTTTCCTCAGCGAGCAGATCCTCGCAGTCGAATGCGAATGGAACGCCACGCCGCGTCGCCGCCCGCGCGGCGATCGGCAGTGCACCCTGCGTGTGCGCGATGTAGACGTCGGCGCAGGTCTGCACCGCGGCATCGAGCACCTCGGTGAAGCCGCGGTAGTAGCCCGCTTCGGCGAGCCGACGGTTGCCGGTCCACTCGAATGCACGCATCGCGAACTCAGCGCGTAACGCTGTCGCCAGCCATCGGCGCCGCCCTTCTGGATCGTCCCGCAGGAGATTGACGCGCGTCGCCTGCCATCGCTTCGAGGCCAGCAACGACTCGTCTGGACCATCGGACCAGGCGTGGACCCGTTTGGTGACGAGGTGAACCTCATGACCGCGGGCAACGAGCCAGTCCGCCTCCTTGACCGCCCGCGGATTGATCCACGGATGTATGGACGACACCAGGCAGACCCGCATCTCAGTGAATCCGCGAATCCACAACCCGAACCGGCGGGCGATGACTAAAACGATCGACTGTCTTCAGCAACGACCGCTCGATCCCTTCGACCGTTCGATCGAGCGTGAACCGGCTCACCACGTGCGCGCGAGCCCGTTGACCGAGCGTCGGATCCTCGCTTCGCCAGTTCGCCAACCGGACAATTCGTGACGCAAGGCCAGCGACATCTCCGGCTTCAAACAAACCGGTGGCGAACTCGCCGGTCAGGATCTCGGGAATGCCACCGACTCGGCTGGCTGCAACCGGTGTTCCGCAGGCCATCGACTCGATCACGATGCGCCCGAACGGTTCCGACCAGAGACTCGGGAGAACGGTAAGGTCGCTTGCGCGCAACAGCCGCGGCATGTCGGCTTGATTCGCGATCCAGGTTATGTCCTTGGCGATGCCGTATGTGGCTGCGCGCGCGCGCAACTCCGCGAGGTAATCGCGCGGCCTCCCCGCCTGGTCGTGGATCGGCAGCGGCGGTCCAGCGATGACCAGATGGCAGGGGCGGTCGCGAGCGACCCGGCCGAATGCCTCGAGCAACACTTCGATCCCCTTCGCCGGGTGTAGACGTCCGCCGTATGTGACGATGAAGGAGGCGGCCGGCAGGTTCAGTTGGTGACGGGCCTCGAAGCCATCCTCGGAGTCGTCGAAACGTGCGACGTCGATGCCGTTGTACACGAGATCGATCGCGTCAGGCCGGAAGCCGCGCTCAATCCAGTCGCGCCGCGTTTGTTCGGAGATGGCGATCAGGTGAGTCGCTTGTCCCATGCCCACGCGGAATTGACGGCAGAACACGTCAGGTGGAGGCAGGCGCAAGTGGCAGACAAACGGCACCATCAGCAGGCGGCGCACCGCGGCGGCGAGCAGGCTGTTCTGATACTGGTTGGCGTAAACCAGGTCAGGTTTTGATCGACCGACGGCCCACAGCGCCGTCGTCCACTCGGCGGCGGATGCGATCGTGCGGCTGCGATCGATCGAGTAAGTGGGCACCCGAATGATGCGTTCGCAGATCCGCTGGTACCGGGGCATCAGATCGCCGGAGTCCACATAGGCAAGAACGATTGCGTGGCCGCGGGCCGCGAGCCCCTCGCACACATCGAGAAGGCTCAGTTCCTGGCCGCCGCGTCTCGAGGTCGTCTCGTTTTCTAAAACCAGCACTCTCATCGCCGCACGCCGGCCTCAACCGGCACATCCCGGATATCGGCGAGCGCCCATTCGTCGTTGACCGCGGTCCACATCAACGGATCGCCTGGCATCAGCCGCGAGCGCGGCTGCAGAATGGCGACGACGCCGCGATCGCGAAGAGCAAGGACCGCGCGTCTGGCGCGGTCCGCATCGTGCAACACCTCGGGATCAGGAATGTCGGCCGTCACCTGGCTGTTGGACAAACGAATCGCGTAGACGCCGAGCCATTGGCCTGCAACCGCAACGCGGCGCCGTCCGCCATCGGCAGGCAGACGCTCGAGAGCCGTGGCGAGCGCCCTGGAGTCAGCAAGCGCCTCGGCTCGGCCGCGCTCATCCGAGCGCCTGAAGCCGCTCGCGGTGGTTAGCACGGTGGCGATCGCCAATCCGGACGCCACTATCCACGCAGCGCGTCGCCGTTGACGGAGGGTGGCGGCCTCGCCGATCGAACTGCCAATCATTGCGAGATAGATTCCCATCAACAGCGGAATCAGGTACGGCGGCAGGTAGTAGCCAAGCGAGAAGCTCACGAGATGCATGGCCACGCCTGCAGCGCC
>DASXGC010000068.1:0-10128 GCA_036489235.1 Vicinamibacterales bacterium
GCTCCGATAGAGCGCGGACTGCAGCACCACGCCGAGTCGGCGGTGACCGTGCGACCACAGCGTCTCGAAAATATCGAGCGTCACATCGGTGTACGGCGAGTTCTCCATGTCGATGCGGACGAAGAAGCCGGCCGGATCGGCACGCTCGAGAATCTTGCGCAGGTTGTCCACGGCGCTGGCCTTGTCGACGTCGAGCCCCAGCTGCGTCAGCTTCAGTGACACATTGCGTTCGATGCCCGAGTCGATGATCGCGTCGATCACCGCGAGATACCCTTTGGTGGCCGCCTCGGCCTCCTGTAGATTGCGCACGCTTTCGCCGAGCAGGTCGAGCGAAATGGCCAGGCCGCGCGCTTCGACCGCGCGGGCCGCGGCGATCGCTTCCTCGACGGTTTCGCCGGCGATGAAACGCCGGGCGAAACTCGATGGCTTTCGCATTCCGTACCGCGAAGCCAGTTTCTTGAGTGAGGCGCTTTGAGCGAGAAGATGGAAAAAGGTCTTCGACGCGCTATCGAGCATCAGTGAGTCCGGCCGGTGGTCGTGAGCAGGTGTTCGATGGTGCGGGCGTAATAGCGCAGCACCGTGCGCTCGCGGACCCGAAAGCGTCCGCGTTCGGCGACGATGATGCCGCGCGTCTCGAGCGGTTCGGCGGCTTCCTCGATCGCCTGGCGGCCGCTGGTTACGCCCAGATTGGCGTGGCGCGCCGCCAGTTCTTCGATCAGTGAGTCGATGCGCGACTCGAGATCGCGGCGGGTGAGCGACGGCCGCATCGCCGCTGCGAACAGCGCGGTCGGCAGCACTTTGTACAACATGCCGGTTCGCGCGCGCACCAGCCGCGCCAGTTCCAGCACATCGCTGCGCGAGTGGCCGTTGCGGTCGCCGACGTCGATCGGTGCGCCGAAGGTGACGAACGCCCTCGAGCGGTAGCCGACCGCGTAGCGCACCATCTCGGCGACTTCGCGGCCGAACGGGCGCTGGCGGCGCTTCAGACTCTGGTGCGCGAGGATGTGATCCTCGAGCACGAGGTCGTAGGCCACCGCCACCGGAATCACCACCAGATCGGGCCGCTCGGCGCTCAGCGCCGCGTTGAACAGGCCGGTCTTCGCCGGCTTCAATTCGCCGCTGTAGCTGCGTCCGCCTTCCGGGTAGAAGAACAGGTCGTGCTTCTTCAGAATTTCGGCGACGTAGGCCTTGAGCGTGGTGAGGTAGGCGAGATCCTTCATGTTGCGGCGGATCGGGATCGCGCCGGTGACGTGTTTGTGGATCAGGCCGAGCGGTCCGCCGAACAGATTGATGCCGGCGGCGATCAGCGGCGGACGAATGCCGTTGTCGTCGAGGACCAGCGGTTCGACCAGGTAGTCGGTGTGGCTCTTGTGATTCGACGCGTAGACGATGCGCTTGGTGCGTGCCGCGGTCGTGACGTAGTGCAGGTGCTCGTGTTTGCGCTCGATCTTTCGCAGGATCGGATAGAGCGGATGCTGCAGCGCGCGATAGAACTTGTGACGCTGTGTGGTCCGGAGTTCCTCGAGGAAGGCGTTGACCTGATCGCGTGGAAATTTGAGGATTTCTTCGCGCGAGAGGACCGCCTGAGAGACTTCATCGAGCATGTGACCGTGCCCGCACTATAACACGCGACGACGGGCCTATTTCGCCTCGATCGCCTTGCACACGGCGTCGGCGAACTCTCTGGTCGATGCCAATCCACCGAGGTCGCGGGTCCTCACCGCACCGGCGGTCAGCACGCCACCAAGCGCCTCCATGATGCGATCGGCCGCTGCCCGCTCCTCGATGTGCCGAAGCATCAACACCGCGGACAGCAGCAGCGCGGTTGGATTCGCCAGCGACTTGCCGGCGATGTCCGGTGCGCTGCCGTGCACCGCTTCGAACACCGCGAACTCGAGACCGAGGTTGGCGGCGCCGACCACACCGAGTCCGCCCACCAGTCCGGCGCACAAGTCGGACACGATGTCGCCGTACAGATTGGGCAGGACCAGAACGTCGAACTGCGTGGGGTTCATCACCAGGTGCATACACGCGGCGTCGACGATGCGCTCATCGTAGGCGATGTCGGTGTACTCGCGGGCGACGCGACGGCAGCAGTCGATGAACAGGCCGTCGCTCAACTTCATGATGTTCGCCTTGTGAATCGCGGTCACGCGCTTGCGACCATTGCGGCGGGCGAACGAAAACGCGAAGTGCGCGATACGCGTGGACGCCTTCTCGGTGATGATCTTCAGGCTTTCGACCACGCCGGGCACGACCTCGTGCTCGAGGCCGGCATACAGATCCTCGGTGTTCTCGCGGACGATGATCAGATCCACGTTCTGAAACCGCGCCGCCACGCCAGGCAGGTTCCACACCGGCCGCAGGTTCGAATAGAGGTCGAGCGCCTTGCGCATGCCGACGTTGACGCTGGTGAAGCCCTGACCGATCGGCGTGGTCACCGGTCCTTTCAGCGCCACCTTGTTGCGGCGGATCGAATCGATCAACTCCACCGGCAGCGCCTGCCCGGTGCGCTCGAACGCGATCACGCCGGCGGCGTGCGACTCCCAGTCGATCGAAACGCCGGAGGATTTCAGGATGCGGAGCACGGCGTCGGTCACTTCAGGACCGATGCCGTCGCCAGGAATCAGGGTGATGGTGTGGCTCATGATGATGGTCGCCTCATTATAATTGCCATGCGGAACGAGGATGCTCGAAACACGGATCGTTGATCTCGACATCGTCGCGGCGCGGCTGTTGGACGCGATCGCACGTGGCGAATCGCTGAACGCGACCGGCCTGACGTTCCTGCTGCGTCACTATCTCGCCACCGGCCGCGACGATCTCGGTGACGCGATCGGCGACGGGCTCGCAGCCGCGCTGCCGCGCGCGGCCGAGGTCGAGGACGTCACCGCACGGGCGGCGTGGCTCGTGCTGTTTGCCGAAGCGACCGCCATGTCCGACGATTCGCGGCTGATCGACGCCGCGAGGATGCTGGTGGCCGGCCTGCGCGACGAGTGGCCCGCCGCGAACAGCGTCGCGGAAGCGGCGGCCTCGGTGGAGGCGTGCCTGCGCGCAGCGGAGGTGTCCGGCGTGGTCGAGCCGCAGGACATTGTGCCCGCCGCCATCGAGCAGCTCGAGCGCATTATCGGAGGCGCCTATCGACCGGGTAGCGGGATGGCGTCGACGATTCACGGCGGCGCCCATCAGCGCGGCGCGATCGCGGATCAGGTACATCCGGCGTCGGCGCTGCTCACCGCGTTCGAGTTCAGCGGCCGGCTGCCGTATTCGATGCTGGCCGAAGAGCTGGTGCAGCCGGTGCGCCGCGACCCGGCGTCGGCTGGTGGCGTCCGCCCGGCCTGCGAAGCGGCTCGCGTCCTCTGCCGTCTGGCGACGCTTCACTCCGATCAGCGCTACCGCGGCGCCGCCATCGTCGCTGAGGACGCCGACTACCGGAACGATGCCGCGCGTATTCTGCTGGTGCAGGTCGCGCCGGCACTCGGCGGTGAACTGGACGAGAGCGCCGCGTACGGCGTCGCTCTCGGCGAATGGCTCGCCACGGCGGGTAACTTGCAATAGAATTTGCGTTCCTATGTCTACTGACCGCGCCTCTCTGATCGCTGCCCTCACCAACATCGCCACGCAGCTTCGAATCGATTCTGTGCGATCGACGTCCGAGGCCGGCAGTGGACACCCGACCAGCTGTTGCTCGATGGCCGACCTGATGGCCGCGCTGTTCTTTGCCGAAATGCACTTCGATCCGAAAGATCCGCACAATCCGGACAACGACCGGTTCGTGCTGTCGAAGGGGCATGCCGCGCCGATTCTCTACAGCGCGTGGGCCGAAGCCGGTCTGTTCGATCGTTCGGAGCTGATGAAGCTGCGCACGATCGGCTCCGACCTCGAAGGTCATCCGACGCCGCGGCTTTCGTTCGTCGACGTCGCGACCGGTTCGCTCGGCCAGGGTATCTGCGCGGCCATCGGCACTGCGCTCAACGCCCGGCGGATCGCCTCGTCTTATCGCACCTACGTTCTGCTCGGCGACGGCGAGTCGGCCGAGGGCTCAGTGTGGGAAGCCGCCGACGTGGCCGCGATGGATCGCCTCGACAGCCTGTGCGGCATCACCGACGTCAACGGCCTGGGCCAGAGCCGCGCCACGATGTGGCAGCACGACATGGATCAGTTCGCGCGTCGCTGGAAGGCGTTCGGCTGGCATCCGATCGTGATCGATGGACACGACCTCTCGGCTATTCTTGCCGCATTGGAAGAGGCGAAGACCATCAAGGGTCAGCCGACGATGATCCTGGCGCGGACGATCAAAGGCAAAGGCGTATCGTTTGCCGAAGGACGCGACGGCTGGCACGGCCGCGCCTTCAAGAAGGGTGAAGAGCTGGACAGCGCCCTCGCGGAGCTGGAGACACAGTTCGTGCCGGTGGCTCCGGGTGCGATGGGCCTGGCGAGCCGGATTCCGAAGCCGGTGACTCCGGCGCGCGCCAAGGACGAGCCGAAACCGGTCGCGCCGCCAAGCTACAAGCTGGGCGAAGAAGTAGCGACGCGCGAAGCCTATGGCACCGCCATCGCCAAGCTCGGCGCGGTCGATTCGCGGGTCGTCGCGCTCGACGCCGACGTGAAGAACTCGACCTTCAGCGACAAGTTCGAGAAGGCGTTTCCGGATCGGTTCTACGAGAACTTCATCGCCGAGCAGGTCATGGTCGGCGCGGCGATGGGGCTCGCCGCCCGGGGCGCGATTCCGTTTCCCTCGACGTTCGCCTGTTTCCTGTCGCGCGCCAGCGACTTCATCCGGATGGCGGCAATCAGCAACGTCAACATCAAGCTGGCCGGCTCCCACGCCGGCGTGTCGATCGGCGAGGACGGACCGTCGCAGATGGCGCTCGAGGATCTCTCGATGTGCCGCAGCGAACCGAACTACGCCGTCCTGTATCCGTGTGACGCAGTCAGCACCGAGCGACTGATCGCGGCGATGGCGTATCACCCCGGCCCGGCGTACATGCGGACCAGCCGTCCGAAGACGCCCGTGATTTACGGCAACGACGAGACGTTTCCGATTGGCGGCCTGAAGGTGGTGCGACAAAGCGACAACGACGTCGCGACCGTAATCGGCGCCGGCGTGACGCTGTTCGAGGCATTGAAGGCCCACGACCAGCTCAAGGCGAAGGGCACGGCGATTCGCGTCATCGATCTCTATTCGCTCGCGCCGGTTGACGGCGCCGCTCTCGTGGCCGCGGCTAAAGCGACAAAGGGTCGCTTAATTACGGTTGAGGATCACTACGCGTCGGGCGGGATTGGCGATGCGGTAGCGGAGGCGGTCGCTGATGCCGGTTTTGCCGTCCATCGGCTGGCGGTACGCGAGATCGCCCGCAGCGGCAAGCCGGAAGAACTGCTCGACCGCTACGGGATCTCGGCGAAGCACATCATCGAAGCGGTCGAACGGTCGTAGGACCGTTCGACGTTCGACGTTCCTGCCCCTGAGGTGAACAGTGAACGCCGAACGCCGAATGGATGCCGAACGATGAACGTCTAGAGCCCGGACTGACGGTTCTTCATCCGAGTCTTCATCTCCGCCTCCATCGCCTTCAGTTTGGTCTTCTGATCCGCGGTCAGAATCTGCAGGACCTCGCCGTAGGCGTGCGCCCGCGCCACTGCCGTGTCCGACTCCACGATAGCGACATCGGCACTGCGCGAACGGATCAGCGATTCGTCCACCGTGTCGGCGGTGACTGCGTCGTTCAATGCCGACCGCGCCGTCCGCTCGCGATCGGCGAGCGCCTTCCAGTCGTCCGTGTGCGCGGTGACGATGGCCTTGACCTGATCCTTCTGGGCATCGGTCAGCTGCAGCTGCGGCCCGAGCATCGGCAGCATGCCCATCGCGCCGCCCGCCCCGCCGGGACCGCCCATCCGGCCGCCAGGCCCTCGTCCGCCTTGCCCCCTAAACGGAGGAGGCTCCTGACTCGTATTCTGTGTAGAAGCGAACACCCCGGCCGTCAGCCCGAGTGTGAGCACGCCGGCGCCTAGGCTGAGGACCAGACGTTTTGCCTGTGCTGTCATGTCATTCTCCCTTCGTGTAGTGTGACGACCATCCCATGTCTGTGAAATGGACAAACGGTGACAAAAGCATGACTCCGCGAGTGCTCGTGGTGGAGGACGAGGCAAATATCCGTGAGCTGGTGTGTCTCCACCTTGGCTTGGAGGGTTACACCTGCGAAGCGGTGGGCGATGGACGCGAAGCACTGAAACGCACCGAAGCAGATCGCTTCGACTTGCTCGTCCTCGACGTGATGATTCCCGGGATCGACGGGTTATCGCTGTGCCGCGCCGTCCGCAACGGACGCACGAATCACGACGTCCCGATCATGATGCTGACCGCGCGGCGAGAAGAGCCGGACAAGGTGGTCGGCCTCGAGAGCGGCGCTGACGACTACCTGACCAAGCCGTTTGGCGTGCGCGAACTCGTCGCGCGGGCGCGCGCGTTGCTGCGGCGTCCACGTCAGACCGGGGTTCCCGAAGAAGACACCGAGCCGCCGGTCCGGATTCATGGCATCGAGATCGACCCGGCGCGGCGCCGCGTCCGCGTCGATGCGCGCGACGTCGAGCTCACCGATCAGGAATTTCGTCTGCTGCATCTGCTGGCGACCCACGCCGGCATTGTGTTCAGTCGCGAGGCGCTGCTCGCGAAAATCTGGCGCGGCGACACGTTCGTCACCGTCCGCAGCGTGGACACGCTCGTGAAGCGCCTGCGCCGCCGGATCGAGCCTGATCCGGCGTTGCCGCGCTTTCTGATCACGGTTTGGGGAGTCGGTTACAAATTTGCCGATGTCTAGCGCTCGCGTGAGTCGCGGCACCGACCCCACTGCGATACGGCTGAGATTCTAAACTACTGATCGCTCAGCGTTTACAATCGATTCCGCCTCGTGTAAGATCTCGGCATATTTTCTGCGTCACCCGCAGAAAGTTCCTCTTCCACAACCAGTCGCGTCCGACCCCTAACGGGAGTCTGCTGTGTTCGCTCGTCAGAATTCTCGACGTCTGTTCGTGATCGCCACCGGCGTCATCGTGGCGCTGCTCGTGGCGGGCGGCGTGGCGCTCCGCGGCCGCGATCGGGCCGCTGTTCAGCCGGTGCCGTTTTCGGATCTTCTGCATCAACTCGACACCGGCGTCGTCGCGGCCGTCGTGGTTGACGGTGACGCGCTCGATTTCACGTTGACCAGCGGACGGGCCTTTCACACCGTCGCGCCGCCGAACTACGTCACCGCCAACCCCGCGTTCATCACCGACCTGGCGAAAAAGCAGGTGCGCATCGAGGTGCGAACCGCGAACGAGCCGTCGGCGGTCAACTACCTCGCTCTGATTGTCGGGTTGAGCTTCCTCGGCGTCCTCGGCGTCGCGATGTATCGCGTCACCACCGGCCGCATCCCCGCGCTCGAAAACAAGGCGCGTGAAGCCGCGACCGACGCCTCGACGGTGACGTTCAACGACGTGGCTGGCGTTGACGAAGCCAAGGAAGAAGTGAAGGAAATCGTGGACTTCCTTCGCGAGCCGGGACGTTTCACCGCGATTGGTGGACGGGTTCCGAAAGGCGTGCTACTGGTCGGGCCGCCTGGCACCGGCAAGACCCTGCTGGCCCGATCGATCGCCGGCGAGGCCGGCGTGCCGTTCCTCTTCACGAGCGGATCGGACTTCGTCGAGATGTACGCCGGCGTCGGCGCCTCGCGGATCCGCAAGCTGTTCAAGGATGCGCGACGACACCCGGCGTGCATCGTGTTCATCGACGAGCTCGACGCGGTCGGCCGCAGCCGCGGCGGCAACTCGCTCAGTCATGAAGAGCGAGAGCAGACGCTCAATCAGCTGCTGGTCGAACTCGACGGCTTCGCCCCCAATCGGGGCATCGTCGTCATTGCTGCAACCAATCGCCCGGACATTCTGGATCCGGCCCTGCTGCGCCCGGGCCGGTTCGATCGACAAGTGACCGTCGGCGTCGCCGACGTCAAAGGGCGGGAACAGATTCTGCGCATCCATGCGCGCAAGGTCGCGCTCGACGCTGGCGTGGACCTGCGGCAGATCGCCCGTGGCACTCCCGGGTTCTCGGGCGCCGAGCTGGCCAACCTCGTCAACGAGGCGGCGCTTCTCGCTGTGCGGGGCGGCCGGCAGATCGTCAGCGACGGCGATTTCGATCAAGCGCGCGACAAGGTCCTGATGGGCGCCGAACGCAAGTCGCTGTCGATGAGCGAACACGAACGGATCACCTGCGCCTACCATGAGTCGGGCCACGCGGTCGTCGCGGCGCTGCTGCCGCACGCCGATCCGCTGCACAAGGTGACGATCATCCCCCGCGGTCGAGCCCTGGGGGTGACGATGCAGCTGCCGGAAGGCGATCGGCACACGCATTCGCGCGAGTATCTCGAGGCGCAGATCGCCATTCTCATGGGCGGCCGGATTGCGGAAGAACTGTTCCTGCGGCAGATGACCAGCGGCGCCGGCAACGACATCGAACGGGCGACGGAGATCGCCCGGCGAATGGTCTGCGAGTTCGGGATGTCAGCCGCGCTCGGCCCGCTCGCCTATCGCGCCGCCGGCAATCCGTGGGAAAACGATCGCGGCGCCGGCATGAGCGAAGCGACCGCCAAGCGGGTGGACGAGGAAGTCCACGAGGTCGTGATGCGGGGCTACGAAACGGCGCGGCAGATTATCGCCAGGCACCGAAGCGCCGTCCGCGCGATGGCGGAGCAGCTCCTGGTGGTCGAATCGCTCGACGCTGACGCGATCAAGGCGGTGATTGTGAACGCGGGCAGCGCAACGTAGTGTCCGCCGTAGTGTCCGCCTTTAGGCGGACCTGACCGGTGATTGAATCCCACTACGACCGATCATCTGGGTCTGCCTGAAGGCAGACACTACAGTAGGGGCGCCAGCGATTCACAGTAGCGGCGCCAGCGATTCTGCCGCAGGCGATTCCGGCCACACCGGCTCCGCTCTCGCGACGTATCCTGCGTGGGCGAGGCGGCTCTGGAACAGCGCCGTTTCTGACGCCCAGAACACCAGCTTGACCCACAGTCGTCCGAGCACGTACGCCTGACCGATGGCAAAGGCGATCCACGTCATCAGGCCGGCGCGCCAGACGCCCGGCGCGATCAATCCGTAGACGGCCACCACCGCGATGAACATCGCGAAGTTGACGAGAAACAGGCCCGTCGTCGCGGCCGCGTGCCGCGCGATGAACCCGACGGCGGCGCGAATCGCGCCGATCATGCTGCCGCGGTCCTCGACGATGGCGCGCACTTTTGCGTAATCGAAGATCGTCGTCAGCGCCGCGACCATTGCGCCGAACAGCAGGTACAGCGCAACGCGGACGAAGAAGGCGGTTCGCTCCGCCGTGAAGTCGTGGATGAGACGCGGGTAGAACTCATCGAACAGCCACTTGTGCACGACGTCGAAGATCAGTGCGTAAGTCAGCCACTGGACGACTGCAAGCCGGAGAAAGCGGAAGAAGAAGACGCCGGTTGCCGCGAAAAATCCGGCCGGACGAGTCGCGCGGTCGCGCGCGTAGCGATCGAGGATGCCGCCTTCGAGAAATATCCAGAGCACGATGTACGCCGCCGCCGCTCCGACGATGACGATCGGCCGCGTGCTGTTGTCGAGAAAGGCGCTGAGGTTGTCGAGCACCGCGCCGAACCCGATGATCGTCGGTTTGAACGTGACGCCAAGCCCGGTGGCCTGGTCGCCGAATTCCTGCATCCAGTCGTAGTTCACGCCGCTCGCGGCCGACTCCGCCGCGAGGCTAGCGCCCAGGTGATCGGCGAGCATCGCGCGGACCGCCGCCGCCAGCGGAACGCTGACGAGCAGTGTCAGTGCCCAGACCCCGAAGAGGATCGCCGGCGCACGGTTCACCCGGCGCATGCCGTCGCGCCACGCCCTCACAGCAGGCTCACCCACGAGAGCAGGTTGTCCTGCAGCCAGACCATCCACGTCATCGACCATTTGGTCGCGGCAGCATCGCCTTTCGGCTCGAGCGTTCGCGAGTTGTTCGTGTAGTTGACGTCGAGCAGCAGCACCCGCTCCGGATCGACCTGCGCCGTCAGCGCCTGTGCCGATCGGTCGTAAACGTATTCTTTCCAGCGATCCCGGCCGTCCCAGTGT
>DASXGC010000094.1:0-2861 GCA_036489235.1 Vicinamibacterales bacterium
AAGGACATCGTCCTCGAGCTACTAAGACGGTGGGGCGCGAAGCAGTCGCAGGGCATGTCGGTCGAGCTCGTGGACGCGGACAGGCAGCTGCCGATCGCCTACCGGAATACCATCGCCAACATGATGGCCGAAGCCGAGGCATTGAACGGCATCTTCGCGCCCGACGAGATTACCGACGCCTGGTATCGAGCAAAGGGAGTCAACGAGCTGCCGTATCCACCGTTTGCTCCGGGCGCTGACGCGGTTTACGAGATCGACGAGACGATCGATCTCGCCGACGTCATCCCGATGATCGCGAAGCCGTTCAGTCCGGGCAACGCGTTTCCTGCAGATCAGGTCGCACGCGAGCGTCTGACCTTCGACAAGGCGATGATTGGGTCCTGCACCAACGGCAGCTACGACGATCTGCTCGCTGCGGCGCTGGTCGTCCGCGCGGCACGGACGCAGGGAGCGACGAAGGCGGCCAAGGAATTTGTCGTGTTCCCGGGATCCGGCGGCGTCGCGCTGCAGATCGAACGCCCCGATCCGCGGCTGGCGGGCGAGTCGATCGCCGACGTGTTCCGATCGGTCGGCGGGCAGATCCGGCAGTCGTGGTGCGGACCGTGCTTCGGCCAGGGGCCGGACGCGCTCGAAAAGGGTCAACGCGCGATCACGTCATTCAACCGTAACTGGCAGAACCGGATGGGGCTCGGTGGAGAAGGCTACCTGGCTAGTCCGGTCGTGGTCGCGGCATCGGCGCTGGTCGGCTACATGGCGCCGCCGGGCGAGCTCGGATTGACGTGGGACGCTGAGACGTTTGGTGTCTAGGAACGCGTCAGGGCTAATGGCTAATGGCTAATGGCTAATGGCTAATGGCTAATGGCTGATGGCTGATGGCTGATGGTCAATGGTTGATAGTCAATGGACTTTGAAAACGAACGCGCGGTCGCAGAGAGCGTGGGCGTCACCGTCGCGAAGCGGCATATTTTTTTGTGCTGCGATCAGACCAAGCCGAAATGCTGCGACAAGGACCGTGGGCTGGTCGCGTGGGACTACCTGAAGGCGCGGCTCAAGGAACTGGGCTTGTCGGAGCACGGCGGCATCCTTCGCAGCAAGGCGAATTGCCTGCGTATTTGCGAAGGCGGGCCGATCGCGGTCGTGTATCCCGACGGCGCCTGGTACGGACACTGCGATCCGCCACTGCTCGAGCGCATCATCCAGGAACATCTCATCGGCGGTCGGCCAGTCGAGGAAGCGCTGATTACGGTTCACCCTCTCGAACCATAGCGACAACCGTCGCGCGCTGACTGCCGTCTAACCGGCATCATGGACTACCTGCTTCAGGACATCCGCTTCGGCTGGCGCCTGTTGTGGCGGAGCCGGGGATTCACCGTCGCGGCAGTGCTCGCCCTGGCGCTGGGCATCGGCGCGACCACCGCGATTTTCAGCGTGCTCGACCACGTCGTCCTGCGGCCGCTGCCATATCCAGACGCGGACCAGCTGGCGATGGTCTGGGAAGTCAACGACAACAAGGGTCTGCCGCACGAGCAGATTTCGCCGGTGAACTTCGTGGACTATCGCGGCCTTTCACACGTGTTCGCGGACGCGGCGGCGTGGTGGTACCCGCAGCTGACGCTGACGGAAACCGGGCACGAGCCGATGCGGGTGAAGGCGATCGAAACGACACCGAATTTGTTCAAGGTGATCGGCGTCGGGCCGCAGCTCGGTCCCGGTTTTCCAATGGACCCGGCCTTCTCGCGTGAAGGCATCGCGGTCATCAGCCATCGCCTGTGGCGGGAACGATTCGGCGGCGATCCGGCGATTATCGGCAAGTCGATTGCGCTCAACGGCCCGCTCTTCACCGTCGTCGGGGTGATGCCGGAAGGCTTTCAGTATCCGAACGACACTGACGTGTGGCATCGCATCACGTGGGATGTGAATCAGCACAGCCGCGCCGCGCACTTCATGGAGTCGATTGTCCGGCTGAAGCCTGGAATGACCATCGACGCGGCCAACGGCGAACTGCGCGCGCTGACCCGGCGGCTCGGCAGCGAAAACCCGTCAACCAATGGCGCCTATTCGGCGCGGGCCGTGCCACTGGCGACCGAAGTGATCGGGTTTTTCCGTCCCGCGCTGTTTGCACTGTTCGGCGCCGCCGCGTTCCTGCTCGTGATCACCTGCACCAACGTCGCCAGCCTGTTACTCGCGCGTGCGACCGTCCGCGAGCGCGAGGTGGCGGTGCGCGTCGCCATCGGCGCCAGCCGCGGACGGCTGGTTCGTCAGTTTCTCACCGAAAGCGTACTGCTTGCGGCGATCGGTACGGCAGCCGGTGTCGCGGTCGCGGCGGTCTTTGTCAGGGGACTCGTGGCGGCGACTCCGATGGAGCTGCCACGGATGGCGGGAATCGGCGTCGACGGACGGCTGCTGCTGTTCGCCACCGGTCTCGCTCTTCTGACCGCGATCGCCTTTGGCGTCGGGCCGGCGATGCTGATGACGCGCGGCGACATGCAGCGACCACTCAAGGAATCGGGCCGCGGCGGCGACGGCGGTGGCGCCCGTCGCCGGGCCCGCAGCACCCTGGTCGTGGCCGAGATCGGTCTCGCCGTGATGCTGCTGGTCGGGGGGGCGCTTCTCGCGCGCAGCTTCCAGCGTCTGCTGCAACAGGAGCCGGGGTTCAGGCCGTCCAGCGCCGTAACGGCGAAGGTCGAGCTGCCGTACTCCTATTCGGACTGGAACAAGATTGCCGACTTCTACGATCGTCTGCTGATCGGACTGCGTGAGCAGCCGGGAATCACGATTGCCGGCGCCTCCAATTTTCTGCCGCTCGAGGCAGGATGGCGCGGTCCCTATTTCGTGCAGGGCCGGCCGCAACCGCGAGCGGG
>DASXGC010000119.1:0-7464 GCA_036489235.1 Vicinamibacterales bacterium
CAACCTGAACGCGTCAGCCCGAACGGAGTCAACGATGACGAGGATGATTCGCGGATTGGTCCCGGCAGCTGCGGCGGTGGCAATTCTTCTCACGTGGTGGTCGGTGAGCGCGCAGCCGCCCGGGCTGCCGAGCACAAAGAACGGCGACTGGGTCGCGTACACCGCCGACATCAAGGGTTCGAAGTATTCGCCGCTCGATCAAATCAAGGGATCCAACTTCAATCAGCTCGAGGTCGCGTGGCGGTTCAAGACTGACAACCTCGGCACCCGCCCGGAGTTCAAGCTCGAGGGCACTCCGCTCGCGATCCGCGGCATCCTGTACACGACTGCCGGCACTCGGCGATCGGTCATCGCACTCGACGGCAAGACCGGCGAGCTGATCTGGTCGTACAGCTACCGCGAAGGCAACCGCGCCGCGATCGCCCCGCGTCAGCTCTCGGGCCGCGGCGTTTCGTACTGGACTGACGGCAAGGGTGACGAGCGCATCCTGTACGTGACGCCAGGCTACCGGCTGATCGCGTTGAATGCCAAGAACGGCGCGATGGTGCCGACCTTCGGTGACGGCGGCGTCGTCGATCTGAAGAAGGGCGCGGTGTTCGGCAAAGGTCAGCAGATCGATCTCGAAACCGGCGAGATCGGCCTCCACGCCACGCCGACCGTGGTCAAGGACACGATCATCGTCGGCTCGTCCTTCAAGGAAGGCACGCAGGTCGTCACCCACAACAACACGAAGGGCCTGGTGCGCGCCTTCGACGTCCGCACCGGCAAACTGATCTGGACGTTCAACACCATTCCCCGCCCGGGTGAATTCGGCAACGACACCTGGCAAGACGAGTCGTGGGCGCAAAACGGCAACACTGGAGTCTGGACGCAGATTACCGTGGACGAGGAACTCGGCCTCGTTTACCTGCCGGTCGAGGATCCGACATCAGACCAGTACGGCGGCCATCGTCCCGGCAACAACCTGTTCGGCGACACGCTGGTGTGCGTGGACCTGAAGACCGGCGTACGCAAGTGGCACTTCCAGGTGGCGCATCATCCAATCTGGGACTACGACCTCTCGTCCGCGCCGATTCTCGCGGACATCACCGTGAACGGCAAGGCGATCAAAGCGGTCGCGTTGCCGAGCAAGGAATCGTTTCTCTACGTGTTCGATCGCGTGACCGGCGTCCCGGTCTGGCCGATCGAAGAGCGGCCAGTCCCGCAGTCGGATGTACCCGGAGAGAAAACGTCGCCGACGCAGCCGTTCCCGACCAAGCCACCGGCCTATGCGCGGCAAGCCATCACGGTTGACGAGCTGATCGACTTCACGCCCCAGATGCGCGCCGAGGCACTCGAACTGGTGAAGCAGTACCGGATGGGACCGATGTTCCTGCCGGCGGTGGTCAGCAAGGTCGGCGGTCCGCTCGCGTCGTTGACGATCGGCACGCTCGGCGGCGGCACCAACTGGCCCGGCGCCTCCTACGATCCGGAGACGCACACGGTATACGCACAGGCCGCGAATGCAGGCGTGTCTCCGCTCGGCCTAGTCGAGCCACCGAAGGGCTTCTCCGACATTCGTTATGTGGCGGGCGTCGCCGGACGCGAGTTCCGCATCAACGAAGGACCGGGCTTCGGCACCGCGGCGGACGCGCCGAAGGTCAGCGCCAGCCAGCAGCGCCTGGCGTCCATCGGCGCCGCACCGACGACACCGCCGCCGGCGCCGGGCGGCGGCCTGACGGTCGAAGGACTCACGCTCGTCAAGCCGCCGTACGGACTACTGTCAGCGATCAATCTCGATCGCGGCGATCTCATGTGGCAGGTGCCACACGGCGACACGCCCGACAACGTCCGCAATCATCCGGCGCTCAAGGGCCTGAACATCCCGAAGACCGGCCAGCAGGGCAGCGTCGGCCTGATGGTGACGAAGACCCTCGTCATCCTCGGCGATCCGCAGGTGACGACGACGCCGGAGCATCCGCGCGGGGCGATGCTGCGCGCGTACGACAAAACCAGCGGAGCGCAGGTGGGAGCGGTCTGGATGCCGGCGCCGCAGAGCGGGGCGCCGATGACCTACGAAGCCGGTGGCAAGCAGTACATCGTTATCGCGATCAGCGGCGGCAATTACTCAGGAGAGTATCTGTCGTTCGCGCTGCCTGGTTCCGCGTCGCCGACGACGGATCGCGCGGCAAGATAGACATTCGAGGACATTCGTTCCGAGCATTCCTTCCCGAACACCGCGAGCGACATTTCCGTCGCTCGCGGCCGCTTGACACTCTGTCCTGCCGCGTCTAGCGTAGCTGCCAGTCTTCGTGAACGTTTCCGAGATCTTCATCCGGCGTCCGATCGCGACCAGTCTGCTGATGGCCGGCGTTGCAATCTTCGGGATGCTCGCCTACGCCGGGTTGTCGGTCAGCGACCTTCCGAACGTCGATTTCCCAACCATCACGGTCAGCGCGGGACTGCCGGGCGGCGATCCCAACATCATGTCGTCGGCAGTGGCCAGCCCGCTCGAGCGGCAGTTCACGACTATCGCCGGCCTCGACTCGATGACGTCGCGCAGCTCGCTCGGCACCACCAGCATCACGCTGCAGTTCGCGCTGGATCGCGACATCGACAGCGCCGCCGTTGACGTCCAGACCGCGATCGCGGCGGTAATGCCGCTGCTGCCGCCTGGCATGCCGGCGCCGCCATCGTTCAAGAAGTTCAATCCTGCCGACGATCCGCTGATGATGCTGTGGCTCACGTCGTCGATGATGCCGATGTACACGCTCGACGACTTCGCCGAGACGCTGGTCGGACCGCGGATCTCGATGGTCAGCGGCGTGGCGCAGGCGCAGATTCAAGGCGCGCAGAAGTACGCCGTCCGCGTCCAGGTTGATCCGAACAAGCTCCGCGCGCAGGGTATCGGCATCAACGAGGTCAGCGCCGCGCTGCAGAACTGGAACGTCAACCTGCCGACCGGGCAGCTCTACGGATCGACGGCGACGTTCAACATCAACGCGAGCGGTCAACTGATGGACGCTGCGGCGTTCCGGTCGATGGTGCTGTCGTACAAGAACGGCCGTCCCGTGCGACTGGAACAGGTCGCGACCGTCCTCGATAGCGTCGAAGACAACCGCACCTCGTCGTGGATCGAAACGCCGGAGCTCGGTCGGCCGCGCGCCATCGGCTTGCAGGTCAGTCGCCAGCCGGGCAGCAACATCATCGACCTCACCGACACGATCAAGGCACTGCTGCCAACGTTCGAGGCACAGCTGCCACCGACGGTTCACCTGACATTGCTGCGCGAACGCGCCAAGAGCATCCGCGCCGCCTTCGAGGACATCAAGCTGACGATGGTCATCACGCTGGTTCTGGTGGTGGCGGTCATCTTCCTGTTCCTGCGCAACGCCTCGGCGACGATGATTCCGGCGCTGGCGCTGCCGTTCTCCATTCTCGGCACCCTCGCCGTGATGCAGATGATGCACTTCACGCTCGACAGCCTGTCGATGATGGCGCTGATCCTTTCTGTCGGCTTCATCGTGGACGATGCGATCGTGATGCTGGAAAACATCGTGCGTCACATCGAACACGGCGAAGCGCCGCTCGAAGCGGCGCTGAAGGGCTCCCGGGAGATCGGCTTCACCATCCTGTCGATGACCGTCTCGCTGGCCGCCGTGTTCATCCCGATCCTGTTCATGGCCGGCGTGCTCGGGCGGCTGTTCCGCGAGTTCGCGGTCACGATCATGACGGCGATCCTGATCTCGGGCATCGTCTCGGTGACGCTGACGCCGATGCTGTGCGCGCGCTTTCTGCGCGCGAACTCACATGCGACGCAACCGCGCTGGTCGGCGTGGTGCGATCGCGCCTTCGATCGCCTGCTAGCTGCCTACGAGCGCAGCCTGCGCCTGGTACTGCGCCATCGTCCGGTGATGCTGGCGATCAGCATCAGTGTCCTGATCGCGACGGTATGGATGGCCGGCGTGGTCCCGAAGGGCTTCATCCCGGATCAGGACATCGATCTGCTGAACGTCAGCGTCCGCGCCGCGCAGGGCACCGCGTTCACCGCCACGATGCAGTACGCCAAGCAAGTCGCGGACATCCTGCACAAGAATGCTCTCGTCAAGACGTTCATGATGAGTTCCGGTGGCGGCGGCCAGGGCTCGATGAACACTGCGAACTTTTCGGTGCAGACGTCGCCGCGCAGCGAGCGCAATTTGTCGATCGTGCAGGTGGCGCAGCAACTGCGAGGACAGACCAGCCGGATGCCTGGCGCGCAGGTGTTCGTCACCATTCCGCCGGTGATTCAGATCGGCGGCCGCTCGGGAAATAGCACCTATCAGTTCACGTTGCGCAGCCTCGACTCTGATGCGCTATACACGTGGGCCGGCCGTCTCGAAACGGAGATGGCGAAGATCGCCGACATCCAGGACGTCAACGACGACATGCAGATGAAGAGCCCGGTGATCAGCCTGCATATCGATCGCGACCGCGCGGCGCAGCTGAAACTTGATCCCTCGCAGCTCGAGGACGCCCTCTACAGCGGCTTTGGACCGCGTTGGTCGTCCACGATTTATGGGTCGACGAATCAATATCGCGTGCTGCTCGAACTCGATCCACAGTACCAGGCGCATGCCGACTCGCTCGAGAAACTCGGTTTCAAGACGACGTCTGGCGCACTGGTCCCACTCGAGTCTGTCCTGAGCTTCAAGGAAGACGTCGGTCCGCTGACCGTGAATCACTCCGGCCAGCTGCCGTCAGTAACGTTGTCGTTCGCGTTACGGCCAGGCGTTGCGTTGGGAAGTGCCGTCGCGCAAATCAACGACCTGGCAGGCCGCGTCCTTCCGCCGACCGTGTCCGCGAGCTTTGACGGCACGGCGAAGGTGTTCGAAGACTCGATGAAGAATCTCGGGCTGCTGCTGTTTGTCGCCATCGGCGTGGTCTACATCGTGCTCGGGATGCTCTACGAAAGCTACATTCACCCCATCACGATCCTGTCGGGCCTGCCGGCGGCCGGTCTTGGCGCACTGGTCATCCTCTGGGCCACCGGCAACGAACTGAATATCTACTCGTTCGTCGGCCTGATCATGCTGATCGGCATCGTCAAGAAGAACGCGATCATGCAGATCGACTTCGCCCTCGATGCCGAGCGGCGCCACGGCCGATCGCCGGCCGATGCGATCCTGGACGGGTGCGTCATCCGCTTCCGGCCAATCATGATGACGACCATGGCAGCGCTGTTCGGCGCCATACCGATCGCGCTGAGTTCTGGAGTCGGAAGCGAAGGGCGCCGGCCACTCGGCCTGGCGGTCGTCGGCGGGTTGATCGTGTCGCAGCTGATTACGCTGTACCTGACGCCGGTCGTGTACACCTATCTCGCTGCGCTGTTCCCGACACGGTCGACCGAAACCGTCGCCAGGACCGAAGCCGCGCCGGCATAGCCGCGCGTCGGAGGCGTAGTGGACGACCTTGGTCGGCCACTACGTGCGGCGCGCCACTCCCGTACGGTGCGCGGCCTGCTCGACCCCGCGCGCGACCGCTTCGGCGACACGTCGATCGAACACCGACGGCACGATGTACTCCGGCAGCAATTCCTCGTCAGAGATGATGCCGGCAATCGCGTCGGCGGCCGCCAGCTTCATCTCTTCGTTGATTGTCGTGGCCCGGCACGCCAGGGCACCCCGGAAGATGCCCGGAAAGCACAGCACATTGTTGATCTGATTGGGATAGTCAGACCGTCCGGTCGCCATCACGGCGACGTACGGCCCGGCGGCCTCGGGCATGATCTCGGGCACCGGATTGGCCATCGCGAACACAATCGGGTTGGCCGCCATGCCCTTGATGTCGTCGATCCGGATCACGCCAGGGACCGACAATCCCAGGAAGACGTCGGCGCCGCGAATCACGTCACGCAGGGAACCGCGCTCGCCACCGGGGTTGGTGTGTTCCGCGTACCAGTTTTTCTGCCAGTTCATGTGCTCCTGTCGGCCGCGATAAATCGCGCCGGTCGAGTCGCATCCAATCACGTTCTGAACACCGGCGGCCATGATGATCTTCGTGCAGGCGACGCCGGCCGCGCCTACGCCGGAGACCACGACCTTGACCTCGCGCATGCGCTTGCGGACGATTTTCAACGCGTTGGTCAACGCCGCGAGGACGACGACGGCGGTACCGTGCTGATCGTCGTGAAACACCGGTATGTCGAGCTCGGCCTTGAGCCGATCCTCGATTTCGAAACAGCGCGGCGCCGAGATGTCCTCGAGGTTGATGCCGCCGAATGCGGTCGAGATCAGCTTGACGGTCTTGACGATTTCGTCGGGGTCCTTGGTGCCCAGGCAAATCGGAAAGGCGTTGACGCCGCCGAATTCCTTGAACAGCATCGCCTTGCCTTCCATCACCGGCATCGCTGCGGCCGGACCGATGTCGCCCAGGCCGAGCACGGCCGTGCCGTCGGTGACAACGGCGACGGTGTTCTTCTTGATGGTCAGCGTGAAGCGCTTTTCGGGATCCTGGTGAATCGCTTCGCACACCCGCGCCACGCCAGGCGTGTAGGCCATCGACAGATCGGCACGCGTCTTCAGCGGCACTTTCGACACGACTTCGATCTTGCCGCCGAGATGCATCAGGAACGTGCGGTCGGAGGCGTGGATGACGTCGATGCCGTCGAGGCCGCTGATCGCCCTGACGATGGCATCGCCATGGCTGCTCGAGGCAGCGTTCACGGTCATGTCGCGGGTGATCGAATCGCGATTGACCTCCACGAGATCGATCGCCTCGATGTTGCCGCCGGCTTCGCCGATCGTCGTGGTCAACCGGCCCAGCATGCCCGGCCGGTTCTTGAGGCGGATGCGAAGCACCAGGCTGTAACTTGAGTTGGGGACCCCTTCGATGGCGATCTGCTGCGCGTCGGTCACGGCGGTTCTCCTGTGGGACAAAACCTCATTTGAGCATCTTTCGAACAGGCGCCGCAAACCCACGGAGCGTTGTCGTGTCCGGATTCAGTCCGGCTACGGTCGCTACATCACCGCACGCGGCCGTCCGATTGACCGCACGGCCGCCGAATCTGTCGAAGAGTGCCTGACCGCGGTCGGATGACCACGCGAACCAGCCAGCGCCCTGCGCGAACGAAAATCGTTCTGGGTGAGTTGGACCGCCGGCAGGATCGTACGGCTCGTACTGCAGGACCAGGATCTGCCTTGCCCCGAGGTCGTCGCTGAGGGTGCGCGCCGGTTCGATCCACGCACGCTGACGGTACGGGAAGGCGTGCGATCGGCTCGCATCGACGGCGCACGACTGGGTCCGCCAGGTGATGGCGTTGCGTCGAACGTCGAGTGTCCAGACGCGATTCGACGCCAGATGCCTCGGCAGCCAGCGTCCGTCGGAGAAGGTGTATGAGGTGCCGGCGCCGCCGTCGATCGCGTGATCCACCTCGTGATAGATCCACGCATCATCCCAACGCCAGCATTCGAACATGTCAGGCCGGCCGTACTTCACCCAGCAGAC
>DASXGC010000149.1:0-15001 GCA_036489235.1 Vicinamibacterales bacterium
ACTGTATCCAGTTTGTCGGCCAACGAAACGGCAACCCACGTCAGGCTCGCCTTGCCAAGTTGCGCCTTCGATGGCGGCGCGTCAGCCTCAACGCCGATCGGCAGGTAGTGGTAGTAGATAGCCTTCCACACCGCTTCCGGCAAGCCTTCGGCCCGTGCGTAGACGCCGCCGATCGTGCCTTGGAGCTCGGTGAACTCGCGCACCATTTCGGTCGCGAGGTCCGCCTTCGCCAACCGAGCTGCCTGTCCGGCCAGCTTCGCGGTCGTGGGATCGGCGCCGAGCGCCTCCGTGGCAATCCATTCGGCCAGCCGCTCGATACGCTCGGCCTTTTCTTTATAAGAGCCGAGTTTTTTATGGAACAGCATCGTGCCGAGCCGCTCGATCCGCGACTCGAGCGGCGACTTGCGATCCGCTTCCCAGAAGAAACGCGCGTCCCGCAGCCGCGCGGTGACGACCCGCTCGGCGTTGCGGGCGATGGTGCGCTCGTTGTCGGGCTCGGTGTTGATCACCGCAAGAAACGCATTCTTCAACCTGCCGTCGTCGCCCTCGACCGGAAAGTAGTGCTGATGATGAATCAGCGTCGTGGTCAGTACTTCCTCGGGGAGCTCCAAAAACTCCGAGCCGAACGTCCCTGCGATTACCGACGGATACTCGACCAGGTCGGGCACCTCGTGGAGCAGGTCGGAGTCGTGCACCATGCGACTGACGCGCCCCTGCAGGCGTTGCGCCTTGGCGTCGAGTTCGCGGGCAATCTTGTTGTGGCGTTCGCTGCGCTCGAGCATCACGAAATTCTCGAGCAGACGGGCGCGATATTCGTCGAACGACCGGACCTTGATCGCTCGCCCCGCCCGGCCGCTCGTCGTCAGGAAGCGATGGCCGTAGGTGACGGCACCGGTCGACACTTCCTGGACCTGGGACGTCTGCGCCGCGGGAGTGCGCCCGATCGAAAACGGCACGACCCGTCCGCCGTACAGGAACAGCACCCAGCGGATCGGACGGCCGAACAGCAGGTCGCCACGGCCGTCGTCGAGCATGGCGTCCCAATGCATCGCCTTCGGGAACGACAAACCGCGCAGGGTTCCGCCGAGCACGGCCGGCAGTACATCCACGGTTGACTTGCCGCGCTGCCGCTTCCGAAACGCCAGGTACTCGCCCTTCGGCGTGTGAACGCGCTCGAGCGCGCTTACCTCGACGCCCTGCTTCGCGGCGAACCCGGCGGATGCCGGCGTCGGCGTGCCATCGGGCCTGAACGCGGCCGCCACCGGCGGTCCGTTGACGAGCTCCTCGAGATCGCTCTGGCGCTCCGGAATCCTGACGATCCGGACAGTCAGACGGCGGGGAGTGCTGAACGTCTCGGCCGGCGATTCAGGCGCGAGGCGATGTTCGCGCAGCTGCGCCGCCAGGATCTCTCCGACCGAATTGGTGAGACCGGGCAACCAGCTCGCCGGCAGTTCCTCGCAGCCGATTTCCAGCAGCAGTTCGCGGTCCATCAGCGTCCGCCCTCAGCCGCTGCGACCGGTTCGCTCTTCGGCGCCCCTTCGACATATGCCTTGGCGACGCCGATCGCCAGCTGGCGGATGCGCAGGATGAACGCGGTCCGTTCGGTCACGCCGATGCTGTTACTGGAGTCGAGGATGTTGAACAGATGCGAGCACTTCAGGCAGTGCTCGAGCGCCGGCCAGATCAGGCCCGCCTTCAACAGCGCGCCGGCCAACTGGTAGTAGCGCTCGAACAGATCGCGATGAAACGCACCGAATTCGACGCCGGGAATCTCGATCTGCCCGAAGACGTATTTCGACTGCTCGATCTCTTCGCGAAGACGCACGTCGGCGTACTTCACGCCGGACGCCCACTCGAGGTCGTAGACGCTATCTACGCGCTGCAGCACCATCGCGATCCGTTCGAGCCCGTAGGTCAACTCCGCGGAGATTGGCGCCAGCTCCATCCCGCCCGCTTGCTGAAAATAGGTGAACTGCGAAATCTCCATGCCGTCGAACATCACCTGCCAGCCGATGCCCCAGGCGCCCAGCGTCGGCGACTCCCAGTTGTCTTCCTCGAACCTGATGTCGTGCTGCCTCGGGTTGATGCCGCACGCTTCCAGGCTGTCCAAATACATCTGCTGCACATCGTCCGGCGCAGGTTTGAGAATGACCTGAAACTGGTGGTGCTTGAAGAGCCGGTTCGGATTCTCGCCGAAGCGGCCGTCAGCCGGACGACGGGACGGCTGCACGTACGCGACATTCCAGTGCGCCGGTCCCAGCACACGCAGAAACGTTTCCGGATGCATCGTGCCGGCGCCGACTTCGACGTCGAGCGGCTGCTGCAGCGCGCAGCCACGTGAGGCCCAGAACTCGGACAGTTTCAGAATCAAACCCTGGAATGTCATCACTCCTACCGTCGCATGTCCCGAAGCACTCGCACCGATTTCAGGTCCTTCTCCAGGTGCTCGGCAATGAGCGCTCGATGCGAGGCCTCGAGCTCGACCAGCGCGCGCTTTGAAATCGTGACATCGCCCAGGCCGAAGGGACTCAGCCCGCGAGCCACACCGAGGAATCCACGCGCCTCGTCCGACAGACGCTGGTCGACTGCATAGACGCCCTGGAGCCGAAGCAGCCAGTATTCGAAGTAGCGCGCCAGTGGCTCGATCGGCACGCCGTTCGCGATCGCATCCACCATCGACACGCCGAGCCGGAACAGGGTTTCATTCGGATCGGCCTCCTGCGCCCACTCGTCAATCAGCTCGGCGAAGTAACTGACGTAGCCGAGCGCCTCACCGTCCGCTGCCGACAGCGGCGACTTGAGCTGCTCCACGTACTCGAGACGCACCAATTCGCGCCGCTCGCGCTCGACATAGCCGACTCGCCCGTACGTCATCGGTTCGAGTGCACCACCGAACCTTCGCCGGCTCTGCCGCGCGTTCTTCGCCACGCCGCGTTTCTTGCCGCGATCGCGCGTCAGGAACACGACGATACGATCCGACTCACCGAGCTTGTAAGTCCGCAGAATCAGGGCGTCGGTGGTGTGAAGTGGCATCCCAAGGCGGGTATCAATTCTACTTCAAGCCGATATCGTCGAGCAGGCCTTCGTCCTCGCGCCATTCCGACTTGACGCGAACGTGAAGGTCGAGAAACACCTTCGTATCGAAGAACTTTTCGAGGTCTTCTCGCGCCGCCACCCCGATCCGTTTGATCATCTCGCCGCCGCGCCCGAGGATGATCGGCTTCTGCGACTCACGCTCGACGACGATGGTGCAATACAGCTTGAGGAGTCCGCCGGGGCGATCGGGCTCCTCGAACCGGTCGATGATGACGGCGCTCGAGAACGGCAGCTCGGCGTGCGTGAACTGCAGCACTTTCTCGCGGACGATCTCCGCCGCAAAAAACCGCTCGGGCTGATCGGTCAGGTAGTCTTCGGGATACTGCGGTTCCCCTTCCGGAAGACGATCGATGAGCAGCCGTTCGAGGCGATCCACGTTGTCGCCGGTGCCGGCCGACACCGGGATGATCTCGTCGAAGCCGCCAGCCTCTCCGTACCGTTGCATGATCGGCAACAGGTTGGTCTTCTTGATGAGATCGATCTTGTTCAGGATCAGCACCACCGGAACCTTGGCGCCCTTGATACGGTCGAGGACGAAGCGGTCGCCCTTGCCGGGCGGTTCCATGACGTCGACGACGAGGCCGAGCACGTCCACTTCCTGAATCGTGTCGAACGCAGTCTCCACCATCCGCACGTTCATCCGATGCAACGGCCGATGAATGCCTGGCGTGTCGATGAAGACCACCTGCGCGTCCGGGTAGTTCCTGACGCCGAGAATCCGGTTTCTGGTGGTCTGCGGTTTGTCCGAGACGATCGCGAGCTTCGAGCCCACCAGCCGGTTCAACAGCGTTGACTTTCCGGCGTTGGGACGGCCGATGAGCGAGACGAAACCATATTTCATGAGCTCAACGGGCCCGTCTTTGCCTCGGCGTCTTCGGCATCAACCGGTGTCGCGACCTTCTTGATAATCCGCACCTTGGTGATGCGGCGGCGTTCGGCGTCCAGTACCTTCACGGTCAGCCCGTCCAGGTCGAACGTCTCGCCGACGGTGGGGACGCGCCCCAGGTGCGACAGCAGGTAGCCGCCCACGGTCTCGAACCCCTCGCGCTCGATGTCGACGTCGAGGCGCCTGACGATTTCATCAACGTCAACCTTGCCGCTGAACACGAAGCTGCCGCCGCCCTCGTCCACGACCGACTCGGACTCGACGTCGTATTCATCGCGAATCTCGCCGACGATTTCCTCGAGGAGATCTTCGATGGTCACGAGTCCGGCCGTGCCGCCGTATTCGTCCACGACAATCGCGCACTGAGTCTGCTGACGCTGGAACTGCTTCAACAGCTCAGGGACGCGCTTGGTCTCCGGCACCACCACCGCAGTCCGCAGCAATCCCGCAATCGGCAGCCCATCGTCCGCCGTATTGAGCGTGACGAGATCCTTCACGAAGATGAAGCCCGTAATGTGATCGAAACTGTCCTTGTAGACCGGGAACCGCGAGTACTCCTGTTCGCGGAACAGATTGCGGACGTCGCCGACGGTGGCGCCATCGCGGACCGCGACGATGTCGGGCCGCGGCGTCATCACCTCGCGAACCAGCGTGTCGCCGAAGTCGACGATGCTCTGCAGCAGGCGACGATCCTCGCCGTCGATGATGCCTTCCTGCTGGGCGGCGTCAACGAACGCGTCGGTCACCTCGCTCGCGATCTGCGCTTCCTCAGGAGGCGACGGCGGTGCGCTGTGTCGATTGGCGCCGACGATCCGCGCGATCCAACGCGTGATGGGACCGAGCGCACGTGCAATCGGCGCGAACGTCGGCAGCAGGACATCGAGAACGCGCTCGGGATCACGCGAGACGATCGCCAGCGGCAGCAGTAGTTCGCACACGATCACGAACCCCGCCACTGACAGGACGACCAGCGTAAGCGTGTGCGGCCGATCGACGCCGATGAGATTGGCCAGCAGTGCTGTCACCACGCCCGTGACCAAGCCGAGCAGCAGCCGCGTCGGAATGAACAACAGCGGCGGATCGTCGAGGTAGGGCCCGAGCGTGCCGGAACGGTTGCTGCGCTCGGCGAGCAGGCGCAGCGACAGCCGCATCAGCGCGCCGAACGCGGCCTCAATCGCGCCGAGATACACGGCGGCGAGCGCCAGCAGGAAGACGAGGAGTGGAATCATGGCGCGGACCCGGCTCGCCGGGTGCGATCGGCGCGTTCGATCAGGCTCTCGCGCAAGCCGCCTTTGAGCCGCAACCGCCGTTCGAGGCGCTGCATCGCTCCAGTATCCCGCTCGTGGTCGTAGCCGAGAAGATGAAGAAGTCCGTGCAACGCGAGGATCCGAAGCTCCGTGCCTTCGCCGTGACCCACGGCTCGTGACTGACGCCTGGCAACACCACGCGCGATGACAATGTCCCCTAGGAAAGTCGCACTGCGCGACGAACTCCTGCCGGACGTGCGCGCCGTCCGGCGGCGATGCTGCGGATGGAGCGCCGGGAAGCTCAGCACGTCTGTCGGGTAGTCCTTGCTCCGATACTCACGGTTTAGCTCGCGGACTCGCGCGTCGCTGACGAGTGCGACTGAAACCACCCCGCGCGTTCCGCGTGGCGCCACGCGCGCGAGCCACGATGCCAGACCGCGGACGGCCACGGCCCGACCCCGCTCGTCGGAGACCATGACGCGTAGCCGGCCAGGCTCAGCCATGGCTCCGCGGCTCGACCGGCTGGTCTCGGGCTGTGACAGCCAGCGCCGGCCGGCTGCTGCCGCCACCGAACTGTTCGTAGGCCTTCACGATCTGCTGCACGAGCTTGTGGCGGACGACGTCACGGTCGTCGAAGTACACAAACTCGATGCCGTCGATGCTATTGACGACCTTCATGGCCTCGACCAGGCCGGAGGTCCGGCCTATCGGCAGGTCGATCTGCGTGATGTCGCCGGTGATGACCGCCTTGGCGCCGAATCCCAGGCGGGTCAGGAACATCTTCATCTGCTCGGTGGTGGTGTTCTGTGCCTCGTCGAGAATCACGAAGGCGTCGTTGAGGGTGCGGCCGCGCATGAACGCGATTGGTGCGATCTCGATCGTCCCGCGCTCGATGTAGCGCATCACCCGCTCGGTATCGAGCATATCGTAGAGCGCATCGTAGAGCGGCCGGAGATACGGGTTCACCTTCTCCTGCAGATCGCCCGGGAGGAATCCCAGCTTCTCGCCTGCCTCGACGGCCGGCCGCGCCAGGATGATGCGGCTGACTTTCTTTGCGACCAGAAACGCCACCGCCTGCGCCATCGCCAGATAGGTTTTTCCGGTGCCGGCGGGACCGACGCCAAAGACGATGTCGTGCTTTTCGATCGCGTCCAGGTATTTGCGCTGGTTGACCGTCTTGGGCGCGACGCGGCGCTTGCCCGCCGCCGTCAGGCTGCCTTTCAAGAAGTGATCGCGCAGGTCCACGGCGGGGTCCTGCGCCACCATATCGGACGCTGTCTTGATGTCGGCCTGGCTCAGTTTGAGACCATCGCGGAGCAGCGACGACAACTGCGCCACCACCCGTTCGGCCTGTTCGACGCCGGGTCCGTTGCCTTCGACCAGCAGATCGTGTCCCTGGGTGCGGATTTTGACGTTGAACAACGCTTCGAGGTGCTTGAGGTTCTCGTCGTAGGAGCCGAATAACGTCTCGACGCCCTCTTCGGGCACGGTGATGCGTTTCATCTGCCTCGCTTTACCGGATTCTGATGTGCAATTCCCGCAGCTGCTTTTCGTCAACCGTTGACGGCGCGCTCGCCATCAGGTCGACCGCGCTCGCCGTCTTGGGGAACGCGATCACTTCGCGAATCGAGGTTTCGCCGCTCAGCGTGGCGACGATTCGATCGAGGCCAAGCGCAATCCCGCCGTGCGGCGGTGTGCCGTACTCGAGCGCCTCGAGGAAAAAACCGAACCGCAGCTTCGCGTCCTCGTCGGTGATGCCGAGGCGCTGGAAGATGCGCGCCTGGAACGCCGCGTCATGAATTCGGATGCTGCCACCGCCGACTTCCGATCCGTTCAGCACGAGATCGTAGGCCTTGGCCCGTACTTCGCCTGGCTGGCTCTCGAGCTTGTCCATGTCCTCGTCATGTGGCGAAGTGAACGGATGATGCATGGAATACCACCGGCCGTCTTCGTCGTTGTACTCGAGCAGCGGGAAGTCGGTGACCCAGAGGAACTCGAACGCCTCAGGGTTCAGCAGGTTTTCTTTTTTGGCGATCGCCAGACGCAGTTCGCCCAGGAGCTTCGAGGTGTTGTCCGCAGGTCCCGCGGCCATCAGCAGCAGGTCGTCCGCACCGGCGCCGGCACGGTCGAGCGCTGGTCGCAGCGTCGCATCGCTGAGCGCCTTCACCGAGCTCAAGGCCGGCTCTCCGGGACGCACCCAGATCAGGCCGGTAAATCCCATCGCCTTGGCCTGATCGACGATGACGTCGAGCTGACTGCGCGAATACTTGTTGCCGCCCTTGACCGCGAAACCGCGGACCACGCCGCCGTCGGCGATGATCTGCTTGAAAACGCGGAACTCCGAGTCACGGAAGACGTCCGACAGATCGTGGATCTCCATACCGCAGCGCAGGTCCGGTTTGTCGGAGCCGTACTTCGCAATCGCCTCGGCGTAGGCCATGCGCCGGAACGGAAAGGTGATGTCGCGGCCGATCTCCTTGAAGATCTCGCGCATCAGCGGCTCGATCAATCCATAGATCGTCTCGGGCCGTGCGAACGACATCTCGACGTCCACCTGCGTGAACTCGAGCTGACGATCGGCGCGCTGATCCTCGTCGCGGAAACAGCGCACGATCTGGAAGTAGCGGTCGGCGCCGCCGATCATCAGGATCTGCTTGAAGATCTGTGGCGACTGCGGCAGCGCATAGAATTCGCCGGCGTGAACGCGGCTCGGGACCAGGAAGTCGCGGGCGCCTTCCGGCGTGGACTTGGCCAGAATCGGTGTCTCGATTTCCCAGAATCCGTTAGCGTCAAAATACTTGCGGATCGCCATCGACACGCGGTGACGCAAGCCGATGTTCGCCTGCAGGCGCGGACGGCGCAGATCGAGATAGCGATAGCGAAGCCGGACGTCCTCCGAGACCGGGCCGTCCTCGGCAATCTGAAACGGCGGCGTCTTCGACTCGTTGAGCAGGCGAATCTCGCTCGCCAGCACTTCCACCTCGCCGGTCGCCAGCTTCGCATTCACGGTATCAGCGGCACGCCGCTGCACGTGGCCGATGATGCCGACGACAAACTCCGAACGAAGCCGTTTCGCGACGGTCATCAAGGCATCGTTCTCGCGCACTACCACCTGCGAGACGCCGGCGCGGTCGCGGATGTCGAGGAAGGTAACGCCGCCGAGATCGCGAATGCGGTGGACCCAGCCGAGCAGTACGACATCGGCGCCGACGTCGGTGGATCGGAGCGCGCCGCAGGTATGGGTTCGAGTGAGGTCGCCTAACGGTTCAGACATTCGAAAAAGGGTTCTCGGAAAAGGTCTATTCTGCGTTCACAAGTTGTCCGATGCGCGCCGCCGCTTCGCTGCGCGGCACCGACTGCTGCTCTCTCGTCGCCAGATTGCGGATGCTCGTCTCGCCGCGCGTTCGCTCATTTTCACCAAAAATCGCCATCGCCTTTGCGCCGCGCGCCGAGGCGTATTTGAGCGGCTTCTCGAACTTGCGGCTGGCGTCAGGAAACACGTCCACCCGCAGCTGCTGCTGCCGCAACTCGGCCGCCATCGTCATGGCCTCGCCGCGGGACTCGTCGTCCAGAAAGGCGACGACGACGTCAACCGCGCCCTGCGCGATCGTCGCGGGAAACATGTTGCGCTCCGTCATGACGACGATGATGCGCTCGAGCCCGAGCGAAAAGCCGCAGGCCGGAACGTCGCGCCCGAGAAACATTCCCACCAGGTTGTCGTAACGCCCGCCGCCGCCGAGGCTGCCGATGCCCTCGACCGCGATCTCCATGATAGCGCCCGTGTAGTATGACAGGCCGCGCGCGAGGCTGACGTCAAACCGCAGACGCTGCCGCACACTCGCCGCCGACAAAGCCAGAATGCTGCGAAGGTTGGCGAACGCCGCACGACCTTCGTCATCGAGCAGCGTGAACTGGCCCTCTAAACGGTCCAACAAATCGGGACTGTCGTCGGCAGCAATCCAGTTAACGAACGCATTCCTCCCTGGATCTGGAATTCCGCGCGACTCGAGCTCCTGCCTGACGCCTTCGGGGCCAAGCTTGTCGAGCTTGTCGAGAGCAATCAGTGCGTCCGCGTGATGGTTCGGGGCGATCGTGGCTTGCGTCAACAGCGCCGTCAACAGCCGCCGATGATTCAGGCGAATTCTGAAATCACTAAACCCGAGCCGCTCCAGAATTTCACAAACCGCCGACAGCACCTCCACTTCGACCACCGGAGACGTCGATCCCGTCGCGTCGATGTCGCACTGATAGAACTCGCGGAATCGTCCGCGCGCCGGACGATCGGCGCGCCACACCGGCTGAATCTGGTAACGCTTGAAGATCGTCGGCAGCTTGCCCTGATACTCGGCGACGACGCGCGCCAGCGGCACCGTGAGGTCGTAGCGCAGCGCGAGATCGGCTTCGCCGCCCTTTTCGTGCTCGCCGCGCTTGAGAATCTTGAAAACGAGTTGATTGCCCTCTTCGCCGTACTTGCCCATCAGCGTTTCGATATTCTCGAACGCGGGCGTTTCGAGCGGCTCGAACCCGTAGCGCTGATACACGTTCCGCACGATGCCGATCACGTAGTCGCGGCGACGGATGTCTTCGGGCAGAAAATCGCGCGTGCCGCGCGCGGGCTTGGTTGATTGCTGGTCGGCCATTACATGTAGTCGAGTCGATAGGTCGCGTAGCGGTCGGCGTAGCCCAGGATGCCGGCGATTTCGTTCTGCGTCAGCAGACGCTTCACTTTTCCCGGACTGCCCATCACCAGCGATTTCGCCGGCACTTTTTGTCCTTCGACCAGAAGCGTCCCGGCGGCGACGATCGAACCGGCGCCGACGTGCACGCCGTTCAGCAGAATCGCGCCCATGCCGATCAGGCACTGGTCGTCGATGGTGCAGCCGTGGACGATGGCGCCGTGACCGATCGTCACGTTGTCGCCGATCGTGGTCGGGTGCGTGCCACTCATGACGTGGACGATCGATCCATCCTGGATATTGGTGCGGCGGCCCACCCGGATGCGCTGCACGTCACCCCGAAGTACCGCGCACATCCAGACACTGCTTTCCTCGCCAACCTCCACGTCGCCGATGACCTGCGCACTGTCGTCGATGAAGGCGGCGGGATGCACACGCGGCAACTGGCCGCGGTAGGGACGAAGCACTTATCAATTATAGAGGAATGGCTGATGGCTGAGGGCTAATGGCTATGGTCAACGGTTGACAGCTACAGTCGATGGAGCATTCCATCTTCCATAGCCATCAGCCATTTAGCCATCAGCCATTGATGTGCGCGGCGGATTAGTTATTATTCGCGCTCTTCGCCGCGCCAACCTTCGGACTAGGCCCGCCCTTGAACGTCAGCAGGTGATCGCGAATCGCCCGGATCTGCGTCTCGGCATCGCCGCCAAGCTGCGGGTAGTACGACTTGGGATAGTCCGGCCAGAACGCCGGCATGCGCGTGCCCGGCAGGATGTCCGATGGCTTCTTCAGCCATTCAAGAATCCATTCGGGCTGCAGGCGCTCCGGCGCCATCCGAAGATCGGGCGCCAGATTCGAGGTCGGCTGGTCCTTCGGTATTGCGCCAAGCACGTGGCACTGCTGGCATTTGAGCAACTCGAACAGTTGCTTGCCGCTATCACCGTTTGCGGTCTTGACGATTTCGTGGGTCTGGAACGGACCGATCGTGTTCGAGATCGATCCGAAGTAGCTGATCACGTGGTTGATGTTCTCGTCGTTCAATCCGAAGGTCGGCATGCGGACGCCGAGCCACGGCCGGATCGTGATCGGCCCGCGCACGAACGCGTAGAGCCAATCGGGCTGCACGCGCGCGCCCTCAGGCGTCAGCATCGGCGGCCCGAGCGACGGGTCAGCAACCAGCTTCAGAAAATCGCCGCCGTCGCCCTCGATGATGTGGCAGCCGACGCAGTTGCGCCGGTGCACCAAGGTCCGGCCGACGCCGAGGTTGTCGATACGCGCCGATCGAACCGGCATCGCCGCCGGCGGCTGGATTTCTCGCTGGAAACTCATCAGCGCGGTGAGCAACCGTTCGACTTCGTCATTGCTCAGGTCGAAGCTGGGCATGCGCAGCTTTTCGAGCGGCTGCAGCACGCGGCCTTTGTCGAAGGCGCGCGGGTCGTGCAGCTTGCGGTCGAACCACCCCAGCTTGGAGGAATGCGGGATGTCGGTGATGAACGCGAAGTCGAGCCGCGTCACCAGCTTGCTACCCTCTTCCGACAGGTCGGTGCCGATCGACTGCGCCTTCTCGAAGCCCTTGATGTCGTGGCAGCTGAAACAACCGTAGCGGCTGATCGCCCGCTGACCGAGGTCGAGTTGCCTCTGCTCGGGCGACATCTTCGCCATCTGCGCCTTCGCATCTTCGAAGGGCATGACGTTCTTCATGTAGTCGAGCAACACCGCGTCGGTGACCGTGGCATCCGGCGTGGCTTTGGCGGCGTCTCCGGCAGGCCCCTTCAGCGTGACCAGGTAGGTCGCGACGTCCGCGACCTGCGCGTCGGTGAGACGCAGATTGGGCATATAGGTCGCCGGGCTGTAGTGCTTCGGATCCCGTACCCAGTTGTAGATCCACTCGTAGGTCGTCTTGTTGCCGATGTTCTCGAGCGGCTGACCAAAGGTCCGGCGCGGACCAACCTCGGATCGGGATCCTTCGCCGACCACGTGGCAGCCCTGGCAACCGATCGCCTTGACGATCTGCTCGCCGTTCTTCGCATCACCGTGCCCGGGGTTGCTGACGGCGAACGTGTGCTTCTCGGCGTTCGCGAACAGGTACGCCGCGATCGCGTTGATCTCCGTCTCGTTGCGCGGCGCATCCTCCGGCCCGCTGTTGTTCGAGTTGTAGAAGAAGCGCGGCATCCAGGTCGTCGGCTTCACCGCCTTCGGATTGCGGATCCAGTTCCTGACCCAGTCCTGCGACAACTTCGAATCGATCTTGGTGAGGATCGGTCCCGGCTTCTTGACATCCTCGAAGCCCTTGGTTTTGTGGCAGGCAAAGCAGCCGGCGCGCTCGTAGGTCGCGTACGCCATGTTCAGCTTGTCGGCCTTCGGGATGTAGACCTGCTGCTTGTGGCACTTCGCGCACGACGCTTCCGTCATCGCGAGCGGCAGCATCGGGTAGTCCCACAGGTGCGGCTGCTCCCAGCCGTACTTTTTCTCCCACTCTTCCTTCTGCTTCTCGTTCGACGGCATGTGGGCCGAGTCACGGAAGCTGACCGACTGCCCCATCCCTTCGTGGCAGACCGTGCATCCGGTTTTGTCAATCGGATGCGACGAACTGCCACCGAGGTAGGTGGCCAGGTCAGGGTGCGTAGTGAACGGCTGTGGATACTTCTCGTAGCCCTTCTTGTCTATGGCGAGATGGCAGGTCTGGCAGCGATCCATCTTCGGCACGCGGATGAAGTTCACGTCGTCGACGACGTTCGGGAGGATGATCTGCTGGACCTTGAGGGTCGGCGCCAGGAAATCGAGGAGCGGCGCGTTGCGGAAGTAGTCCTTGACCGCGCTGGGCGCAATCACTTCGAGCCGCTTGTTCAGCCGCGTCTGCTCCGCGGTGATCTCGTCGATCGATTTCTGGACCGTCGCGACCTGGCCCGTGTACTGCCCCAGCTGTTTCTGAACGTCAGCCTTGTCAGCCTCCGCCTTCTCGCGCGCCAGATCAAGAGTGGACAATTGTTTGGCTTCGGCCTCGGCGACCTCTCCCTTTTTCGGCGCGCTCGATAGGCCGTTCGCGCGCGAGGCCTCGAAGTCGTAGCGATCCTGATCGTAGGTCGCCTTCATGGTCTGGAACGCCGTCGTGGCGCGGAACAGCGCGTTGTCGGCGTCTCTCAGCTTGGCCTGAAGGTCGTCGACCTTCTGCTGGTTCGCGCTGACGTTCTTCCGCGCGGCGGCTTCGGCGGCGGTCAGCTGCCCCAGCTTGTTCTTGTCGACCGCCCGTCCGGCCTGCGCCAGGGTCGCCTGCGTGACCTGGTATTCGAGGGCCGCGAAACGCCGCTGGGTATGTTTCCATTCGCGGTCGAAGTCATCCCAGACCATCCAGATGACCGACAGGAACAGGAACAAACTGGACGCCGCAAAGACGACGTTCAGAAAGTCGACGTTGTAGGCGTGCCCGACACTCTTCTTTTCAGCCATGGGATTTAGATGTTGAAGAAGATCTCAGGAATAGCCACGACATATTTCAGGTTGAAGAGCCAGCGCGCCAGCATCTTGAGCGGCAGCGACATCATCATCAGGAACAGCACGACGCCGGTGTAGTAGCGCGGGCCGCCCATCTTCACGTAGTAGGTCTTCAGCCACATCTTCGCCAGCAGCGGCGGCAGCGCGAAGACGTAGAAAACGACCAGGAGGATGCCGAAGATTTCTCGCACGAACCAGTTGGTCGGCAGTCCCATGTGCAGGCCACGAACCCAGATGTACTCCGACAGGTTCACGTTGGTCAGCGCCGCCAGCTTGTGGATGTCCCAGAACTCGAACGGTCCGAAGAAGTTCCAGTTCGGACCACGCAGGAACGTGCCCAGCACAATCAACGAGCACCACAGCACCACGAATCCGAACAGGAAGATCGTGATCTCCGCTTTGCGTTCGCTGAAGGTGAAGTAGCCGTTGCCCTTGGGGTTCTTGTCGATGTACGGGATGGCGATCAGGCCGACGATAATCAAGCCCGGCAGCACCACGCCGGCCAGCCAGGGATCGAAGTAGACCAGCATTTCCTGCAGCCCGAGGAAGTACCAGGGCGCTTTGGACGGATTGGGTGTATTCGCCGGATTCGCCGGCTGCTCCAGCGGCGCCTTCAGGAAGATCGACCAGACGATCAAGATGACGGTGAAGAGGATCAGTGAGATCAGCTCGGTGTAGACCAGGTCCGGCCACACCCAGACGCGATCGGATTCGGCTTTTTCGATGGGACCCTGCCCGGCCGCAATCCGGCGGTCGTTCAGCACGCCTTCCTTGATCGAATACCAGACGAAAAAGACCAGCAGGAAGATGAGGCCGACGATCGGCACGTTGTCCGGCTTGGTGACGATCTGCCGGAAGTTGACGTCGAAGGTGCCGAACAGAAAGAACAGACCGGTCAGGCCGAGTGCGCCATAGCCCACCGCGTTCGACGCCACCTTTTCCCGCTGCCACACCATGATCGCCAGCAGCGCGACCGCCAGCATGAAGAACAGCCGGGGGTCCGCAACGGCATTGATTGCACTCTTTATGAAGCCCATGTCTCCCACCTGTAGGGCGGGGCTTTACGACCCGCCACCGCGGACCTGAAAGGCCCGCGCCACATCTAGAGCGGACCGCTGATCCCGCCGTCTTTCCTGACGCGCCAGAAGTGCACCGCCATCAGCACCGCAATGCCGAGCGGCAGACCCACGCAGTGCAACACGTAGAAACGAAGCAGCGCACCTTCGCCGACGAACGACCCGCCCAGCAGCGCGAAACGCGCATCGTCGTAGGCGTGAATCAGCGGCACGTCGCCGAGGCGCAGCAGCTGCGCACCGGGGCCTTCGTGACCGAGGAACGGGGTCGCGCGCGCCATGTTCGAGCCGACCGTGATCGCCCAGATCGCCAGCTGGTCCCACGGCAGGAGATAACCGGTGAACGACAGCAGCAGCGTCAGCACCAGCATGATGACGCCGATCGACCAGTTGAACTCGCGCGGCGGCTTGTACGAGCCGGTCATGAAGACCCGGAACATGTGCAGCCACACCGTGATGACCATCGCGTGCGCGCCCCAGCGGTGCATCTCGCGCATGATGCCGAGCGGCACGTGCTCGCGCAGGCCG
>DASXGC010000340.1:0-4651 GCA_036489235.1 Vicinamibacterales bacterium
AGCTGGCGAACTGGCGCTGACCAGGGTTCAGCGAAGAGGTCGAAAGGCAGGACTCGCTCGTCGGCCGAGGGACGAGGCACGCCGGATCCCAAAATACCGTGCCTGGTGACGACAGACCGTGGCGGGAATAAGGAATCGAACCGGCTCAATCCTCGAACGCTGACGAAACGAGCTCCAGCGGCTGGTACCGAAATTGCTCGGCTGGGTCTAGACAGATCGCTCCAACTGTTCCCGGTGAACGCTGACGAACCCAAGGGTCAAGGCAAATGACGTCATCACGACCGCTGGTCGCTGTTCTGTGCACGGCGCTGATATGGCAGCCGGCCCTGTGGCCGCTATATGCGGAACAGGCCGCGACGAAAGCGGCTCCGCAACCAGCGGCTCCGCAACCAGCCGCGCAAAAGATTCCGGCCGATCAACTCGACTCCCTCGTTGCGCCCATCGCTCTCTATCCTGATCCGATGATGGCGCAGGTGCTGGCGGCCTCCACGTATCCACTCGAAATCATTCAGCTCCAGCAGTGGCTGGAGAAAAATCCGAGTCTCAAAGACAAGCCATTGGCCGATGCTGTCAAAAAGCAGCCATGGGATCCGAGCGTGCAGGCGCTCGCCGGTCTTCCAGATCTCGTCAAGCGGCTCGCCGACGACATTCAGTGGACCGCGGATCTCGGGAATGCGTTTCTCGCGCAGCAGAGCGACGTCATGGATGCGATTCAGCGGATGCGTAAGAAGGCCCAGGACAAGGGCACGCTGAAATCGACTGAACAGGCCAAAGTCGAAACCCAGGTGGTCGAAAAGAAGCAGGTCATCGTCATCGAGCAGACGAATCCGCAGGTCGTGTACGTGCCCACCTACAACCCGGTGGTGGTCTATGGGCCGCCGGTTTATGCGTACTATCCGTATCCACCGATTTACTATCCGCCGCCCAGCTACTACGCAGCCGGCGTAGCGATCGCGTGGGGTGTCGGGTTTGCCATGGGCGCCTTCTGGGGCGGCGGCGGGTGGGGCTATCACGCGGGCTGGGGCCACAACGATATCGACATCAACGTCAACAACAACTTCAACCGGAATACCAATATCAACGGCGGGAACCGAAACCAGGTCAACCCGAATCGAGGCGGTGCGGGCAACAAATGGCAGCACAATCCGCAGCATCGCGGGGGCACGCCTTATTCCGATCGATCGACCGCGAACAAGTATGGCGGCAATGCTCGCGGCGATTCCCTGTCCAGCCGGCAGGGCGGCGCGCAACAGCAGTTGAACCGCCAGGGCGGTAACGTTCAGAGCGGCAACCGCACTGGCAGCGGCGCTGGCACCCGGCCATCGACCACGGGCGCCAATCGCAGTGGTTCAAGCGCCGGCACTCGTCCCTCGACTTCCGGCGCGGCGAATCGTCCCGCCGGCGGCGCCGATCGCGTCGGCGGCCGGGACATGTCGAGTGCAGGAACCAGCCGCAACGCGATGGGGAGTGGAAATCGGAGCACCTACAGCGGTTCGCGCGCGAACTCCAGCAGCAGCCGTGGCGCATCCAGCATGGGCTCGCGAGGCGGCGGCGGCGGGAGGCGGAGGTAGATTATGCGCGTGAACACACCTGGATTGCGCCTTCAGATCGCTATTGCGATTCTCTGTGGCGTCCTGTCAGCCGCGACGCCATTCGCGCGGCAGGCGCCGGCGCCAGCACCGACGACCGTCACGGTCAAGACCTTCGCCAGCCCGACGGAGGCGATGACAGCGTTGATCGCCGCCGCGGACAAATTCGATGTGGATGCAATCGACCAGATCTTCGGACCTGGAGGCAAAGACATCCTGACGACCGCGGAACCGCCGCACGATCGCGACATCGCGCGCACCTTTGCGGACCTTGCCCGGGAAAAGCACTCGGTGTCGGTCAATCCCAAGAACATGAACCACGCGGTGATCCTGGTCGGACCGGAGGATTGGCCGTTTGCGGTTCCGCTGGTCAGGAAGAACAGCAGATGGTCTTTCGATACGGCCGCCGGCATTCAGGAGCTGAGATATCGCCGCATCGGCGGCAACGAATTGGACGCTATCGAGATCTGTCGTGGATTTGTCGAAGCGCAGGAAGAATACGCGCTCGAAAAGCATGATGGCGCTAAAGTGAATCAGTACGCCCAGAGGATTGTCGCCACCCCGGGGAAACGGGATGGTCTCGCCTGGAAGACTGCGGACGGCAAATGGGACGGACCGGTTGGCGAGAACGTCGCCGCGGCGATCGACAAGGGGTACGCCGAAGGACATCCCTATCACGGCTACTACTTCAAGGTCCTGAAGGGCCAGGGACCGTCGGCGCCATTGGGAGAACTGGACTATGTCGTAGAAGGCGCGATGATCGGCGGCTTTGCGCTGGTTGCGGCGCCTGCGGAGTATGCCGTAACCGGCGTCAAGACCTTCATGGTCGGCAACGACGGCGTGGTCTACGAAAAAGACTACGGCGACGCGACGCCTGACGAATTCAAGCGGATGGAACGCTACAACCCCGACACGACCTGGACGCCGGTGAAACCATAGCCGGCGTCACAGACGTTCAGCGCTTGCCGTACTCGGTAAAGACGTAATCCTTCGACTTCGCCCTGGTGTGGCAGGCGTAGCCGCACTTCGCGTCGTTTCCCTGCGGCGGTTTGTCGGCTGCCGTGCTGGGCTTGAACGCGTCGGACGCGGCGTCGTAATCGAACGCGGCGTATCCCCATCCGCCGCTGTCCGCAAACCTCTTGCTGTCCTTCTCCATGAAGTCCACGTTCTGCAGGCTGCCGGGCACCGTCGTATCCGGGAAGAACTGATTCGATTTCGGGCTCCAGTGGACCTTCGCCATCCTGGCTCCGTCCGGAAACGGCTTGCCGTTGCCAGGAATGCCGGCGCGGTACGCGTCGATCATCGCGGGATTGCCGAAGATGATCGCGACGGCCTCGCCACTCCGGCTCATGGAGATGGCCTGCCATCCTTCGTATCCTCTGAAGTCAGAGAACGCGAGCCCGCCCGGCACCTTCAGCGTGTACTTGTCCTGCGCGGAAATGACCAGGCCGCCGAGGGCGACGACCCATACAGCAATCCCGATTGTGAGTATGCGCGTGCGATTCATCCGTTACCTCCAGCAATAAAAACCTCGCCCATTAGAACGGTCAGGCCTGAGCCCTTCTCACCAGCCGTAACCAAACTTCAAGTAGAGGCCGCGATTGCCCTCGACGCCGGCAGCGTACTCGAGATTGACCAGCATTCGCTGGACCGGTTTGAGGACAAAGTGAATGCCGCCGCCCCAATCGGGATAGAGACTCCGCTCGGTCGAAGCCGTCGAGTCGCGGCCGTACAGACTCGCCACTCCGGCGAACACGGTTGCGCCCCATCGCGGTCCGAAGGACAGGCGTTCCTCGGCTTCGAATGACGACATGTAGGGCGCGAGATACTCGCCGAACTTGTAACCGCGCAGTATGACGGTCGGCTGCGCCGCCGAAGGCGCGTCATGCGTCAGCCAGTTGTACTGCCGGAACGCCAGGACGTGGCCGCCGCCGTGCTGCCAGAAGCCCCGCAGGTCGACGCGATATGCACCGAATGTCGCCGCCCCACCCAGCGCCTCGCTGTACGCGAGGTTGTTCAGGTTCAGATACCAGCCCAGCGTCGGCATGTCCTGGTTGTCGCGCGAGTCGTGCATCCCGACGATGCCGAGCGCCGCCGATTTGAAGCCCTCGACGCCGAGCGTCTCGAGCGCGAGATCGTCCTGCGCCGAATCGCCCAGCACCTGGTAATTGGTCGCGGTGCCTTGCGCGCCGATGAACCAATCGCCCTTCACACGGTAAAGGTAGCGGCCTGATACCGCCTTCAGGTCGTCGTTGGTCTTGAGTGGCTGCCCGGTGCCGAGATAATCGTCGTAATTGTTCTTGATGTACCCGAACACGCCGATGCCGACGATCCGATGGTGGTCTTCGTGAAACGAGGCGCGGGCAAACGCAGCCGCGACGGTGGAGTGCGTCGTGGTGTACTGGTAGGTGAGACCGAACATGGACACCTGGCTGGCGGGGTCGAACACATGCAGGTACGCCCCCATCGCGCCGAAGGACGTACCCAGCTTCGGATTGGACGAAACCACCGGCACCAGCAGCCACGGCGACGACTTGGATTCAGGTTTCGGGTCAGCGGCCTGCTCGGTCGCAGCCCCGTTAGACGCGGCGTCAGGAGCGGCGGCAGTCGCCCCGACCGACGCGTCGCTGGAGGTCTCGACAAGACTTGCGACGTGTGCCCGAGCGCCCGGCTGCTGTGCCGCGGCGATCAGCGGCGTTCCAGGAACCACCCACGCCAGCGCGAATCGGAGTACGACTCGTCGCCAGTCACCACCGGGGACTCGGACACGCACGTGACTAGAGCAGACCGGCTTTCTTCATTTCGCTTGCCGCGCCGGTCGCGAGTTCGCGGACGAACTCGTCGATCTTCGACGGGTTGGTGGTCTTGCTCTGTCCCGCCCACAGCAGCTTGTTCTGTTTCAGTGAATACACGAGCGTCTCGACTGTGACGATGGTGTCGGTGCGGATATCGGTGGTTCCGCCCCAGGCGCCGCCCCAGCCGTAGCCGTAATACCCGCCCCAGTACGGACCGTACATCGGTCCGCCATACATCGCCGGTCCATACATCGATGTCGTGCTGCT
>DASXGC010000355.1:0-26726 GCA_036489235.1 Vicinamibacterales bacterium
GCCTTTTCCGTGGTCCTTGATGTCCTCGACTTCGCTATCGAGCTGCCACGCGATCTTCGTGTTCGCGCGCGCCTTGTCCTGCATGATCTTCGAGGCACGCAGCGTATCGCGCCGATGCACGAGCGTCACCTTGGAGGCGAAACGGGTCAGGAATACCGCCTCCTCCATCGCTGAATCGCCGCCGCCGACGACCGCGATTTCCTGGCCGCGGAAGAAATAGCCGTCACAGGTGGCGCAGGTGGACACACCGCGGCCCATCAACGTCCGTTCCGACGGCAACCCGAGCAGGCGCGCCGAGGCGCCGGTCGCGATGATCAGCGTCCTGGCGAAATACTCCGCCTCGCTGGTCGTCACACGGAACGGATAGACGCACACATCGACGGCTGTGACCTGGCCCTGGATGATCTCGGAGCCGAATCTCTCGGCTTGCGAGCGCATCTCGGCCATCAGGTCCGGTCCCATCACCCCGTCCTTGTGCCCCGGGAAATTCTCGACCAGCGTCGTCAGCATCAGCTGACCGCCGGCCTCGATGCCTTCGATCACCAGTGGTTGGAGGTTGGCGCGCGCGGAGTAGAGAGCGGCGGTCAGCCCGGCCGGGCCAGACCCGATGACGATGACGTTGCGAGTCGCCATTAGATGTGTTTGTCGATCGCTTTCTTCAGTTCTTCCTTCTGCGCCAGCCCGACCACTTGCTCGACGACCTGGCCGTCCTTGAAGATCAGAATTGTCGGGATCCCGCGGATCTGAAACTTGAACGACACGTTCGGGTTCTCGTCCACGTTCAACTTACCGACCGTGACCTTGCCCAAATATTCGGCGGCCAGCGCGTCTACCGTGGGTCCGAGGCGTTTGCAGGGTCCGCACCACTCCGCCCAAAAGTCCACGAGCACGGGTGCGCCTGATTTCAGCACCGTGTCGTCAAAATTGCCATCGGTGAAAGTCTGCACGTTTTCGGTAGCCATCTCGTCTCCCTCAGGTCCCGGGCTCAGGCCCTTGCCTGCTTCATGATCGCACGATCGTACATTTTGACGTACTCCCTGGCTGAACGGTCCCAGGAAAAGTCGCGGTCCATGCCGGCCAGTTGGAGTCCGCGCCAGCTGATCTGGTCGGAAAACAAGGCAATTGCCCGTTCCAGAGTCTCGAGCAGGGCCGCCGGCGTGTATTCCTTGAAAACGAAACCGGTCGCCTCTTGTCGGCCCGGACGGCGGTTGTCGACGACCGTGTCGGCCAGTCCACCGACCCCGTGGACCACCGGCACGGTGCCGTAGCGCATGCTGTACATCTGGTTCAGACCGCAGGGTTCGAACCGTGATGGCATCAGAAACATGTCAGAGCCAGCTTCGATGAGGTGCGCGAGCGATTCGTCGAATCCGATCCGCGCACCGATCCGTTCCGGGTACGCTTTCGCCAGCGTCGTCCACATCGCCTGATAACGCGGCTCGCCGGTACCGAGCACGACGAACGACGCGTTCAGCTGCGGCAGGTCCGCTGCAAGCGACGCGATCAGATCGAAGCCCTTTTGATCGATCATCCGCGACACCATGCCAACGAGCGGACGCGCCAGCGTGGTGGCATCGCCGGGCAGACCGTAGCGCGCGAGCACCGCCGCCTTCGAGGCCCGCTTCCCGGTCACGTTGGCTGCATCGAACGGCTCCGGCAGAAACGGATCGGCGGCCGGATTCCAATCGCGAGTGTCGATCCCGTTCAGGATGCCGACCAGGTCGGCGCGGCGCTGCCGCAGGATGCCGTCGAACCCGAACCCCAGTTCAGGAGTCTGAATCTCTTCGGCGTAGCGCGGGCTGACCGTCGTGACGAAGGTGGCGGCGTTGATGCCGCCTTTGAGGAAGCTGATACGTCCCCAGTACTCGAGCCGGTCGATCGAGAGCTGGTCCCAATTGAGATCGAGCCGCGGCAGCCAGTCGGCTTCGAACAGACCCTGGTAGGCGAGGTTGTGAATGGTGAAAACGCTTGGCGTCGCGCCCAGGACCGGATGTTTCGCATAGACGGTTCGCAGGTAAACCGGCGCCAGACCGGCCTGCCAATCGTGGGCGTGTACGATCGACGGTGCGAGCGTCTGCCGTGCCGCAAACTCGAAGGCAGCCCTGACCAGAAATGCAAAGCGTCGCGCGTTGTCCGGGTAATCGGCGTTCTGCGGGCCGTAGAGCGCGTCGCGGTCGTAGAGCTCGGGACACTCAACGAGGAGCGCCGTCGCGCCGTCAGCCAGTGGTGCCTGGTAAAAATTCGCGGCGCGGGTGAATCCACCGATGCTGACGGGAAACGCGTCCACGAGCTCGCCCGCCATGACACCGCGATACTTTGGCAGTACGACTGTGGCCTGCCATCCCAGTCTGGCGACTGCCGATGGCAGCGCACCCAGCACGTCGGCGAGCCCTCCAGTCTTAGCGAAGGGCTGCGCCTCGGAGCCGATCATCAGAACCGAGCGTGGAGACGGTCTCGCTCGTTTCGCCATCGACGCCTGTGAATGTCGTCGCTATGCGACCCGTACTTCGCGCGGCAAGGCCTGCGGCGCCTGCAATTCCGGCATCGGCGGCGCCGAGAACAGTTTCTGGCACGGCTTGGCAATCCAGCGCGCCCAGTTCGCCGATCGATTGATGCGCGCGCTGTCGGTGGCGATGCCCGTGTTCGCGTACATCTGGCGGTACAGCTTTGAGATGAGCACGAAGGCGATACGCGACTTCAGCGTCTCGACGCAATGCGCGCGGTCCCACACGTTGCGCCAGCTGTAGAAGCGATCCCACACGCCCTGCGTACGCTGGCGAATCTCGTCCGCCGACATCACCGGATGCGGCACATAGACCTTCGGCTGCTTGCCTTTCGGGATCAGCCAGTGCCGCGTCAGCGGGATGCCGTCGATGCGGGTCGGATCCGACTCCATCGATTTCTCCCAGGCGGCGAAATCGACCGTCCCCGGGAACGGCGTCAGCATCACGAACTGCGCAAAGGTCGAACCCGAGCGCTCGGCCAGCTTGGCAGTCAGCTCGAACGTTCCGGGCTTATCGCTCGGCAGGCCGAAGATGAATGAGGCGAGTACGTGAACGCCGTGGTGCTTGAACGCACGAAGGCGATCGACCAGCTGTTCGCCGCTCAGGTTGAAGTCCTTGTAAACGTCCTTGAGCCCTTCCGGTGTCACGGCTTCGACGCCGACCAGCGCGCCCTTGATATGTGCGCGGTTCATGGCGTCGAGGAACTCCGGGTCTTCAGCCGCTTCCATGGTGATCTGGGTGAAGAACACCATGTCCGGCGGCAGCTTCGCCAGCTGTTCCATCAATTCGAAACGCTCGGCGCGCATCGCGGTGAGCTGCTCGAACCGTCCCTTGTCGGCGCGGCGGCTGGCTTTGGCGAGGTCGTCGAGCGTGACGGGATAGAAGTTGTCGTCGGCCAGCGCCACGAACCTGAACCCAAGGCGTCGCAGTTGAACAATTTCGTCGATGACCGCGTCCACCGTGCGCTGCCGCGGTTTCTGGCCGTCGGTCTTCCAGACCGAGCAGAACGAGCAGTGTTTCGGACAACCGCGAACGGTCTGCACGGATGCCCACATGTACTTGTTGCGCGGAATCAGCGACCAGCGCGCGGACTTGAAGTCGTCGCCTTCCACTTTCCCGCCGTCGTACATCGCGAGGGGTGCCTTGCGAACGCAGTCCTCGATCACCTGGGCCCACACCAGATCACCGTCGCCCTTGACGATGGCATGCGCTAATCCGATTTTGGTGGCCTCTTCGGGGAACAACGTCGCGTGGATCCCGCCGTAGACGACGTAGGCGCCGCGCTCGCGGGCGACCTTGCCGATCTCGTATCCCTGAACAGCATTGCCCGTATGAATGCCGATGCCGACGACGTCGCCGGCGGAGACGGTTGAGGGATCCCACTGCTCGAGGGTCTCATCAGTAATGATGGGATCGCCGTATTTTTCCGGCGTGGCCGCTGCAAGCACATACAACCACCGAGGCGTGATGACGCCGATACCGAACGCCAGCGCGCTGGGATTGATGAGGTGCACTTTCATATTTGTTCGAACTCCCGTCTCAATTTGATACGCTTTTCAGGCTAGCGGGCCCCCCATTCTGTCATAGTTTGCGGGTCCCCCTTCGCCCGATCTTTACCGGCGCGGTTTAGCGCGCTCCAAGGCGCGGCCCTTTGCCGCCTGCTGTTCAGCTTCGACCTGTCGGCCCTCTCTCGAGTACACGTCCGCGATCACGTAGTAGCCGAGCGGCGCGTACTCGGAGTCGTGCGCGAGCGCGATGCCCTTGCCCGCCAGCCGCACCGCTTCGTCGAGGTTCTGCTCAGCGTCAAGATACGCCTTGGCGAGAAACAGATAGCCCTCCGCGAAACTGGGATTCATGTCGAGCGCCTGTTTGTACGCCTCAAGCTGTCCGGCCTTGTCGCCAACGCGCTCGTAGAGCTTTCCCAGATTGAATGCCGCTTTGTAACTGTTGGCATGCAGGTCGATCTCGTTCTTGTACTCTGCAATCGCCCCCTGCAGGTCGCCCCGTTGCTCGGCTAACAAGGCCAGGTTGTAGTGGGCGAGCCGTACGTCGGCCTTCTGCGCGATCGCCTCCCGGATCTCGCGCTCGGCGCCGGGCAGGTCACCACGCTTGAGCGCGAGCACCCCGAGCGCATTTCGTGCCGCGGCGAGCTTGGGCTCGAGTTGCAAGGCGTGCGTGAGCTCGGTTTGCGCTTCGTCGAGCTTGCCGTTGTCGATCAGGATCTGCGCGGTCTCGTACCGAATCTGTGCGTTCTTCGGGTCCAGCTCCATGAACCGGCGATAGCCGACCATCGCTTCCTGATCCCGGCCGAGCGCGCGGTAGGAGTTCGCCATGTTGATGACGACGAGGTCGTAGTCTGGCTTCAGATCGAGTGCGCGTTTGTACTGCGCGATCGCCAGCTCGAATTGATGCTTTCGGTAGTACTCGTTGCCGAGCATGAACCAGGCGTCGATGATCTTGGGATCCTCGGCGAGCACTCGCTTCAGCGCGTTGGCTCCCTCGTCCGAATCGGTTTCGTGACGCGCCGTCTCGCGGGCCTGCGTCATGAGGTTGAACAGCTGAATCTTGTCTTTCGGATCGGCCAGTCCGGTCCGATCGGGGGCGACGGCCGTGACGAAGGTGCCGACGTATCCGAGCGCGGCCAGGCGCTCGCGAGCTTCGGGATCGACCTCGACGGCGGCCTTGGCCGGCGCGGCGCTTGCGGTCATGCGCGTCTCGAGCGCGATCATTTCCTGATTCATGCGATCGCCGAGCGCCTGACGCTCCGGGTAGATGTTCTTCGACTCGGTGGGATCCTGCTGGAGGTCGTACAGCTCGGGTCGGGGCGCCGCCACGAACTTGTAGCGGCCCGCGGTCAGCGCGCGCAGATCGCTCCAGCCAAAATGGAAGCGCGGATAGATCGCCTCGGAGTAGGCGGCCAGACCCAGTTCCTTCTTCGCACCGGTCATCAGAGGCACCAGGCTGGTGCCCTCGAAGCGTTCGCCGCTCTTGATCGACAGCAGTTCCATCGCGGTCGGCAGAATGTCGATGCTGCGAACCACGTCGGCGACGCGCCGGCCGCCCATGGCGTCGAACGGCGCGCGAATCAGCAGCGGCACGTGCATGGTCGACTGGTAGACGAAGAATCCGTGGGTGGCCTCGCCGTGCTCGCCCAGACTCTCGCCGTGATCGCCCATCACGATGACGACGGTGTTGCGCGCGAGATCGTGAGCATCGAGATAGCCCAGCAGCCGTCCAACCTGAGAGTCCACGAACGCAATCTCGCCGATGTAGGGACGGCCCTCATAGCGTGACTTGAACGGCTCTGGAGGCTGGTACGGCGAGTGGGCGTCGTAGAAATGCACCCACCCGAAGAACTGCCTGGACCCGACGCCGTCCAGCCACGCCAGCGCCTTGTCGGCGACTTCGTTGCCCGGACGATCGACGCTGCCGAGCGACAGCGATTGGTATTTGGTCAGATCGAAATCGTCGAAATAGGTCTGGAAGCCCTGCGCGACGCCCCACTTCCGATCGAGCACGTAGGCGCCCACGAAGCCGCCGGTCGAGAACCCGTGCGCCTGAAGACGCTCGGCGAGAGTGGTTTCACGCTCGTCGAGGAAGAAGCCGCCGTTGTCGCGGACGCCGTGGGCGAGCGGGAACTTGCCGGTGAAGATGGACGAGTGCGCCGGCAGCGTCAACGGCGCCGGCGCCACCGCTTCTTCGAACAGCACACCCTCGCGCGCGAGGCGATCCAGGTTTGGCGTGGCGATGCCGTCGAACCCGTAGGCATGAATGCGATCGGCGCGCGTTGTGTCCAGCGTGACCAACAGAAGATTCAACGCCGATGGCTTGACTCCACCCGGCAGATGTCCGAGCGGCTCGCCATTGACGGAGGTCACCGGCTGCGGAATGACGCGGGTCCAGACGACGATCGCGAGGGCGGCGACTGTCACCGCGATCACCACCGCGGCAATGCGACCCCGAGACCCAGGCGATCGAGGCCGTGCCGCGACAGCCGAGGCAGCCGCCGGCACCGGACTTCGTCCACGTCGCTTCCGCGTCATCGTCCTCCGCGATCGCCAGCGTCGAGCTGGTCGAGCGCCTGCCGCGCATCCTTGAGTGACGGATCGCCTTCTATCGCGGCTCGATACTCACGCCTCGCGGCGTCGCGATCTCCGGCCGCCTCGGCGATTCGTCCGAGTTCGAGATGTGCGACGCCCAACGAGGGATTCAGCCTGATTGCATCGCGATACGCCTTTGCGGCCCTGAGGGGCTGGCCGGCGGCTCGGGCGACAAGGCCTTCCGTGAGCGCGCCGTAAAACGAATCGGGCTCGAGTGCCCGTCCCCGCTCGACGCGTGCGAGCGCGCGGTCGAAATGGCGGGCGTCGGCAAGAACACGCGCCGCGTCGAAGTACAGCACCGAGGAGCGGCCGCTCAGCCCGATCGCGATGTCGATCTCGGCGATCGCCGCGGCCAGCGCTCCTCGTGCGGCGAGAGCGCGACCCAGATACTGGTGCGGCTCGAAGGCCTGCGGGAAATCGCGCGCCAGACGTCGAAAGGTGGCTTCGGCGTCCGCGGCACGTCCCTCGTCGAGCTGGTTCATGCCGGCGTTGAACGCGGCGACGTAGGCCTCGTAGCGCGCGATCTGACGCTTGGGATCGCTCGGGGCAGAATCACCGGGGGCCGCACCACTTGGTTTTCCCAACGACACGTGTCCACTGACGTAGCCCAGGCTGCGGAGGCGTGCGGCTGTCTCTGCATCAGGCGCGGCTGGCGTGTCGAGCGCGCGCGCGGCTTCCGCGGGCACGAGCGATTCGAGCGCACGCGACAATCCCGCGGCGGTGTCCGATCGCGCGACGCTCAGGTTCGCGCGCTCCCCCGGATCGTCCTTCAGGTCGAAGAGCTCCGGGTCAGGCCCGGCGATGAACTTCCAGCGGCCATCACGGGCGCTTCGCAGCGGGCTCCACCCGAAATGGAGCTCGCCGAATCGACTCTCCGCGTAGGACAACGGAGCATCCCCAGTCAGTTCCAGAGGCGCGGCTTTCCACAGCGGGGAGAGGCTCACACCATCGACGGTTGAGGGAGTCGGCACGCCCAGTAACTCGGTCAGCGTCGGGAGCAGGTCGACGTGCCGCGCCTGGCGCTTGACGCTGACGCCGTGCGGCACACCGGGACCCTGCAGAATCAGCGGCACGTGAAGGGTCGCATCGTACAGGAGGATGCCATGCTCGGACTCGCCGTGCTCGCCGAGGCTCTCGCCATGATCACCGGTCAGGGCGACGAGGGTGTCGGCGCGCCGTTCGGGCGACAAGCCCGCCAGGACCTGTGACAAGGCAAAGTCCGCGGTGGCGACTTCCGCATCGTAGGGACGGCCGGGGAATCGTGCGGCAAATGCCTCCGGCGCATCGTAGGGTGCGTGCGGGTCGTAGAAGTGCACCCAGACGAACCGCGGACCTGACGACGATGCGAGCCATTCGCTCACATCGCGCGCGACCGCCGGACCGCGCCGCTCGAGCGACGACAGCGCCAGACGCGATCGGCCCGCGCCCTCGAACCGGTCGTTGTAGACGTCGAACCCGCGCGACAGGCCGGTCGATCCCCGCAGTACGAATGACGACACGAAGGCGGCGGTGTGATAGCCAGCCGCGCGCAATACCGTCGCCAGCGTCGGGATAGTCACCGGCAATGTGAATCCTGCGTTGTCGTGCACGCCATGGCCGGGCGGGTACCGGCCGGTGAGGATTGAGGCGTGAGATGGCAGGGTGAGCGGCGCCTGCGCGGTGGCGTCCAGGAACACGACCCCGTCCTTGCCTAGCTGGTCGATCGTCGGGGTCACGTCGCCCGGGCCGCCGTCCACGCCGACGCGGTCGAATCGCAGGGTATCGATCGTCACCAGGATCAGGTCGTGCCGGTTCGCCGTTCGTTCCAGCGAACGCGGCTGGGCGCACGACCCCAACAGGAGGCCGGCGCAGCATCCAAAAAAGGAGACCCTCAAAAAAACCTGTGAATTCCAACAAAATTGCATTAGCGAACAGTGGTCGGAAGTGTATACTGCCGCCGCAAAGGAGGACCCGCATGATGTGGAAACGGGTGGTCCCGATTGTCGCGTGCGCGCTCGCAGTAGTCGGAACGGCCACCCCTCTCTTCGCGCAGGCGGTTCAGACCGCAGCACTCGCCGGCACGGTCAAAGATGGCACCGGCGCCGTCCTCCCCGGAGTCACCGTGTCGGTCTCAAGCCCGTCGCAGGTCGGCGGCGTGCAGATAAGCACGACCGACTCGCAGGGTCTCTACCGCTTTCCGGCGCTCCATCCCGGCGTCTACACGATGGAAACATCGCTGGCCGGCTTTAAGAGCGTGAAACGCGCAGACGTCCGGCTCGTCCTCGGCACCACCGCCACCATCGACGTCGAAATGGATGTCGCGTCGGTGAGCGAGACGGTTCAGGTGACGGGCGAATCGCCCATCGTCGACGTCAAGAGCTCGGCGTCGAACACCCAGCTGACGACGGCGATGCTCGAAAACCTGCCGACGGGACGTTTCCAGCCCGACATCATCAACCTGACCCCGGGCGTCAACAACAACGTCGCGTTCGGCGGCGCTCAGAGTTCCAACGCGCTCCTGATGGACGGCGTGGACGTGAGCGACCCGGAGGGCGGCACACCGTGGTCGTTTTTCAATTACAACTGGGTCCAGGAGGTGCAGGTCGTTTCGCTCGGCGCGAGCGCCGAGTACGGCGAGTTCACCGGCGTCGCTGCCAACAGCATCATCCGATCGGGCGGCAACAAGTTCAACGGCATGGCCGAGTACTTGATGGAACGCAACGCCTGGATCGCCGACAACACCGGCTCGCTTCCGGATTCGATCCGCAGCACGTTCGCGCCGCGTGAGATCAAGAGCTACTGGGACACCAGCGCGCAGATCGGCGGACCGATCATCAAGGACAAGCTGTTTTTCTTCTCGGGCTTTCAATACTTCAACCGGCAGGATCGGCCGGCCGGCTTCAACGGCGACTTCACGAGTGAGAAAGATCCGCGGACGATGAACAAGCTGACGTGGGCCGCATCGCCGGACGTCCGCATCGAGGGCTTCGTCGAGTGGGACAAGTACAACATCGCCGGACGTGGCGCCAGCGTCAAGCGCCCGACCACCAACGTCACGGCGCTCGAACCGTCTCCGGAGACGAACTGGAACCTCCAGGCCACCTGGACCATCAACTCCAAGACGATGCTCAACGTCCGCAACGGCGGGTACTCGGGCTACTTCCCGGTCGATCCCACGCCGCCGCAAACCAGGTCGGGACCCTACCCGCATTTCGACGGCCTGAGCCAGATATACACGGAGAACGTGCCGTATTACGGGCGCTTCGATCGGACCCGCAACGTCACGGCGGCGACACTGACGCGCTACGCCGATCATTTTGCCGGCAAGAGCCACGAGTTCAAGTTCGGCTTTGAATTCGAGCACTCGAAAATCCGCAACGAATCGGGTTACCCCGGCGGGCGCTACTACTACGACTACGGTGGTCCGTACGAAGTCTATCTCTGGAACGGCTACATCACGAACGCGACCTTGAAGCGGACGTCCCTGTACGCTCAGGACACCTGGACGGTCACCGACCGCCTGACCATCAATCCCGGCTTGCGGCTGGACATCAACCGCGGCTCGGTTCCGGAAGGTCAAGTGCTTGCGAACCACGCGCTGGCGCCGCGCATCGGCATGGCCTTCGACCTGCTCGGCGACCACACGACGGTCCTCAAGGCGCACTACGGGCGCTACTACGACGCCCTGTACGGCGGTCAGTTCGAATTCATGGACCTGACCAACCAGAATCCTCACATCACCGCGCTGGTCAACGGACCGAATGACTTCACCGAGTTGACCCGGCGGACTCCAGCGACCAACGTCGGCATCGATCCGAACATCAGGCAGTCCTATGTCGATCAGTTCCTGGTAGGGTTCGAACGACAGCTGATGCCGCAATTCTCGGCAACCGTCCAATACATCAAGCGGAACTTCCGCGACTTCATGGGCTTCATCGACACCGGATCGGTGTACGTGCCGGTGCAGAAACAGGACCCCGGGCCCGACGGCAAGTCGGGGACGGCCGACGATGGCGCGCTGCTGACGGTGTACAACCTGACGAATCCGGGTCACGAGTTCAAGTTGTTCACGAATCCGGACAACGCCTATCGGGACTACAACGGCTTCCAGTTGATCGGCAGCAAGCGCTACTCGCACAACTGGCAGGCCAACGTCTCGTACACCTGGTCGCACGCAAGCGGCACAGTCGACAACCGCGGCGGCACCAATTCCGGCGGTGGCGGCACCCAGGGACTCGGGCAGACCGGCGGCTTTGCAGATCCGAACCACCTGATCAACATCAACGGCGACATGCGGTTCGATCCGACCAACTCCGTCAAACTCGACGGGACCTACCGCGCACCATGGTTCGGCGGCTTCAATATCAGCGCGGTTTATCGTTATGCCACTGGCCTGTCGTGGGGCCGCACCGCCACTATCAGAGGGCTTGCTCAAGGAACGGAAACGGTCCGCATCGAACCGCTGGGTACGCGGCGCACGGCGGCAGTCAACAACATGGATTTCCGGGTCGAGAAGACGGTCCCGCTCGGCCTGGGTCATTCCATCGGGGTCTATTTGGATCTCTTCAACATCAACAACCAGGGCGAGATCGATTCCGGCAATCGGGCCGGAGTCATCGAGGCCTCTGGATCCGCGTTCGGCAACCCCAACGCCTGGATCACGCCCCGCACCGCTCGGCTCGGCTTCCGCTACACCTTCTGACGGGGTGTGACAGGCGAGCACGGCGAGCCGATCTGGCAGGTTTGGGCCGGACAGCTGCCTGGGCCGAGAGGCGAATCTGGGTCTCATAGATCGAGCGCCGGATTGAAGGGGGCCGAGCGAGAAAAAGGCGGGAAAACAGGGAGCGGGCCTTAAGACGCGCCCGCTCCGTCCCGCTGAGCCCAGCTCGGCCTACAATTCCCTGGTGACCGAACGTCCGCCTCGTCCCCCACGCGCTGAGACACGCGAAATCGTCGAGCTCAGGCAAATCAAGACCCAACAGCCCGAACTGGGGCCTGCGGTCGACATGCAGATTGCGCTGGTCGACATGCAGCGCCGAATGCAATCGCGGGTGCCCCTGCCCTGGATTCAAGTTGAGCCGGCGTGGCTCGAGAGCCAGCGAGCGGCCGGTCGTCCGGTGATTCGCTTCAGTGACATTCCGATCGAGTGGTCAGACTTCCGGCTCACGTTCCGGCAGACCGCCGATATCCTGCTGCGGTTCGACGCACTCGAACGGCCCGATCACGATCGGATCGTCGCGCTCGGGCGCGACGGCAACGTCCTCGAGCCGCTGGTCAGCGGCTGGTACGCGTCCTCGTCGGGTGTCGACGGTCGGCCGGCTTCAGGCGAGCCGACCACCGCTGCTTTGCTGAAAAATCTACCTGCCGGCTTCGATCAGGTATTGTTGCTGGCGATAAGGCCGTTCCTGGCCCGCTCGGTCGAGTCGCTGGCCCAGCGGGTCGAGCTCTCCGCCTGGGGCCACGGCCACTGCCCGTTCTGCGGCTGGGAGCCCGACTTTGCAGTGGTGGCGCCGAACGCCGATCGTCATCTGATTTGCGGGCGTTGTCTGGCGCAATGGAAATTCGCGCCGCTCACCTGCCCGTTCTGCATGAACGACGACCGAGGGCTGATCACCTCGTTCGCAACGCGCGACGGCCGCTACCGCGTCTACGCCTGCGACGTGTGCAAGCGCTATCTGAAGGCTTATGACGCGAGGACGGCGACGCGCCCGGTGATGGTGTCGGTGGACTCGATTGCGACGCTGCCGCTCGACGCGGCAGCGATGCAGCGGGGTTATTCAGGCTAAATGCTGAGCGGGAACGGGCTAGTGTTCGGGCTGGGGCGTGGGCGGCTTGGCCGCGAACAGCGTTGACGCCTTCGATGACACCCAGCTGAAGAGATTCCGCGACTCCATGAACCGGCCGGCGTTCGAGCGCGCGCCAAACACTACAACCGCCACTTCCTGGCCGCTCTCCGGCAATCGGAGCACGGTCGCCAGGCAATAGCCGGACTTCGAGATGAAGCCGGTCTTACCCGCCCTTACTTCGACGTCGGTCCGGCCGAGCAGGTGGTTGGTGCTGTGGAAGGTGATCGGCCGCTTGCCACTGTAGACGGTGAATTCGGACATCCGCATCACCGACGAGATGCGCTCGTCCTGCGAGGCGTGTGTGATGAGCTGCGCCATGTCGAACGCCGACGAAACGTTTTCGGACAGCAGACCCGAGGGGTCCGCGTAGTGCGTGCTCTCGAGGCCCAGTTCGGCGGCCTTCTCGTTCATGCGTCGCACGAAGCCTTCCGAGCCATATGGTGAAACGCGAGCCAGCGCACGAGCGGCGGCGTTGTCTGACGCAATCAGCAGCAGGTGCAGGAGGCTGTCGGTCGTCACCTTGTCGTTCTGATGAAGGTGGGTGGTCGATGCCTGAAAGACGTCGCTGTGCGCGACGGTAACCATCTGCGACATGTCGGGATCGTTCTCGAGAAACACCGTGGCCGTCATCACCTTGGTGATGCTGGCGATGGAGCGCTGGTCGGTCGAGTTCTCTTCCCAGAGTACCTGATGCGTCTCGGGATTGTAGATAATCGCGGCCGCCGCGCGAACGTCGGGAACCAGATCGCCACTCGCGTCCACCTTGTAGCGCGGCAGGATGGTGTCGGCCATCTCGCGAGCGGTCGCCACCGCCCGGGCGCGAGCTAGGACGGTCTTCCGCGAGGCCGATCGTTCTGCCGAGTAAGCCGTCGTACGAACGACCGGTTTCGTCGTTTTCGCGACGGTCGTGTGCGCGGTCGCCGATTTCGATTTGGGTGTCGCCTTCTTCTTGGTGACCTCCACCGGCGCTTGCGCAGCGAAACCCGGGGTCACCGAGACGCTGAATAGACTCAGCAGTACACACGAAGCCACGCAGATGGCGCGTTTTGAGTTCACGAATCTGGACACAGAGACGGCCCCGGACAAGGGTTTACAAAGAGTTAGTGCGAGGTAGTCTAGCAGATAATTCATAGAGCACAAGGGAATTATCGCCATTTACCAGCTCGACTTGGCGCGATCCGCGCCCGACGCGACAATCGAGTACGGATAGTATCGGCGTCCAGAGCCCATCCCTTCAGAGGAACGCGTCCATGAGCCTGCGAGAAGACGAATACCGCGCCCTGCGCGACACCATCCGTGAACGGGGTACCGCTCGCGTATGGGTCGTGATTGCCGGGGTGTTTGCCTGGGCCGCGCTGACCGCTGCCACTGCGGCCCTGTCGTCCACACCGCTCGGGACGCTGCTGCCGCTGCTGATGCTCGCGACCGCGTTCGAAATCGTCTATGCGCTCCACGTCGGCGTCGAACGCATCGGCCGCTACCTTCAGGTGTTCCACGAGTCGGCCACGGACTCGCCAGGATGGGAGCACATCGCGATGGCGTTCGGGCGTCCCGCCGGAGCCGCCAGCGTGGATCCACTCTTCGCCGCGTTATTCGCGCTGGCAGCGCTCGTCAACCTGATGCCGGCGCTGGTGCTGCAGCCAATCAGGGCGGAACTGATTTTCGTCGGCGGCGCCCATGCCCTTTTCGCCCTTCGCGTCATCGTCGCACGACAGACGGCGGCGAAGCAGCGCGCAATCGATCTGGAGCGCTTTCAGCAGCTTCGCCGCGAATCCGCCTGACGATCGGCCGCAGCGCGCTACTTCTGCGCCAACGCAATCGCCACCAGCATCGCGTGCTGCGTGCCCTGCCAGGCGTCGGTCGTATCGAACGATTCGGTCAGCGCGTGCGCGTCACGGCCGCGTCCACCGCCGCCGATCGTGATTGCGGGAATCGACAGGCTCATCGGCGTGTTCGAGTCGGTCGATCCTTCGCCGAGGTTGGTGCTGAGCCCGAGCAGCGTCGCTGACTCCAGGCCAGCCCGGACAATCGGCGAGTTCTCCGGCGTGGAGCCTGCCGGTCGATCGCCCACCAGTTCCTTCACCACCGTAATCGTCTTCGCCCCGCCCCATCGCTGGTTCTCTTCGACGACCGCGGTATCCACGGCTTTCTGAAAGTTGGCGTCGACCGCGGCCAGCGCCGACGGATCCGACGAGCGCATGTCCACTTCCATCCACGAGTCGAACGGGATCGAGTTGACCGAGGTCCCGCCACCGACGCGCCCGACGTTGAACGTCGTTTTCGGCTGTTTCGGAACCTGCATCTCCTGGATTTTGGCAATGGCGCGTCCCATCGCGCCCATCGGGTTGGCCATGCCGAACGCGCCGAAGCTGTGACCGCCGGGGCCCTTGAAGGTGACCCGATAGCGGTGGCTGCCGACTGCCACGTTGGTGACGTGGACGCCAGTGCCGTCAATCGAGACGAAGCGGTCGATCTGATCTTTCAGCGTCACCTTGAACAGTTCTTTCACGCCGCGCAGGTCGCCCAGGCCTTCTTCCCCGACGTTCGCCACAAACGTGATCGATCCCGGCGTCTTGACGTTGGCTTTCTTCATCTGGCGAATGATCTGCACGAGCACCGCAAGGCCCCGGCAATCGTCGCCGATGCCTGGTCCGCGCAGCACCGCACCGTCGCGCTTCACCTTGACGTCGGTGCCTTCAGGAAACACCGTGTCGAGATGGGCGGCCATCACGAGATGCGGATGCGCGGCCGCGCCGGCGTACTCGCCGAGCACGTTGCCGACCTTGTCGACGCGGACGTTCTGCAGGCCGAGTTGCTGAAACACGCGCTTCAGCTCCTGACCGCGGACTTCTTCTTTGAACGATGGCGCTGGAATCTCGCAGAACCGGATCTGATCCTCGACGGTCTGAGCTTCGTTCGCCTTGCCAGCATCGAGCGCCGCCTTCACCGCGGGATCCTTCAACAGATCGCTCGTCGACGAGGCGCTCTGCGCCTCGAGCAGACCCAGCGACAACGTCAACCCCAACCCGGTCGCCATCACGAATCGCAGCACGGATACCTCCAGAAAGCAGACTCAGAATGGTATCGCAAGGTAGGCGCGGGCGGGCACCCTCCGGCGTTTTTGATAGACTCGCGGCGCAGCATGGTCGGGGGACGACGCCTCCTCGTTTTCTTATATGCGTCATCCGGCGCAGCAGCGCTCATCTACGAGGTGACGTGGACTCGCCTGCTGACGTTGCAACTCGGTCACACGGTGGCGGCGGCCAGCATCGTGCTGGCGGCATTCATGGGCGGCCTGGCGTGCGGCGCGTGGCTCGCCACACGGATGCGTATTCGCGGCCTGCGCGCCTACGCCATCCTCGAGATCGTCATTGCGCTCGCCGCCGTGCTGCTGCCGCTGGCCCTCGCCGCTACCGCACCAATACTCGCATGGGCCTACGCCGACGGCACCTCACCGGCCACCTTTACCCTCGTCCGGATCGCGATCAGCCTGGGCCTGATGGGCGTGCCGACCGCCGCCATGGGCGCGACGTTTCCGATTGCAGCAGACTGCGCTGCCTCCTTCGGTGGCCGAAGCCGAGCCGACGCGGCCGTGCTTTACACAGCCAACACGGCAGGCGCCGCCTTCGGCGCGGTCGGTGCCGGCTTCTGGCTGATTCCCGCGCTCGGACTGCGCGGCACGACAGGGGTTGGTGTCACGTTGAACCTGGCCGCCGCCGCAGGAGCATGGTGGCTGTCGTCGCGCTTCCCTGCCGGACCACTCGACGTCGCGCAGACTCAGGCAGCGTCCAACCCCGCGCCCGGGCCAAAGAGCAGGAACCGTCCTCCTCGCGGTCCGCACGCGTCGAAACCCGAGCCAATTGCTTCGCCTGCCCCTCTGCTCGCGTGCGTCGCGGTGGCCGTTTCTGGTTTTGCCGCACTGGTGTACGAGGTGGCATGGACGCGTCTCGTCGCGCTCACGATCGGTCCAACCACCTACGCGTTCGCGACGATGGCGGCGGCGTTCATCAGCGGATTGGCGATGGGGTCCGCGATTGGTACGCGGGTCGCGCAACGCGTCCGCAGGCCGGCGGTGTGGATGGCCTCGATGCTCGCGGTATCCGCGGTATCAGCCGCCGGTACCGCCTGGTACGCTGCGACCCGGCTCCCGCTGTCGGTTGCGGCGCAGGTTGCTGATCCGGCGGCAACGTTCGACCACGTGATCTTCACGCAGGCGATCGGCATTCTCGTCCTGCTGTTGCCGATGACACTGGCGCTCGGTGCAACCTTTCCCCTTGCGTTGGCAGTCGCCAGGCGCGGGACCGCGACAGCCGGACCCGATGCGGCGCGCGTTTACACCGCCAACACCTGTGGAGCAATTGCCGGTGCGCTGACCGCCGGTTTCGTCCTGATTCCCCTACTCGGCTTACGCGCGACGATCGAAGCGTCGGCGATCTTCAGCGCGCTGTGCGCCGCGGCGTGCCTCGCGTCCGCGCTCTCGAAGCCGGGCGGCGCCGAGGCCGACAAAAAGAGAAATGACTCGCGCTGGGTTCGCGCGCTGCTCTGGCCCGCCATCGTCGGACTCGGCGCTGTCGGTGTCATCGCTGCCGTTCCTCAATGGGATCGATCGCTCCTCGCGAGTGGCGCCTACAAGTACGCGCCGTACCTCGGTTCAGTCGATTTCGACGTCGTGCTGCGCGCCGGGACTCTCGCGTTCTATGAAGAAGGCCCGGCCGGAACCGTCAGCGTCCGGCAACTGAACGGGACGACCTCGCTGGCCATCGACGGCAAAGTCGATGCGTCAAACGGCGGCGACATGCTGACGCAACGGCTCCTGGGGTTGTTGCCTGTGCTGGTTCACGGCAACGCACGGGAGATTTGCGTGATCGGCCTGGGGAGCGGAGTGACCGTCGGCTCTGCGCTCGCGTCAGGTACGGTGGAGCACGCCGACGTGGTGGAGATTTCTCCAGCTGTCGTTCGCGCCTCGCATTTCTTCGATCGCGAGAGCGGCAATCCGCTGGCGAATCCGGCCGTTCGCCTCATCGTCGGCGACGGCCGTTCACATTTGCTCCACACGCCGCGGCAATACGACGTCATCGTTTCGGAGCCGTCGAATCCGTGGATGGCGGGGGTGGCGACCCTGTTCACGCGCGAGTTCTTCGAAGCGGCACGGGCACGGCTGAAACCCGAGGGGCTGCTGTGCCAGTGGGCGCACACTTACGACATCAGCGGCTCCGACCTGCGATCGATCGTCCGCACGTTTTCGTCCGTCTTCCCGGAAGGGACGATGTGGATTGTCGGCGGCGGCGACCTGCTTCTCATCGGGGCGAAGGATGGTCCGATCGGGCCGCGGCTCGAAGCCCTGGGATCCGGCGGCCGGAAAGCTTCTGTCGGCGCTGCGCTGGCCGATGTCGGCATCTCGGAGGGGACGGCGCCGTTTGCGCTGCTCTCGCAGTTTGCCGGCGGTCCGCCAGAGCTGGTGCGATACGGCGCCGGCGCCGCGATTCAGACCGACGACCGGACCGCTCTCGAATACTCGGCGCCACGGGGCATTTATGGGCGAAGTCGCGACGACAACGCCGCTGCGATCCGGGCCCTCGACAACCGCCCGCCGCTCGTAGAGGAAGCCATCAGCCGGGCGACCGACGCCGATTGGACCTCGGTTGGCCAGATGGCCATGCGCGCGCAGGCGTTCGGGTCGGCATACGACGCTTTCCATCGAGCAGTCTCGCTGAGTACCAGAAACGTCGCTGCGCTGTCGGGACTGTCCGACGCGGCGGGTGGTTCGGGCAAGCTGATCGAGGAACGGGACTGGCTCCAGGCGTTGGCAGGACGGGAACCACGCAATGCCGAAGTGCGCACCGAACTGTCGCGAGTACGAGCCGTCACCGGCGACGGCCAGGGCGCCATCCAGGCCGCCATCGCGGCGATGACGCTTGCCCCGGATAATCCTCGAGCCGGAGAACAAGTGGCGGCGGTCCTGGCCGACGCCGGCGACGCAGACCGCCTGGCGCAATTCGCCGATTCCCTCGCCACACGATTCCCTGACCGGCCCGATCCGATCTTCTACCAGGCCACGGCGCTCTATTTACACGGACGATACGAAGACGCGATCGCGAAGGTGCGTTTGGTCACGGCGAAAGACCCGGCTCATGCCCGCGCTCAGAATCTCCTTGGCGCATCGTGCGCGGCACTCGGCAAACTCGACTGCGCCCTGGCGGCCTTCGAGGCGTCCATCCAGGCCAACCCACGCGACGCTGCGGGCTACATCAATGCCGGCCTCATCTCCCTTCAGTTGGCGCGTGTGTCCGCGGCTTCGGACTTCTTCGCGCGGGCACTGACAATTGATCCAGCCTCGAAGCCGGCTCGCGACGGTCTGCAGCAATCGCGAGCGAGCATGTCACCGCGCAGCTGACTCCAAACTTCTGAAGCGGTATTCAAATAATCAGGGCACCGGTGAGCAGTTCGGAGGTCGCTCGTCCTCGCCGTCACTGGGCGCGCGCTTCGAGAAAAGACGCCCACCTGAACGGCACGCCTATTGCTCAGCGAAGGTCAAGACGATACGGAGGATCGCGATGAGTCTCGTCAGGCTTTTGGGATTTACTACTCTGGGGTGCGGCTGCGTGATCGGCCGATATCGCGAGCTGGCCACCAGTCGCGAAGTCACCTACGTTGAGGAAAAAGGTACCGCATGCGGTAGCCATGGTCACCGGCGAAACCACACCATCGCCGCCGACCGGCTTGCCGTCGTGAACACGATCCCGCTCGCGAGCAAGGCCTCGTAGCTCGCTCCGGGTCCGGCGCCTTACCTAACGTACTGGCCGTTTCGTGCCGAAAGGATGGCGTGTCCGTCATCCTGAAACCGTACGCCCGAGTCCCAACCGGCTCCGCAGTCAGTCGTTTCTACCTTGCTGACTGCCTCGAGGTTTTCCAGGAGCTTCCGGCCCACAGCGTCGACGTCATCGTCACTTCCCCGCCCTACAACCTCGGCATCCAGTACAACCGGTACCAAGACACGCTGTCCCAGGTCGAGTACCTGACCTGGATTGACACATGGGTGGCGGCGGCGGCCAGGGTGCTGCGGCCCGATGGTTCCTTATTCCTCAACGTTGGAGCGAAGCCGAGCGACCCGTGGACGGCCCTCGACGTCGCGCAGGCCGTGCGCCCGCACCTGCGCCTGCAGAACCTGATTCACTGGATCAAATCGATCGCGATTGAGCGTTCGTCAGCGGGCGCGGCGGCTGGGCTGACCAAAGACCTGGCGGTCGGCCACTACAAGCCGATCAACAGCGACCGCTTCCTGAACGACTGCCACGAGTTCATTTTTCATTTCACGCCCCACGGATCGACGGCGCTGGACCGGCTGGCCCTCGGAGTGCCGTATCAGGATCAGTCGAACGTCGGGCGATGGCGGGCGGGTGCTGACGGCGTACGCTGCCGCGGCAACACCTGGTTTATTCCGTACGAGACGATCCAACGGCGCGACCGCGATCGGCCACATCCAGCTACGTTCCCCTCGCGGCTGCCGGAGCAGTGTCTCCGGCTGCACGGCCTCGACCGTATTCAACTGGCAATGGATCCGTTTACGGGACTGGGCAGCACGGCGGTGGCGTGCGCGCGGCTCGGCGTCGACTTCGTCGGCTCTGACGTCGACGAAAGCTATCTAAAGGTTGCGGTCGAACGCACGGAACAGGCGATGGCGCGGCCAACGACGGCCCTGCCCGGTCGCGGCGTCGCGCGGATGAAGAAAGCGAGCCTGCCGGCGGTCACTTCTTCGAGGACGAAACGGGTGCGGGCGGGGGCTTGAGCACGTATTCCTTCCGGAACCACGCGTTGGCGCCCTTCCGGGTGATCTTGACCTCAACCTGCCGCCGCCGCTTGTTGACGTCCGGGTTCTTCGAGTAATACCCCAGCACGTAGTAGTCGCTCGTCTCGGCGTCGATCCGCTTCAGCGCCTTGCTGAAATCGTTTTGGTTGACCACGGCAAGGCCGCCGGTTTCCTCGGCGAGCACCCGTAGACTGTCCTGCGACTTACGGATGAAGTCGTTCCACTGCGTCGGATCGACGTTCTGATCGATGTCGCCCATCCCGACCAAGCCGCGCGGATCAACGGTGTACATCGTCACGTTCGAGCGGTTGGCCTGACGCGTCAGTTCGCCCAGCTCGCGCGCCAGGTCGGCGTCAGCGAACGTCTCGTTCTGCTTCTGCTGCTGCGTCATCGGATCGACGGTGCCGCCGGTACTGCCGTTGGCGCTCTGGTTCGCCTGATTCTGCTGCTGCGCAAAATTGTTCTGCTGGAACGGCGAATTCGGATCCATGGTGCCGAGCCGCGAATCCTGGAATGGATTGAAGTCGTAGCCGTCACTGACATACACCAGCGCCTTGCGACGGTTGTGAACCGACTCGAGGTTGTTCAGCAGGTCGTTGACCGTCGAGAACGCCACGTGCGCCCGGTACCGCACTTCGCTCGGGCCGTCAGAGCCCGATGGACCCTGAATGATGTCGGTCGGACTCAACTCGCTGCCCGCGATCTTCTTGATGGCTTCGTCGAGGCGGGTCTTGTCGTAAGTCATGTCCACGGCGATCGACGACGGGCCGCTCGAGACGATGCCGAACATGTCGCCTTCGTGCACGAGCTCCTTGGCAATCTTCTGGAATAGCTGCCGCACGCGTCCCGTGTTGTGAAACTGGAGGTGCAGGTCGTCCACGAAAAACAGGAAGATGCGGCCCGACACGTCGTTCTTCGGCCGCGTCGGCGGCAGGATGATTCCTTCGGGCGGTGGTGGCGGCGGCGCCGCCAGCACGTTGGTCACGCGCCCGCCGGCAATGACGCTCATTGAGATGACGTCCTGCTTGACGCCGTCCTCGTAGATCTCGAACTCGTCCTGCTTCAGGTCGGGAATGAAGTTGCCCTTCTCGTCGCGCACGATGATGTCGCTCGTGACGAGGTCCACTGAGACCTTGAATGTGGGCTTGCTTTGCGTCGGGGCTGGTGCATCGGGTGCCGGCGCGGACGGCGAGGACGGCGCCTGAGCAGACAACCCCGCCGAGAGAGCCACCAGAGCCGCCGTGGACCAGAAGCCGTTCTTTTTCAGACGCATAGCAAAATTATACACCCCGCAGCGCCCGCCGGGCGGTCCTCGCGACCACGGCCGTAGCCGCAATCGTCGCGACCAGACCGGCGATCAGCAGCCCGTAATAAGACGCGTCGTGCGGTACTTGAGTCTGGCCTGCGAGGACGAGCGCTTCGCCGGTCACCTTCCCAAAGTAGGCGCAAACGACCGTTCCAGGCAGCATTCCAGACGAGGCCAATACGAAATCAGCAAGGGACAGCGTCGTCAGACCGAGCGCGTAATTCAAGACGTTGAATGGCATCACAGGCGATAAGCGCAGCAGGAAGACAATCCGGGCGCCGCGCGCCATGACAGCCTGCTCGATTGCCTGAAAGCGCGGCATCGAGGCCAGGCGGCGCGCCACGAATCGACGTGCCCCGTGACGCCCGAGCAGGAATGCCGCAGACGAGCCGAGCGTGGCGCCAACCAGCGAATACAGCACACCCCTGAACACACCAAAGACAGCTCCAGCCGCGACGGTCAGGACCGACGCAGGGATCAGCGCCGCTACCCCAATGGCGTACGCAAGGATGAACGCTGCCGGCGCTTCAGCGCCGAGTCCACGCATGTCGCGAACGATTCCGAGAAAATACGGAGCGGCGCGCTCGCCTCCCCACAACATCAATAGCACCGCGATGACCGCGCCTATCGTGAGCTGTGCGCGTCGGCGGAATCGCGCGGCAGGCGGATCAGTCACCTGCTGGTTCGGGACGGGTGACCGCCGGTGCGGAAGAGTCTTGAGGAGCCTTGACCAACGACGTATCGCCAGGCTGCGGTACTCGGGGTCCGTCACCGCGTCGTCCACGGCGGCGCCGCCGGTTCCGCCGCGGTGTATCGCCCGCTGGGACGCCCGAAGGCGACGGCGCTGGGGCTGACGACGCGGCCGCGGCGGCAGAAACCTCGGCGTCGGTCGCACCGCCTTCTCCATCCGTCACCGACGCCGGCTCACCTGGCGAATCGGCTTCCGCAGCCGCGACGTCCGAGGCATCGTCTTCGAGCGCAGCCTGTTTCTGTGCTCGCTCGACCCGGCGGCGCTCGCGCCACTTTTCGGTGTCTGCTGACGGGATCGGCGTTTCTGAGATCGCCTTCCAGTCGAAAACGACGTCGGGGTAACGAGCCTCGAGCGCCTTACGCGTGGCAGCGTCGAACGGATCCCGTCCGACTCGGACGTTCGGAGGTGTGTGAAACCAGTAAAGGATGCGCGTGCGCGATTTTCCACGACGCACAGTGGGCTGCACGAGATAGAAGTTCTCGTTGCCCCGCCGGTCCCGGCTGAAGCGAAGAAAGGCCATGCTCCCGTGCTACCGCGTCTTCTTTTTGGCGCCTTTGGCCGGCTTCGCGGCTTTCGAGGATCGGCCACTCTTTGGCGATGCTTTCGCCGGCTTCGCACCGTTTCTCGGTTTTGCGACCTTCGCCGGCTTGGCTGTTTTCGATGCGGGCTTCGACACTGGCTTTGACGCGGGCTTGCCGTGGACCGCGGCGACTCGTGTGGGCGGCGGTGCGGCGGGTCGCGGCTTCGGCGCTTGAGCTTCGCGGCTGCGATGGACGAGCGTGAACCTCGGCTGGTCGCCGACGATGTGGTAGCTCCAGATTTCGGACGGGTTTACGTTGTTGTCGTCGCTCAACCTGCGCGCCACTTCCACCATCCCGGCCGGGACGTAGAGGTGAAAGGCGGCTCTCAACTTCGAATACGACGTCCATTGCGCGAGCGCTTCGAGGTGGTTGACCGACTCTCCGGTTTCGACCTCGATCACCGCCTGGAGGCGCCGGCCGCGATCCTGCGACAGCAGCACCAGGTCCGGATACACCGCCGTCGGCCCGACGCCGACAGCCATGTTCTGCTCGGCGCCCGGATTCATTCCAGCCTCGTATTTACGGCGGAATTTCGCGTGAAGCAGACGGATGAGGCGATCGTGCTCCAGCTGCTCTCGAACAGGCCGAACCAAAATAGGACTCACCGACCGCCTCCAAAAGATTGGATTAGTACCGAAATTAAACCGCGAAGTGTAACATGGATTTGAAGAGGTCGGACTCAACATCGTGGTATGCCGTTGAGCCATCATCGGTTAGAATTTACCGCGTGGCGGCAGTAGTGGACCAGACGGCAACGGCAAAGATCCTGATTGTGGACGACGACGAGGGCGTCACGCAGACCTTTGCCCGGATGTTGCGGCTCGAGGGCTACCAGGTCGCGACTGCCGTCAGCGCACAAACCGGACTGCAGGAGGCCGACAACACCCGGCCCGACGCCATTATTCTCGACCTGAGAATGCCGCTGCTCGACGGCCTCGGATTCCTGCGCAAGCTCCGTTCGAACCAAGACCACCGTGGCGTGCCCGTGGCAATCGTCACCGGCGACTATTTCCTCGACGATGCAGTGGCGGCGGAGCTGCGCGATTTGGGCGCCGAGCTCCGTTTCAAGCCGCTCTGGCTCGAAGATCTCGTCGGCCTCGCGCGTAACCTCCTCAAGGTGACCCACTGACGGCAGTCGACAGCAGATTCCTGAAAGCCTGCCGGCGGGAGCCGGTTGATGCCACGCCGGTCTGGTTCATGCGACAAGCGGGACGCTACATGAGTGAGTATCGCTCGCTCCGCGAACGCTATTCCCTGCTCGAAATCTGTCGCACTCCGGAACTGGCGACAGAAGTCACGTTGCAGCCGGTCCGCCGCATCGAAGTCGATGCCGCGATCCTGTTTTCAGATCTCCTGCTGCCACTCGCGCCGTTGGGCATTCCATTCGATTTCGTGCGTGGTGAAGGCCCGGCGATCGAGAAGCCGCTGCGCCACGAATCCGATCTCGATGCGGTGCATACCTTCGAGCCGCGCGACGAGCTGGCATACGTCCTCGAAGCCATCCGCGACATCCGCGAGGCGCTGCCCACTCAGCTGCCGCTGATTGGATTTGCCGGCGCCCCGTTCACGCTTGCCTCGTACGCGATCGAAGGCGGGCATTCGAACAACTTCGGACACACCAAGTCGCTGATGTACGGCGCGCCGGCGGCGTGGCATCGCTTCTGCGACCTGCTCGCGGAGGTCATCGGCGATTATCTCGTGGCGCAGATCGATGCCGGCGTGGACTGCGTGCAGATTTTCGATTCCTGGGTCGGCGCGTTGAACGCCGCCGATTATCGCGAGTTCATCCTGCCGCATACGCAGAAAATCTTCGCCCGCCTCGAGAGCCGGCCCAATGTGCCGACGATTCATTTCGGCGTCGGCACCGGAGCGATTCTCGGCGAACTGCGAACGGCGGGCGGCGACGTCATCGGCGCCGACTGGCGCACGCCGCTCGACGAGGCATGGGATCGCATCGGCCCCGACCGCGGCATTCAGGGCAACCTCGATCCGACGCTGCTGCTGGGTCCGGTCGATCGGATGTTCGCCGCGACCGATGAGATCCTCTCGCGGGCCGGCGGGCGTCCCGGGCACATTTTCAACCTGGGTCACGGGATTCTGCCGAGTACTCCTGTTGAGCACGTGCAGGCGCTGGCGCGGCATGTTCATCAGCGGACACGGATGTGAAGAGGTCCTGAACATGTCACGGGTCGGAGTGCTGCTGATGGCGCACGGCACGCCTTCGTCTATGGACGAGATGCCCGAATATCTGCGACTCGTGCGCGGCGGCCGGCCGCCGTCCGACGAGCTGGTCGCCGAGATGCGCCACAACTACGAGGCGATCGGCGGGCGATCGCCGCTCACCGAGATCACGCAGGCGCAGGCGGCTGCGCTGCAGGCACGGCTCGGCAGCGAAATACCGGTGGCAGTCGGCATGCGGAACTGGCGGCCGTTCATCAAGGACGCGATCGCGGAGCTTGCCGCCGCCGGTGTCACGCGCGTCATCGGCGTCCCGATGGCGCCGCAGTTTTCTTCGCTGAGCGTGCAGAAATACCTGGACGCCGCCAGCGCGGCGCTCCCGCCCGGTATCGCATTCGACGCAGTCCCCGCTTACTACGAGCACCCACTGCTACTCGACGCGTTCGCCGAACGCGTCCGCGCGGCTGGGCCGGCGCCAGGCGAACTGGTCGTATTCACGGCGCACAGTCTGCCACAGCGGGTCATCGATGCCGGCGACCCTTACGCCGATCAGGTCGCGGCGACCGCGCGAGGCGTTGCGGAACGCGCCAGGATCGCCCACTACGAACGAGCGTACCAGAGTGCCGGCCGCACGCCCGAACCGTGGATCGGTCCGACCCTCGATCAATTGATCGACGACCGTTCGGTCAAGGTGCGAAAGTTCCTCGCGGTGCCGGTCGGCTTCGTCTGCGACCACACTGAGATCCTTTTCGACATCGACCTGCAGGCGGCTGAGGTCGCCCGCCAGTTCTCGACAACGCTACGACGGACCGAATCTCTCAACACCTCGCCGCTGTTTATCGCCATGCTCGAGGATCTCGTGCGCACGCAGGTGGCGAGCCTTGCCGCTCACTCCTGACGTCGTCATCGTCGGTGGCGGCATCGCGGGGCTGGCGGCGGCGTACGAGTTGTCGCGGCACGGAACGTCATGCGTGGTGCTGGAGCAGAGCCCACGTGCCGGCGGCGTGATCCTGAGCGAGCAGGTTGACGGGTTCACCATCGACGGCGGCCCGGACTCACTGCTCATCCAGAAGGCAGACGGGGCCGCTTTGTGTCGCGAGATCGGTCTCGGCGACCGACTGATCACAACAAAGCTGCCGCGACTCGCGTACATCCAGCGGGCCGGACGGCTGCATCCGCTGCCGGCGGCATCTGTGCTCGGTATCCCGACGCGGGTTGGACCGTTTGCGCGAACCAGACTGTTCTCCTGGGCGGGCAAGATGCGGATGGCGGCCGAGCTGTTCGTGCCAAGGCGCCGCGACGAGGGCGACGAATCGATCGGCGCGTTCATGACGCGGCGGTTCGGGCGCGAAGCGTCCACCTATCTGGCGGAGCCGCTTTTGGCCGGCATTCATGCCGGCGACGTGGACCGCCTGTCGGTGCAGGCGTTGTTCCCTCGATTCGTCGAGGCCGAGCGCGATCACGGCAGCCTGCTGCGCGCCTTCCGCGTGCGCGCGGCCCCGGCGTCGGCCGATGGCGCATTCCATTCCTTGCCCGGCGGCCTGAGCGAGATGATTCGCGCGCTGGTCACGGCCATCGGCGAATCGCGTGTTCGCACCGGCGTCGGCGTCACGGCAATTGAGGGACACGGTCCGTTCCACGTTCACACGACCGGCGGCGACGTGATCCAGGCGC
>DASXGC010000386.1:0-5626 GCA_036489235.1 Vicinamibacterales bacterium
ACCGGAGCCGTTGAACGCTGTAGCAAGGGACGGGGTTGCGACCGGCGTGTAGGACACCGTGCGAACCGCGAAGTAGTCGTCCGAATTCAGCGCGTTGAAGATGTCGACCTTCGGACTGATCTTGAAGGCGCCGGCGTTGAACTGCTTGCTGAACGACAGGTCCAGCTGGCTCACCCGAGGCGTCAGCAGCGTGCCGGGAGCGTCGAGCGGAACCGTCAACGTCGAGTTCAGGCCCGTCGGCGACACGAGCGCGCCGACGACGCAGCCCTGCGACGCCGAGTTGCCCGGGCAGGTGGCATATCTGGTGGCGCTGGTCACCGTCCAGGTGGACGCCGTGCCGCTGTACGCCGTGAAGTTCGGCGCACCGGCGCCGCCGGCGGTCAACGCCGACGTGCCCAGGATGTAGCCCGGGAGCAGCTGGAGGGATCCCGCGAAGTTAATCCCGTACCAAGGCAGCGGGTAGACGCCGCCGACCTTGAACTGGGTGCGCCAGGGGATGCCGCTGTTGGTCTGGTCGCAATAGTTCACGCCACCGATGGTCAGCAGGAAGTTCGGGTTGGTCGCCGCGCCCGCGCAGGTATTGGCGATCGTCCGATCCGTTGCGAGGCCGCCGAAAAGGCGGGCGCCGCGGGGCAGCCGCGCGTTTACGTTGAACTCGAGCGCGTTGTACGACTGCTTGACCAGCGGATCGTTGGTGTCGACGTTCTGGACAGCCGTGGCCACCGCAGCGGTGATGGGGTCATACATCGTCACCGGCTTGCCGTCGAGCGGGCTGAACACCGTGATCGCCCGGTACGACGCGTTGCTCACGGTCCCGTTCGAATATGTGCCCGGATGCAGAATGTTATTGCGCTCGAACGGGTTCTTCGCGTCGTTGTGGAACCATTCCGCCGATACGGACACGCCGTGGGCCACTTCGGTCGTGGTACCGAGGTTGAACTGATCGACGTACGGGCGCGTCAGATTCGCGGACGGCTGCGCCAGCGAAATAGTGCCGAAGTTCGCCGGCACCTGAGCGAAGTTGATTTCGCAGCTCGGGTCCGACGCGAAGTTGCAGTGGTTGGCGCCTTCGGCAATGCCGTCGCCGTTCTTGTCGTTCCACTGCACGGTGGAGGAGATGAGGACTGCGTTCGCCGGGTCGTAGAGCGAGGCGAGGGTGGTCGTTGCCGCCACGCCGAACCGGTTGTAGCCGAAGCGGAGCGCGGTCTTGCCGTTGCCGAACAGGTCGTAGACCACCGAGGTGCGCGGCGAGAAGTTCTTCCACTTCGGCATCTCCTGATCGCCGAAGGCCGGAATCACCGCGAAACGGCCCGTCTGCGCGGCCTGTCCCGTGATCTGCTCGCTGATGTACTCGTAACGGCCACCGACCGTGATCGTGGCGCGCTTGAACGTGATCACATCCTGGGCGTAGAAGCCCAGGTTGGCGTTCAGCCGATCCTGCCATACGGTGAGCGGCGAGGTCGCCAGCAGCGTAACCGTCGATGGCGTTGGGATGCCAGCGGCATTGGTCACGTAGTTCTGGTAGAGGTCGGCGTTCGCGCGCAGCGACTGGTTGTACGGACCCCAGGAATCCTGGAAGCCGGCCTTGATCGCCTGCGAACCGGTGATGTAGGAGGCCGACGCCTGCATGTTGTAACGGTCAGGATAGCTACCGTACTCGGCCGGCCCGGCGGTGTTGCTCGAGGCCGTCGTATCTACGACATGACGGGCGCCCGCGAACCACGCCGCGCTGCCGTAGGGCTGCTCGATGCCGGGCTGATACAGGTTGTTGTAGCGCTCGAGGTTGCTCGAGAAGCCGCCTTCGATGAGCAGCTTGCTAGTGACCGTCGAGGTGTACTTGATCGCGTTCGTCGTGTACAGAGGTGAGTTCCAAACCACCGAAGAGGTCGTCTGGTCGTCGCCCGGGTTCTGCGCCGCGCCGCGGACCTTGTGGATGCGGTCGTAGTAACCCGACAGTTTGTTCTTCGGGCTCAGCTGCCAGGTAAGACGGACCAGGCCGCTGTACTGATGCTGCGGGTCAACGCCCTGCGGGCACAGCGTTCCGCCACGCCCAGCCAACGCGTTGGCGCAGGCCTGGATACTTGTCGCACTGCCGGTCTGCGTGCCGTCGGACACGTAGGTGTTCGCGATCGGCTTGTTGACGATGAAGAACCGCACCGACCCGAAGTACCACAGCTTGTCCTTCATGATCGGACCGCCGAGGGTGCCATTGGTGTCGTTGTAGGTGCCGATCTTGTCAACCGTCTTGACGCCGTTGGCGGCGAGGAAGGGAGTCAGGTTGTTTGCCTGGAGGTTGCTGCTCTCGTAACCCTGGAACAGCGAGCCGCTGATGCGGTTGCCGCCTTCGCGCGGGATCATGTTGATCTTCACGCCGCCGGTGGGCGAGTCAACCGTGCCACCGCCAGTCTGGTAGACCATTTCCTGGTTGCCGGCGTCGTTCGTGTAAGTCTGAATCGCGCCGTCACCCTGGAGACCGTTGATGATCATGCCGTCCATCATCAGCGAGGTCTGCGCGGCGCCCAGGCCGTGCACGGTGAAGTAGGTCTGCTGCATCGCCTGCGAACCGCCGACGTCCGGCGCCGTCAGCGTGACGCCGACGACGAGCTGGCCGACGCCCTGAATCGTGTGGGCGGTCGGCACGGCGTCGAGCACTTCGCGCGACAACACCTGAGCCTTCGAGTTGCTCGAGACGTCAACGACCGGCGACTGGCCCGAGACGGTGACCGTCTCTTCCATCGCGCCGACCTTCAGCTCGGCGTTGATGTTGGCGGTAAAGTTCGAACCGAGTTCGACGCCGTCACGCTTGACCGACGAGAAGCCCGGCAGGTTGAACGTCAGCGAGTAGACACCGGGGCGAAGATTTTCGATTCGGTAGGCGCCATTTCCATCGGTGGTCGCCGTGCGAACCTTTTCAATCAACGCGGGGCTGCTGGCTTCGACAGTCACGCCAGGTAACACGGCGCCGGTCGCATCCTTCACCACGCCGGTGAAGACGCTCTGTGCGTGAACGGTCGATGGGACAGCCAAGCACGCCAGCGCCGCGAATGTACATGCCAAAATACGACTTCTCGTCATTCCAAATCCCTCCTCAGTTCCGCGTGGAAGACCTCTTGGCGGATTGAGCTGAGGTGAGGCTACTGCGGACCTTTGTAAGATTCCACGGGGAAATTGCAAAATTGGAGGATTGCAATTCTCTCGCTCCGGAAACTTGGATCATTTTACGGTCGCGGCATGCGCAGCGGACGTCCCGATTGATACAACTCGATCCGCTGGCGGAATTGTGCAGCCACGGGTAGCTGACCCGCAGCGACGGCAATCTCAAGTGCCGACCGGGCGATTGTTGCTGCAGCATCGTACCGTCCAGCCGACGCGTACGCTGCTGCAAGTGCATCAAGGGCACGGAGTTCTTGATGCAAGGTGGCGTCAGCCGCGCGCTCGGCAAGCGCGACCGCTTCGTCCACGCGACGCAGTTCCTCATCTGGCGCGGTCGCCAGAATCCACGCGAGTCCGGCTTCCGCTTGTGCGTGATCCGGCTTCAACGCCAGCGTCCGACGAAAATGTTGGATCGCTTCCGGCCATCGTCCGAGAGCAGATAAAATTTGCGCAAGATTTACCTGTGCTTCAAAATTGTCGGATCTGAGTGCCACCGCACGTTCGTAGTGGCTCAGCGCGAGATCGTTTTTACCTTCCAGTTGCAGCAGCGCCCCGAGATTGTTGTGCGCCTGTGCGTAATCCGGATCGATGCGCACCGCCTGCTCGAACTGTCCGATCGCTTCGGCACGCCGGCCGGACGCCGACAACGCAAAGCCGAAGTTGTAGTGCGTCGGCGCTGAATCGGGGTTGAGCCGCAGCGATTCGCGATACTCGGCCATGGCTTCGTCGAGCCGTCCATCTTCGAGATACAAGCCGGCGACGGCGTCGTGCCGCAGCGGATTGTTCGGATCGTCTTTGAGCAGCTTGGAGTAGGCGGCCAGATCTTCGGCGTTCGCCTTGCGACGGAAGTCGTCGTTCAGCACCGTGAGATCGGCGCTGACGCGCGGGATCAGCTGAATCCAGAGATCGCCCATTTCGTCCGTGGTGTTCTGTCCCCACACCACGCGAGCGGGCGGATGATGGGGATTGCGGATGTTGGCGGCGGAATTGTCGTAGACGTACCGCATCGAAATCGTGGTGCCTTTCGGCAACGGGATCGGCGTGACGTAGCGATAGACATCCTGCCAGCCGAAATCCCAGTCGGGGATCGAAATCAGCCAGCGCACGCTGCCATCAGGCAACGCGGCCTGTGCCTCCATGCGGCGGCCGAGATCGTGGGCGTGCGGCTGCACCGCCAGGACGTCGACGTCCACGGGCAGCGTGTAGCGATCGCTGACCACGTACGCAGGATCGCCGGCGGGAATGTCGATCGTCTCGCTCCCGAGCCGCAATCCGATTGGAGTCCGGCTCGGCGCCTCGTCGGTGAAATACAGCCCGACCGAGACCTTGACGGACTCGGGTTTACCGGTCGGCTTCAGGTGCAACTGAACGACCAGATCGCTACCGGCCTCGAGACGCCATTGCGTACCGGCAGGCGCTTCGTGCGGCGCCTGGCCCGGCGTCCACCCAAGCAGCTGACCTTCCGGGTACCGCGCATCCCGTTCCATGCTGCCTTCGTAACCTGGCTCGGGGTCACGAAGGTCGAGTTGATGAGACGATCGCGTACGATCGACCCCGAGATTGGCGTGGTGAACGACGCGCGGGTTGCCGGGGTGGAATTCAAGCGCGCGCACGTATCGAGGTCGTGACGTTGGAATCGGAATCACGAACGTACGAAAGACGTCTCCACCATCTCCACGCACTCGGTACGCCTCCGCCATCGTCACGACGAGATCGGGCGGACCGAGGCGCCAGCCGCTGCCCCACGTCGGCATCGGCGGGAGCGCTGACCGATCGCCCTCCGGCGCGCCCTCCGCGATCCAGCGTTGCAGGATGTCGAGCTCGGCATCGGTCAGCCGCCGATCGTTTTGAAACTCGCCTTTGCCAGGTTCGGGCTTCCACGGCGGCATGAGCCTGCGGCTCGTGACCAGCTTGATCTGCGCCGCTCGCTGCTTCACGTCGGCGTAGGAGATCAGACTGAACGGGCCGATCTCGCCGGGCCGATGACAGGAAGCGCAGCGGCTCCAGACGATCGGCGCCACATCTTTCGTGAAGGTCAGCCGTGGCGGCGCGGCGGCCGCGCACGGCCACGCGATGAAGACGGCCATCACCGTGAGTGTCCAGGCCATCGCACCGGGCGAGCACGAGCGCAGAGTCCGCAGAAACGGGAGCGACGAAGACATCACCAGGTGTCCGCGCGCTGGAGGCGCTCCGCGGTTCGAGATCCGGAGCATGCTGGGCTAGCATAACGCTGTTGTCCCGCTTCAAGGACGTCGGTAACTGGCGGCACTCTCTTACGATCTTCCTCGTCGCGCTCAGCGTGCGGCTCGTGCACGTGTGGCAGCTGCGCGCTTCTCCGTTCTTCGCGATCCTGATGGGCGACTCCCACGGCTACGACGAGTGGGCGCAGCGGATCGCCGCCGGCGACTGGCTCGGGCACGACGTCTTCTACCAGGCCCCTCTCTATCCTTATGTCCTCGGCGTCATCTATACC
>DASXGC010000428.1:0-18963 GCA_036489235.1 Vicinamibacterales bacterium
ACGTCTGTCGTTCGGCGATCTGAAGGTATTGCTTCATATCACCGACGGCAACCTGAGCGTCCACGCCCGCAAGCTCGAGGACGCGGGCTACCTGATCTGCCGCAAGGGATTTGACGGCCGCGTGCCGCGCACCGAGTATCGACTGACCGTCGCCGGGCGGAAAGCCCTCGAAAAATACCTGACGCACATGGAAGCGCTGATCAAAGCGGTTCGGGATTGACGTACTTCGGGATTGACGTACTTCGGGATTGACGTAGTGTCCGGCTTTAGCCGGACCCGGAGCGCGCACCTTTCGATGCGCGCTCCCGTAGAGTGACCGCTCCGCTCCTCAGTGCTGCGGTAAGTTGACCAGCGTTCCCCGCCTGATATCCGACCGGATATTGTGCAGCTCGTGCGCGAAGTCGCGCTCGAAATCGTCCCAATCGTCCACGCACACGAAGCTGCCGGGCACGGTCGGATCGCCCTTCCCCTTGTAGCGCGCAACCTTCGGATACGCGCAGATGGGCCGGGTCGAGTCGGCGACACCGTTGGTGAAGTGCGACGCGATGAAGGTGCGCGGTGGAATGCCGTTCTGCGCCCACCGATCGAGCGCCTGCAGGATGTCGTGATCCGGATCGTCCGGGCCAGGAATGTTCGCCACCGTGTACGCGAAGCTCGAGTTGGGACCGTTGCCGCCGCCACAGTGATTCACACCCGGCGCCATGAAGAAGCGGAAGAAGTCCTGCGTGTCCTCGAGCGCTTCGCGCGGCCGGATGTGATCGTCATCGCGGCCCTTGTGACGGCCGTGGTCCGAGCCGTGGTGATCGTGCGAGTGATCGTTCAGATCGAGACCGCCGCCTGTCACCGCGATCACGCTGTTGTAATAGTTCACGCTGTTGTGGGGCTCGAGCGTGGTGTCGGTCCATCCCTGCCACATGATCAGCTTGCCGCCCCGCGCCCTGAACGCGCTGAGATCAGGATGATTCGAGTTGATGATATCGGCGAGCTTGTCGTCGAAGAACTGGACGTCAGTCGTGAAGTTGAAGGTGTGGAAGTCCCAGGTCGGGTCGTTCTCGAACACCATGTTCTGAAACAGGTTGTTCACGAACGCGCCGAATGCCACCCAGCCGAATTCACTGCCGCGCTCGAACCCGGGAAACAGATTCTGCCCGGTGTCAGGATTGCTCGGTCCGTCGTACAGCTTCTGCACCGCGTCCACCTCGGTCGCGGTCAGGCAAGTCGGACCATCGGCTCCCGGACAGAGCATGGTCTTGGGATTGAAGTGACAGTCCCTCGGGTCGTTCAGATAGGGGTCGGTGCTGACGCCACCCTCCCGCGTGCCGCACTTCGCCACCACCGCGCTCGTGATGACCGGCAGCTTCGCGGTGTTGAAATTTTCCAGCTGCAGTGCCCGCCAGATGAATTCCACGTTCTGATGCGTCCACTGGTTCCACGGCGCGCCCGCGATGATCGCATCGTAGTCGTCGGGATAGCGCTCTGCCTCCATCAGCGCCTGGTGCCCGCCGTTCGAGCAACCGTGGAAATACGACGACTTCGGACGATGGCCGTAGAGCGCCTGAACGATGGCCTTGCTGGCCAGCGCGGTGACGTGGTCGCCGCGATAGGCATAGTCGATCACTTTTTCCGGGTGCCCAAGCGCCCAGTTCGCGGTTGACACCTGATGGCCGAGATCCGAATTCGCGACGGCGTATCCGTCCTGCAGCGGCCGAACCATCGAGGTATGCCAGATGGCGCCGGTGAGCGCTCCGTTGCCGACCCCCAGGAACTTGCCGTTCCAATTGGCCTTGGCCGGCAGCCAAATCTCCATGTTGATGTTCGAATCAGCAGTCGGCGTCAGCTGCGCTTTCACCAGGCAGAACGGAAATGGGGCCGACACCGTGATCATCGCGGTGCCGCTGCTGGCGGGGGTCATGAACGGCGCGGTGATGTCGGTGGCGGACAACACAGTGCCATCCTGCAAATCCAGGCCGACAAGATCCGTACACGCTGTAGCAGCGGCGACAGGGTGCGCCCGGTCGGTGAGCGCCAGCGCGGCCACCATCGCCGCGCAGAATGTGAGGGCCACGACGAAGTGCTTCACGAGTCGCATTCGCTCCTCCAGTCGAAGTGTGCTGACGTTGTCGCGGAATGACATCGATCGCCGCGGGCGGGCGATGCAGAATCGGTGCAGGATTGAATCGCGGTGCGCGCCATCGGGTTGGCTCCCGGATCGGCTGGCGTCGGGCATCCCAGGATTGACGCGACGCGTCGCGGAGTCTAGTCAGGGCCGCGTGATCAATCAACGTAAATCGGACCCCTGCACCAAATGTTCGTCATGATGCCAACTCAACTGGGGCTAGAATTGCCGTCGGTACGCGACCGCTGTGTGGTTTGACAGATCGACCAATCGCAAACGCGGAGGCCTGACCATGACATTGAAACGGCGACTCGCAGTGACGACGGCGTTTGTCCTTCTTTTGTCAGGTGCAGTGCCGGCACAGGAGGCCGCGCACGAAGATTTCTTCACCACCAGCGACGGTGTGAAAATCCACTACTTGACCGCCGGAACAACCGGCTCGTGGGTGGTGCTGATCCATGGCTACTCGGACAACGCCGAGCGCATGTGGTTCCGGACGGGCATCGCGCCGGCACTGGCGAAGCGGCACCGCATCGTCGCCCTGGACAATCGCAACCATGGCAAGAGCGACAAGCCGCAGCCCGGCGGCGCTGGCCGCGCCCAGGACGTCGTCGAGTTGATGGACCACCTGCACATCGACAAGGCCCACATTCACGGCTACTCGATGGGTGGCGCCATGACCGCGCAGTTGCTGGCGATGATTCCACAACGGTTCATCACCGCCGGACTCGGCGGCTCAGGGATTCAGGAAACCGATCCGAAGCTGCGGGCGCAGGCCGAAGCCATGGACGCGGCGCTGCCGAAAGCGCAGGGTGAGGCCGCGGCCGCGATGGCGCGGTTCCGCGAGCGGGTCGCGCAATCGCGTCCGGCGGGCTCCGAGCCAGTGTCGGCAACGCGGCTGGAGATCGATGTGACGAAATTGATGGTGCCGATTCTGGCTGTGAACGGATCGTTCGACAGTCCGTATGCGAAGACGCAGCGGTTGTGGCGGGAGGCTCACGTCTTCGAAAGCGTCATCCTCGCCGACAAGACACATCTTACGGCGATCGCCAGCACCGGAGCGCCGCCGCTCTACATCGAATCGATCACGCGCTTCATCGATGCGTACGACGAACGCTGAGCGCTACGCCAGCGCGTAGAAGAGTTCGTAGGAATCGAGGGACTGAGAAGGGGTTCGCGGCCGCAACCGCGGTGAGGGTCGAGGCTCACTTACGCCCCCATCTTTATTGTCGCTCTCATTCGCTCGACGTTCAAGACTGTTTCTTGCGCTTCCGCGCCGGTATCATCGCCGGCCCATGGCGAAATCCGGCGATCATTCCAACCGGCGTCGCGCGAGCGTTCCTTCGGCTCCCATCGCTCCCCCATTACCGGCCGCCACGGATTCACGTCCGCTGCTCGAGCGGATGCTGAGCACACCGGCGATTGCACAACTGGTTCCGCGACTGCAGCCGGAAGTGCTGCACCGGGTCATCCAGAACTGTGGCCTCGAGGACTGCAGCGAGCTCGTGGCGCTCGCGACCCCGAACCAGTTGGCCCGCGTCTTCGACCTCGACCTGTGGAGCGCCAGTCAGCCGGGACAGGAGGAACAGTTCGACGCCGATCGCTTCGGCCTGTGGCTGGGCGTCCTGCTCGAATGCGGCGCCGATGTCGCGGCGAGGAAGCTGGCCGGGATGGATGCCGACCTCGTGATCGCCGGGATCTCTCGGTACGTGCGTGTCTTCGATCCGGCCGCCCTGTCACCATCGGTGTCGCCGGACGGTGATGAGTGGGAGGCGTCTGACGCGCACGGCGGCGTCGAAATCGAAGTCGGTGGCTACCGGCTCGTGGCACGTCGCGCCGACTCGTGGGACGCCATCGTCGCGACACTCATTGCGCTGGACGCAGAGCATCAACTGTTTTTCCACCGCGTGATGCGGGAATGCCGCCGCCTGTCAAATTCCGGACACGAGCTGGACGGGCTGGATCACCTGCTCGGTGACGATGAGCAGGTGATGTTCGACGTGGCGCTGGGTCGTGAGCGTCGCCGGGATGCGCAGGGTTATGTGGCACCTGCGGAAGCGCGGGCGTTTCTGCAGATGTCGCGACGTCTCGATCTTCGGGGAGCCGAGCCGCCTGCAATCAACCCGTTGGCGCGCGCGTATTTTCACGCGGTCGCATCGCCGCCCGTGGCCGATCCGCAGCCCAGGTCGGGACGCCTGCCGGCAGCCTCCGAGTCGGATGCGGACTCCGCGCTCGACCCTGCCCATTCGCCAGACGCTGTCGCCGCCATTGTCGGGATGCTTCAAGAGGCCGGTGTGCTGCCGGAGCCGCCACGCGCGCTGCTCGGCGACGCCCCAGTTGGACCAACACGGCTTGGGCGCATGCAGAAGCATATGCAGATCGCCGGCGAACGCGATCCGCTCGCCTGGGTCACCAGACATCAGGAAATGGCCTACCTGGCGAACGCGATCATGACGGGATGCTCGATTCAGGCCCGGTCATTCACTGCGCAAGAGGCATCGGACGCGGTCGCCGCGGCCTGCAACCTTGGACTGGAGTGCTGGCCGTTGCACTGGCGCGAGGCACCAGCCGCTGGACTGCCGGACGGTTTTCTGGTCGATCACGATCTCGTGACGGTGTTTCAAGTCGGTTGGGCGGTGCTCCACGAGAAGGTCTGCATGTTCGCAACAAAGGGCCTGATCTCGGTTCTCGGGCGACTACGTTGTGAGGACCGCCAGATCAAGACCGAGCTGAACGCGCTTCGACGGGAGCTGAAGAAGCACGGGGAGACCGGCACGCCATGGCTCGCGCGAGACGCATTCGACGTGATTGCGATCCTCGACATGCCGGCCTGGGCCGCGCTGCTCGGCCTCGTCGACGAATGCCCGGTGATGCACGCGGCGATCGCCGCCTCTCGAAATGTCGCGACGCGCGCCGTCAGCCCGTCCGCCTTCGAGTTCATTTCCGAGAACAGTCAGATCGCGGCCGTTCACGAATTCGTGCACTCGTTGCCGGACAGATTGCGAAGCTAGCGCGTCATCGAGAGGTCGGGCGTTTCGGCGATGCGCGAATTGATGCACACACTGGACTGCTGCCGGACCGCGGCCGACTGCAAGACCGCCTGCGGCAGCCATGTCACCCGTCCGGTGTCGAGCGAGTACACCGCGCCGACGACGGTCAGCTTTCCCTGACTTGTCAGATCGGCGAGGACCGGCCTGGACGCGCGAACCTGACGGACGACGTTTTCGACGTTGATGCGGACGGCGTTGTCGATGAGATCGCCCGGTCGTCCTTTCGCTTGCTCGACCGCCGGCCGGATCAGCGCAAGGAGCGACGGAAGGTGGCCAGACGCCTCCCCCGTTTCCGCCGCCGCCGTGACGGCGCCGCATTTCTGGTGGCCCATCACCACGAGAAGCGGCGTGTTCAGGTGCTCCGCCGCGTATTCGATGCTGGCGAGCTCGGCATCGCCGGCAACGTTGCCGGCGACACGGATGTCGAACAGATCGCCGAGGCCCTGATCGAACACGATCTCCGGCGCGACGCGCGAGTCGGCGCAGCTCAGCACGATCGCATGCGGCTGCTGGCCCGACGTCAGCTCGCGCTGCCGGGCGGCGTTCTGATGCGGATGTTGATAGTGCTTTGAAGCGTGGTGCTCGTTGCCGGCTTGCAGCTCGCGCAGCGCGGCGTCGGCGGTGGGAAGCGGCTGCGAGGCAGCCGACGCCCAGGCTGCACATGCGAGTACCACGATCGACGTGCGGATGCCGGTGATTCCCATCGCGTCACCTCTTGCTGTGTGTCGCTGTCTTTGCTTTGTGTCGCTGGCTGCCCGGGTTACTCAATCACTACGATGTCTTCCGCCACTTTCCCACCGACGTCGGCTTCCCCGCGTCGTCTTTCGTCGTCAACGTCAACAGGTTGCCGTCCACCTGCCAATATCGCGGCCGGCTGGTTGCGAGCGGGCCGGTACCTGACGCCGGTTGACCCTCGAGCGTGTAGGTCAGCGTGTGGTTCTGCATGTCGACAGCGGTTCGGCCGCTGGTCGAGATGATCCCGTTCTGCACGTCGATGCCGGCGGCACGCAAGGTGTCGGACGTCGCGACGTCGGTGCGGATCTCCATGCTGAGGTTACTGAAGTCGTCATAGCTCAGAGTGCCCTGGCCCTTCAGCGTGACGGGTGGTTTGCCAGGAGGGTAGAACTCAAACGACTCGAGCGTCCAGCGCCCTTCGAGATACTTCCGGGCCTGGTTGACGGTTCCAACGCCGGTCTCAGGCGTGCCTCCCTTGGCCTGCCTCTTCTCGGGACCACACGCGGTCATGAGAAGCGTCGTCAGCAGCGTGAAGATGAGCGATTGTCGTAACGTCATGTCTTGTCCTCGATGTTGGAGTCTGACGTGGGTTTTCCTGAGTGGCAGTCGCTACTTGCGCGTGACCGCCGACAGCAGCACCGGCGTGTCGCCCGCAAAATCGTCGACCTGCACGCCGGTCTCGCCACCCGCCTTAACCCGCGCCGCCGCGGCCATCTCTCCGCCGCCATTGCCGTGCGCATCGACCGTCAACCTGATCAGCCCCACCAAGTAACCGGCGCGCGACTTGCTGTCGTCGACTGCTTTGAGGAACGCGATCGGCTTGTCGGTCACGAACACGATCGTGCGGCCGGCGTCGGATGTGGTGTCCCGTGCGAAGCGAATCGTAAACTTGCGCTTGCCGATCTCGACGCTACCAACATCGGGCGCTTTTCTGAGCGCCGGGATGAACCCGGGATACCCGCCGACGCGCAGCCCTTCCAGGACAGCGTTGCGATCGAACTCGGGCGTATACCGATTGACGTGGATCACAATCGGCGCCGAGACCGCGACACCGGCAGCATTTTCGGCGCGAGCGTTCGCGCTGAACGTCTCTGGCGCTCCGGCACCTTGAGGCGCCTGCGCGACGACCGGCGCGACGGCCGCCAGGAATAGTCCAACGAACGTCAGGTACCACAGGCGCAACGTAACCTCCCCGGCAGGACGAAACAGAATGATCGAAGTATAAGAGATGGCACCAAGACAGTGCTATGCAGTTCCGGTAGCCCGACGTCTTTACCCAATCCTGTCAGCAAGAGTGGCGACCCGCTTAGGATTCCCTGCGGCGCTCAACTAGAATCGGGGCACAGGAGCTGCCCATGACTCGACGCCCCGCTGTTCTGCTCGCGATCGGAATCCTCTCGGTGCTGGTCGCGACGCCACGCGCGCAGCCGGCGGCGAGTTGGGATGCCCGGTTCCGGGAGCTACCGCAGGCCGCGAACATCCGGGCGTCGATGGAGCGCATGAGCGCCCGGCCTCACCACGTCGGCTCGCCGTACGACAAGGACAACGCGGAGTGGCTGCTCGCGCGCTTCAAGGAGTTCGGCTGGGACGCGGAGATCGAAACCTTCAGCGTGCTCTTTCCCACGCCGAAGGAACGCGTGCTCGAACTGCTCGAGCCCACCCGCTTCACCGCCAGGCTCGAAGAATCGGCGCTGGCCATCGACCCGACCTCCGATCAAAAAAGCGAACAGCTGCCGGTCTACAACGCCTACTCGATCGACGGCGACGTCACCGGGCCACTGGTCTACGTCAACTACGGGCGTCCCGAGGACTACGAGGTGCTGGAGCGCTATGGCATCTCGGTCAAGGGCGCGATCGTCATGGCGCGCTACGGCGAGTCGTGGCGCGGGATCAAACCGAAGGTCGCCGCCGAACACGGCGCGATCGGCTGCCTGATCTTTTCAGATCCGAAAGACGATGGCTTCGCCGGCGGCGAGGTGTTCCCGAAGGGCCCGATGCGGCCTGCTGACGGCGCGCAACGCGGCAGCGTCATGGACATGCCGACCTATCCCGGCGATCCGCTCACGCCGGGTGTTGGCGCAACACCGGGAGCAAAGCGGCTGGCGCTCAAGGATGCGACGACGCTGACGAAGATTCCGGTGATGCCGATCTCGTACGGTGATGCGCAGCCGCTGCTCGCGTCACTGACCGGCGCGGTCGTGCCGGCTGACTGGCGCGGTGGCCTGCCGATCACCTATCACTTCGGCCCGGCGGGCCGCGCCCACCTGAAGCTGGCGTTCAACTGGGATCAGAAGCCGCTCTACGACGTAATCGCGCGCATGAAGGGATCGACGTTTCCCGAGCAGTGGGTGATTCGCGGCAACCACCACGACGCCTGGGTCAACGGCGCGGAAGATCCGGTCAGCGGCATGTCGGCGGTGCTCGAAGAAGCGCGCGCGCTTGGCGAACTGCACAAACAGGGCTGGTCCCCGAAGCGGACCATCGTCTACTGCGCGTGGGACGGTGAAGAGCCCGCCCTGCTCGGTTCCACCGAATGGGCGGAAGCACACGATGCCGAACTGCAGCAGCACGCGGTGGTCTACATCAATTCAGACGATAGCGGGCGCGGATTTCTCCAGGCCGAAGGCTCGCACACGCTCGAGCACTTCATCAACGACGTGGCGCGAGACATCCAGGATCCTGAAACCAAACTCACCGTTTGGAAGCGGAAACAGGCAAAGGCGATCGACGAGGCAAAGCCGGAGGAGAAGGAGAAGGTACGCAGCCGGGCGGACTGGCGCATCGGCGCCCTCGGATCGGGCTCCGACTTCACGCCGTTTCTCCAGCATCTCGGCATCCCAACGCTGAATATCGGTTACGGCGGCGAGGACGAGAGCGGCATCTATCACTCGATCTACGACGATTTCTATTTCTACACGCACTTCCTCGACACCGACTTTGCCTACGGCCGGACGCTGGCGCAGACCGGCGGCACGGCAATCATCCGGCTGGCCGACGCCGACCTCCTGCCGTTTCAGTACGGCAACCTCGTTGACACGGTACGAACCTACGACGAAGAACTGCAGCTGCTCGTGAAGAAGAAGCGCGAGGACATCGCCGAGCGCAATCGCGAGATCGCCGACGGCTTGTTCGCCGCCGTCAACGACCCGCGGCACCCGATGGTTGCGCCCAGGGCCGAGCCAATGCCGCCGGCGATCGAGCTGACGCCGATCTCCCGCGCGATCGAGGTGATGGCCAGGCAGGCGGCCCTGTTCGACGAAGCGCGGGCTGCAGCCGTGAAAAAGAACCTGCCGCCGGCCGCGCTGACGGAAATCGACGTCAGGATCGCGAAGTCCGAACAGCAGCTGCTCGATGCGGCCGGACTACTCCACCGCGACTGGTTCAAGCATCTCCTTTACGCACCCGGCTACTACACCGGCTACGGTGTGAAGACGCTGCCGGGCGTCAGGGAGGCGATCGAACAAGGGCAGTACGACAGCCTGCCGGGCGAAATCTCCCGCGTGGCCAAGGCGCTCGAGCGCGAAGCCGCGTGGCTGGACTCGATCACCAAGGACCTCCGCCGCTTGAAATGAACAAGCGGTAAAGAACTGACGCGAACCAATGGACGCCAAACCTGTTAGCCAGAGCGAAGACGAAGGCATCGTGAGCACGCGTAGCCCGCGCTCGGTCGATAAAACGGTGGAGCATCTGCAAGCCCTCCTGCAGGGGAAGGGCATCGCGCTCTTTGCGCTGATCGATCACAGCGGCGAGGCCGCGCGCGCCGGCATGACGATGAGGCCAACAAAACTGCTGATTGTGGGCAACCCGAAAGCGGGAACGCCGTTGATGCTGGCCGCGCCCCGCAGCGCGATCGACCTGCCGTTGAAGATCCTGGTCTGGGAAGACGCTCAGGGTGACGTGTGGATCTCGATCAACAGCACGCGGTACCTTCAGAAGCGTCACGGGCTGCCCGACGAATTGCTTCCCAATATCGCCGGGCTGGAAACGCTGGCTGCGAAAGCCTCCGAGTAGCAGTCTCAGCTGCGGGCGAACGCCAGCAGATCGGCGTTGAGCTGATCCTTGAGCGTCGATGGCAATCCGTGCGGCGCTCCTTTGTAGATCTTGAGCGTCGCGTTCTTGACGATCTTCGACGACAGCATCGCCGACGCGCCGATCGGGACGATCTGGTCATCGTCTCCATGAATGATCAGCGTCGGGACGTCGAATTTCTTGAGGTCGTCGGTCTGGTCCGTCTCCGAAAACACCTTGATACAGTCGTAGGCGTTCTTGATTCCAGCCATCATGCTCTGAAGCCAGAAGTCGTCCCGCAATCCCTGCGATACTTTCGAGTCGGGTCGATTGGCGCCGAAGAACGGACCGCTGAGGTCCTTATAAAACTGCGAGCGGTCGGCCTGCACGCTGGCACGCAGCCCGTCAAAAACGTCGATCGGCAAACCACCGGGATTCGAGGCGGTCTTCAACATCAGTGGCGTGATCGCACTGACCAATACGGCCTTGGCGACGCGCCCGGTTCCGTGACGGCCGATGTAGCGCGCGACTTCACCGCCGCCGGTCGAGTGGCCAACGTGAATCGCGTTTTTCAAGTCGAGCATTTCGACCAGGCCGGCGAGGTCGTCGGCGTAGGTGTCCATGTCGTTGCCGTTCCAGGGCTGGCTCGATCGGCCATGCCCTCGGCGGTCGTGGGCAATGCAGCGGAAGCCGTGCGCGCCCAGAAACAGCATCTGATCACTCCAGGCGTCCGCACTGAGCGGCCAGCCGTGACTGAAGACGAACGGCTGCCCGGTGCCCCAGTCCTTGTAGTAGATCCGCGTGCCGTCCTTGGTCGTGAAGCTGCTCATTTGCCGCGCTCCTTATTGGCGAGCTGTTCTCGCAGACGCTCGTTTTCCTGTCTGAGCTGTTGCAACTGCTCCTCCACATTCGCCAGCGCTCCCTGGATTTCTTCTGCCGTGTAGCGTGGGGTGATGTGCTGCGGGCAGTTCCAGTCGAAGGCTTCGATGTGAATGACGAACACCCGTTCGATCGGCGTCTTGTCCTGCGGATCGCGCACGCGCGTGATCCACGGCGCCGCGGCTTCGCCGTCGATGATCTCAGCACGGCCCAGAATCTTCAGACGCGCCTGCTGCGGATAGTCCAGCAGAATCAGCGCCAGTCTGTTGTCAGTGGTCAGGTTGCCCGTACTGATGTACTGCTTGTTGCCCGAATAGTCGGCGAACGCGATCGTGCGATCGTCGATCACCTTGAGAAACCCTTTCGGGCCGCCGCGGTGCTGGATATAGGGCCAGCCGGTCGAGCCGACACTCGCCATGTACACGCTGTCGCGTTCACTGATGAACGCGGTTTCGTCAGGGCTGAGCCGGTCCGGCGACGAAACATCCCGTTCGCGCTTCGCATACGTGCGACGGCTGCCGTGCTGTTCCTGGAGCGCTTTGATGACCGGCGTAAACGCGAGGGAGCCGAAGTTGTGTGCCATGGGCAGCCGTGAATGACAGATTGTAGCGCTCGTCAGCCTTCACTCACTGATGAGATGGCTTCGAGCGTCACGACGCGGGATCATTCGAGCGTCACGACGCGGGATCAAACGGCGATCGCCATGCGCGGCGTGGCCATGCGCCACACGTGCATCACCGCGTAACTTCGCCACGGACGCCACGCGTGCGAAAGCGCTTCGGCTTCGCTCGCCGTCACGCCGCCGAGGTTGTTTCGGACGGCGATGTCTTCCTTCGGAAAGGCGTCCGGCCAGCGAAGCGCCCGCATCGCGATATAGTGCGCGGTCCACTCGCCTACGCCCGGCAACTCAGTCAGACGCTTGATCGAGGCGTCCGGGTTCTGATGCGTGCCGCCGTCAAGACTAAGGCTCGGCCAACGCTGCGCGTCTGCCAGCGCGATGATGCTGCGGGCACGTGCGGCGATGATGCCGTGCCGCGCGATCGCGTCCACTTTGGCCGCGGCGACCCTGGCCGCGGTCGGCGTGAGCCGGTGCAGCTCCGCAAACGGTGTCGCGATCGGTTCGCCAAAGGCCTCCACGAATCGGCAGGCGATCGTCGTCGCGGCTTTCACGGTCACCTGCTGGCCCAGAATCGCGCGCACGCCGATCTCGAATCCGTTGAACGCGCCAGGCACCCGCATACCGGGATTGGCGGTCACCGCTGCCGTCAGACGCGGATCCTTCTTCAGCTGGGTCGCAATCAGGTCGGGCCTGGCGTCGAGATCGAACAGGGCTTTGATCCGCGCGAGCAGCGCCGGGAGCACCGGCGTCAGCGTGTGCGTGAACTCCACCATCAGCGCATGCTTCTTGGTTGATTGCCTCACCCGGATCCAGCCCTTGGCTTCTCCCAATCGCACGGTACGGGCGTAAGAATCGGCAGTGACCGACTCGACGCCTTTGAGGGCGCGTGCCGCCAGGAAGGCGAGGATACCTTTCCAGTCGTATGGCGGACGATACGAAAGCTGCAGTGTGGAAGTCTGATTCTCCGCGATCGCCGCTGCGCCTTCGGTTGCCTTCTTGCGGAGACGGGTCGGCGGCATGCGGTACCGGTTGCTGAACGCATCGTTGAATCGACGCAGGCTCGAGAAGCCGCTGGCAAACGCGACCTCCGTGATCGGGAGCGACGTTTCGGTGAGGAGCTGTTTGGCGAGCAGCAAGCGCCGCGTCAGCAGCAACTGAATCGGCGGCACGCCGAGTTCTTTCTGGACGATCCGGCGAATCTGCCTGGAACTCAGTTCGAACTGCCCGGCGATCTGTTCCAACCCGGCTTTTTCATCGAGCGTCCCTTCCTCAAGTCGCTGCACGATCAGCTGCGCAATCCGCTGCGCATCGTCTATCGGCGCGCTGCCTGGCGCCAGTTCCGGCCGGCAACGCAGGCAGGGACGGAAGCCGGCTTGCTCGGCTTCCTGAGGCGTGCCGAAAAAGCGGCAGTTGGCTTCCTTGGGTGTCTTCGCTGGACAGATGGGCCGGCAATAAATGCGGGTGGATGTGACGGCGACGAAGAAAATACCATCGAAGCGCACATCGTGTGCCGCGAGCGCCTTGAAGAAACGCCGGTTCTCCTGATCCATGTGTCTACGATATGGCGGACGGCCGGAACCAGCTAGCCATTTTCGGACACCATAGTCCGCCGGCGCTTCGGGGCCTCACGTTCCCGAGACTCCGATGTCCGAAAACGGCCAGCACTGGAGGCGGGCGAGGCCTATATTCAATCTGCGTCGCGTGCACCAGGACGTGAACAGGCACGATGACGCAGAGCAAGGGAGCGAACAATGACCAAGGCCAATCGCGGAAGCCGGAAGCGTCAGGTGTCGAAGATCATGGACTCGCCTGTCGGCAAACTCGTACTCGTGGCGACCGACGAAGGTTTGGCCGCGATCCTCTGGGAGCGCGATCGTCCCGGTCGGGTGCGGTTGGACATCGAGGCTGAAGACCCGCACCATCCGGTCCTGGTGGAAACCGAACGTCAGCTGCACGAGTACTTCTCAGGACAGAGGACGATGTTCTCGTTGAAGCTGGACCCATCGGGAACGGCGTTTCAACGCGACGTGTGGCAGGCGCTGCTGACCATCCCGTTCGGCGAGACTCGATCGTACGGACAGATCGCGCGGCAAATCGGGCGGCCCCGCGCGGTGCGCGCGGTGGGCGCGGCCAACGGAAGGAATCCGTTGTCGATTGTCGCACCGTGTCATCGCGTGATCGGCGCCACCGGCGCCCTCACCGGCTTTGCCGGAGGCCTCGAGGTGAAAGCGCGCCTGCTTGCCCTGGAGGGAGCAAGAATCGGCTGAACCCGCGCGGTTGGTTACGGCACCAGCAGGCGGATGGTGCCGTCGTACTTGTCCATCAAGAACAACTGGCCTTTGGGTCCGACACCCATCCGCAGGTCAGCCCGAGTGACTGAACGCGTCGAGCCGGCGCTCTTGTCCTTGACCAACTGCAGGAACGTTTTGGTCTCGCCTTTGTCGTTGAACAGCACGCGGTGGAACGCCTGACCACCGCTCGGCAACTTGTCCGCATTGAGATAGAAGATTTCGCCGCTCGGGTTGTCGCCGAACAGCAACATCCCGGTCAGCTGCTTGATCGCGGTCTCGCGATAGACGTAGATGCCAGTGGCGGCGAGGCGGCTTGACGGAAACAGCGGATCCGTGTGGTCGAACTCGACGATCGGGAAGATCATCTTCTCGCCTTCGCGCTGGCCCTCGATACTGACCTCGCGGCCGAAGTATTTGAAGCTCCCTTCCCAGATGTTCCAGCCGTAATTTCCGCCTGCGACGACCTGGTTGATCTCCTCGTTCACGTTCTGTCCGATCTCGGCCTCGAACATGTTGCCGTTCTTCGGATCCCACGAGAAGCGCTGCGGGTTGCGGTGGCCGTACGAATAGATTTCGCCGAGCGCGTCGGGATTCTTCGCGAACGGGTTGTTTGCCGGAATGCCGTAGTGACCGTTCGGGCTGTTGTGGCCGAGTGGATCGATCCGCAGGATTTTGCCGAACACGGACTTCAGGTTCTGGGCGTGGTTGTACGGGTCGCCGCCGCTGCCGCCGTCCGCGGAGCCGATGTAGAGCAGTCCAAACTCTGGTGTGCCGCGACGCGCCAGCGGGTTGAACGCAATTTCTCCGCCGTTGTGGTTCGCGAATGGATGCGCGACGCGAAACAGTTCCCGTGGAGCGCCGCCGTCGTACACCTCCGCCTTCGGATCCTTCGCGGTCCACTCCAGCAGGATTTCGTCGTGCGTATGGCCCGCCCCGAGCGGGACGAAGTCGGCCTTCGGCGTCATGTTGGTGGTGTCCGCCCAGGTGTAGAACTTGCCGTACCCGGGCGTGCCGGTTAGGGCGAACTGCGGGTGGAACGCGAAACTCTGGAAGCCGCGTTCGGTGCCGGCGAACTGCACCGGATTGCCCCACTGCGGATCGCTGATATTCAGGTACGGCTTGACCGTCTTGCCGTCGTAGCTGACCGAGTACAGCATCCCCTGCATGGTGTTCACGAAGATGCGGTGGGTGCCGGGCTCGTCGAGCAGCAGGTTCATTCGCGGCGCGTCGGCGCCGGCGTTGGGAACGGTCGCGAACTCGACGAAGTTGACTTTGATGACGCCGTCAGTAGCCGGAATCGGATCCGGAAACGGGTTGCTGCTCCGTCCGGGGCCCGACGGCGCGGCCGGACCTCTGCCTTGTCCGCCTCGTGCAGCCGGCGGCGCGCCTTCTCGGCCGGCCGGTTGCTGCGCCGGCGCCTGACGGGCGAGCACCGCGTTCGAAGCCAGGAGCGGCGACGCGATCAATGCCGCTCCGATGACGAACTTCAGTGGTCTGTACATGGAATCCTGCCAACTCGTGGCGGACCGATCTCAGTCCGCAGATGAAACGAATGCCATCGATCGGCTATGGTCGCGAACCATCGGGCGCCACCGCGCCGCGGCCGCGCGCGGGAGGCGGCGGCAGCGTTCCGCCTTCGGCCAGGGTTTTCATATTCTCGATCGCCCTCGTGAACGTCGCGACCCGTCGTCCGCGATCCGCTTCACGCGCCGCTTCGTCCGCGAGCATCGAGTTGTCGAAAAAGAGGGTGTAGACGATCTTGGATGTCGTCGGCGTCACCGGCCGCGCTTCGAGCGTGCCGTGGTAGAGGTTGTACGGCCGATCGTTCCTCACCGTCTGGGTGTAGGTGTACGACAGTTCGGTTTTCCCGACCAGCACCTCTCCCGCGACAGATCGGACGGCGCCGAACTCTCCGTCCTTGCCGGACGTGATCGTGCACGGAACCTGCAGCCACTCGCCGATGTCGCAGAATTTGCCGATGCGTTTCCAAACCTCTGCGGCGGGGCGATTGACCGCGATTTCGAGAGGAATGGACGCGTAGGTCGGCGAGGCGACCGCGACCGAGAGACCGCCGGCAGGCGGAGCCGCGGCCGGCGTCTGCGCACCGGCGGCGCCGGCCACGCAAACCAACGCCACGATGCAAGTGCCCGAAATTGTCTGCAGTCTACGCATACCATCCTCCTGGCGGTGGATCCGCGCCGGGCGCCGGATCGACTACAACCCGATTTGCGATCAGAGCATACCGCCATCCAGCCGCGCAGGCTGCTCAACCTGGCCCTTGTCGCGGGTGTGCGCTGCGGCTACACTCCGGCATGGGCAAGATCTCCCGCCGAAAGTTCATCGAACAGACCAGTGCGGCGGTCGCGGTTGTGGCGGCAGCACCCTCGGTGCTGGAACCGGCGCCAGCCGCCGCAGCGACGGTCGAGTCAGCTGCGGTCATCGCTCCCGCCCCGGCCGCGGTGGCCAATTCCGGCACCTCGGTGCGGCTGACCGTCAATGGCGCCATACAGGCCGTTACCGTCCAGGATCGCTGGACCCTGGCCGAACTGCTGCGCGACCAGCTGCATCTCACCGGTACCAAAATCGGATGCGATCGAGGCGAGTGCGGCGCCTGCACCGTGCTGCTGGACGGCAAACCCATTTACTCGTGCAGCTACCTCGCCGCCTGGGCCGACGGCCGGACGATCGAGACGGTCGAGGGTCTGATCAAAGGCGAGCAACTCGATCCGCTGCAGCAGGCCTTCATCGATCATGACGGTCCGCAGTGCGGTTTCTGCACCTCGGGCCAGTTGATGACGGCGAAAGCGCTGATTACCTCGAACCCGCACCCGACCGTCGAACAGACCCGCGCCGCAATGGTCGGCAATATCTGCCGCTGCTCCAACTATAACCGCTACGTCGAGGCGGTCGTGGCGACGACCAGCACGATCCCGACCGCCGCACGCCGCGCGGATGAAGGCGGTGCGCGATGAGCCCGCTATCGCCGAAAACGATAGTCGGACACGCGGCGCCGCGGATCGACGCTCGCCAACGTGTCAGCGGCACCGCGAACTACACCGGCGATCTCTCGTTCCCGAACATGCTCTACGCCCGCGTGCTCAGGAGTCCACATCCGCACGCGCGCATCACATCACTCGACGTGTCGAAGGCGCTGGCGTTGCCCGGCGTCAAGGCCATCATCAGCCACGACAACTGCAAGGTCACGTGGTCGAGTGGCGCGCAACCTGGCGGCAACATCTACGGACCCGGTCCGGGCACCCGATTGCTCTTCAACAACCCGGTGCGTTTCTGGGGCGAGGCGGTCGCCGCGGTCGCTGCCATCGACCGCTACGTCGCGGAGGATGCACTCCAACTGATCGAGGTCAGCTACGAACCACTGCCCTTCGTGCTCGACCCCGAAGAAGCGCTGCAGCCGAACGCGCCGCAAATCTATCCGGCCGGGAACCTCTCGCCAAATGCTCGCAATCAGACGCAGCCGGACGGCTATCGCCGCGGCGACGTCGAGGCCGGGTTCAAGTCGTCGACTCAGGTGTTTGAGGACAGGTACAGCACCGCCTACATCAACAACGCGCAGCTCGAACGCCGGGTGAGCGTCGCGACCTGGAGCGGCGACAACCTCACCCTCTACGCCTCGACGCAAGGCATCTCCAATTGCCGGACCCACATGGCCAAGGATCTCTCCCTGAAAGAGGAGAACATCCGCGTGATCTGCCAATACATGGGCGGAGGATTCGGCAACAAGAACCAGAACCACGATTTCGATTTGATGGCGGCGGTGTTGTCGAAGGAAACCGGTGTGCCGGTGAAGCTCGAGTTCACGCGCAAGGAGGACTACACCGCGGTCCACGGCCGCTGGCCGACCCGGCAGCGCTACAAAATCGGGGTCTCGGCCGACGGCACGCTGCAGGCGATGCAGATGACCGGTATCAGCGGCATGGGGCCGTATCGCAAAGGCACCGGTGCGATCTACGGCGTCGAACTGTACCAGTGCGCCAACGTCGACACGGTCGTTTCGCCGGCATATACCAACATGGGCGTCTCAGCGAACATGCGCGGGCCGTCGTACCCGCAAGGCGTCTTCGGCATGGAATCGATGATGGACGATGTCGCGTTCAGGCTGAAGATGGATCCGGTGGCGTTCCGCCTGAAGAACATGACGCGCAAGTTCCGTGACGAAACGCCCTACTCGATGTACAGCCTCGAGGATTGCGTCGTGCAGGGCGCCGACAAGTTCGGATGGAAAGAACGCTGGCGTGAACCCGGATCCAGTCCGGGACCGATCAAGCAGGGCATGGGGATGGCGATCGGCAGCATTCAGTCGGCGCCTGGCCGCAGCGGCGCCATCATCACGCTCGACGCCAGCGGCACCTACACGGTCTTTGTCGGCGTCACCGACATCGGCTCCGGCGCGAAAACAACGATGGCGATGGTCGCGGCGGAAGCGCTTGGCGTGCCAGCGTCGCGAATCACACTGGTCAGCGGTGACACCGCAACCTGTCCGTTCGGCGTCGGCGAATCCGGCAGCCGCAATACGACGCACACCGGCGCCGCGGTCATCGAAGCGGCGCAGGCGCTGAAAAAACAGATTGCGGAGAAGGGCGCGCCGACCGGCACGGACAAGCTGACCGCCACCGCCACCCCGAATCCGGCCCTGACCGGCATCGTCCGCTCGACCTTCATCGCGCATTTCGCCGAAGTGTCGGTTGACGTCGAGCTCGGCCAGGTGCGGATCGTCCGCTACCTCGCATCACAGGACAACGGGCGGATCATCAATCCGCTCACCGCCACCAGCCAAGTGAAAGGCGCGGTGGCCATGGGTGTCGGCATGGCGCTCCACGAGCAGCTGTTGTACGACCGGCGTTCCGGCGTGCCGCTCAACACCGGTTACTACGGCGCGCGCGTGATGACGCACATGGACGCGCCCGACGTGGACGTCCACTTCGTCGAGACCGACGATGGCTACGGCGCGTACGGATCGAAGTGCCTGGGAGAATCCGGCATCATCCCGTCGGTCGCGGCAATCGCCAACGCGATCTTCAACGCCACCGGGCGCCGGATCAAGGAATTGCCAATCACCCGCGACAAGATCCTGGGGGCACAGGCATGAAGGCTTTCTCCAACGCCAACCCACGCGACGTCAAGCACGCGGTCACGCTGCTGCAGCAGGCGCATCAGCAGGGGCATACGGCGGCGGTCGCGGGCGGCGGCAGCGATCTGTTGCAGCTGATGAAAGAGCGCACGGTCGCTCCCGACGTCCTGATCAAC
>DASXGC010000053.1:0-19388 GCA_036489235.1 Vicinamibacterales bacterium
GTAACCGACAACCAGTTGGAGGTCAAACGATCGGGCCGCCATGTATCATTTGGGCATGCCCGATCGAATCCGCAGCGGGAAATCCGAACTCGATCTCGACCCCGTCCTCGGTTTTATGCGCATTTTATGGGGCGTCGAACACGCGCTGCAGAGCGCCTCGAAGCGGATGGAAGCCACCCACCGGATCACCGGACCCCAGCGCATGGTGCTGCGGGTGGTCGAGCAGTTTCCGAACCTGTCAGCCGGCGATCTCGCGCATGCGCTGCGGCTGCACCCGAGCACGGTGACCGGAATCCTGCAGCGTCTGGTGCACCGCGGGCTGCTGATCAGGGAGGTTGATCCCGATGATACGCGCCGCGTCCGCTTGAGAGTGACCGCGCCGGCGAAGCCCTTCATCCACCATTCCAAGGGCACCATCGAAGCCGCCGTTGCCCGGGCACTGTCGGGTGCGAACGCGCGCGACATCACCAAGACCGAACGGGTGCTTACGTCGGTCATCGCCGAACTCGCGGAGGCGGGACGATGATGCGGATGGCCGCAGCGACGCTGCTGACCATCTTCGGCCTGGCCGGGGTCGTTGCTGCGGCCCGGAGTCAGCCGCCGGCGGTGCTGGTGGACACACCAGGCGTCAAGGTGTTGACCGGGTTGACGGTGCCCGAGTTCGAGGCCGAGATGAACACGATGGCGGCGGCGCTCGGCGTCTCGTGCGGGTCGTGTCACACGCGCGGCAACTTCGCATCGGAGAGTAATCCGCGCAAGGCGGTCGCCCGTCGCATGCTCGAGATGACCAAGGGCCTCAACCAGCAATTCTTTCCCGACTACAAGCCGGCCGAAGGCGAATCGCGCATCGGTCGCGTCACCTGCTACACCTGCCATCAGGGCAACGAACGGCCGCGAACAGCCGCGCCGCAATAGGCGCGCGACGGGGAGCGTCGATTCCTAGCTCTGAGCGCGATCCCGCCGGACCGTGACTCGCCGTCCACGAAGGGTGGTCGCACGCAGCGCTGCGACGATCTCGTCGGCCCGTGATTCGGGGACGTCGATCAACGAAAAGCGATCGGCGATCTCGATCGCGCCAAGGTCGCGCGAGTTGATGCCCGCTTCACCGGTGATCGCGCCGACGAGGTCGCCGGGACGGATGCCAGCTTCGCGTCCGGCACCGATGAACAGACGCACGGCGTCGCCGCCCGCGTCGCCGCCGGCTCCACGCGCGCTGGGAGCCTGACCGGGTCGCGGCTCGCGCGGCCGTTGCGCGCCGGCTGCCCACACTTTGCCCGGCCGCTCGGGTCTGCGCCCCTCGTCTCGATTGCCTCGGTCGCCCCGCTCGCCGCGGTCTCCACGATCCCGCGGTCCCTGCTGGAGCGACACCGCCGGGATGTCGCGTTCCGATTCTTCGCCAGCCTCAGCCTCGTGCAGCAGCTTGACCGCCGCCGCGGCGATGTTGACGATGTCGAATTCCTGCGACAGCGAGTCGACGACGACGCGCACATCGTCGAGGTTGCCGGCGAGGATGCGCTCGCGGATCGAGGCGCGGGTGACGTCGAGCCGGCGCGCGCGCAGCTCGGCCACGGTCGGCACCGTCGCGACTTCGATCTTCTGCTTGGTCAGGCTCTCGATGGCGCGCAGCTGGCGATGCTCGCGCGGCTCGGCGAGGGTAATCGCCGTTCCCTCGCGTCCGGCCCTCCCGGTCCGTCCGATGCGGTGCACGTAGGCCTCGGCCGCGGCCGGCACGTCGTAGTTGAAGACGTGCGACAGATGCTCGATGTCGAGGCCGCGCGCGGCGACGTCGGTGGCGACGAGCAGATCGGCTTTGCCGGCGCGGAACTGCTGCATCACCCGATCGCGCGCGCGCTGTTCCATGCCGCCGTGCAGGGCCTGAGCGCGGCGTCCATGCGCGCTCAGGGTCTCGACCAGGGTCTCGACCTCGAGCCGGGTCCGGCAGAAGACGATCGCCGAGGTCGGGTTCTCCATGTCCAGCACGCGATCGAGCGCCGCCGGCTTGTGCGCTCGCGGCACGATGTAGGCGACCTGGCGCACGCGCGGCAGCTTGCCCGCGGCGGTCTTCTCGCGCGCGATCATCACCTTGGCCGGATCCTTCAGGTGCCGCTGCGCAATCGAAAGAATACGTGCCGGCATCGTCGCCGAGAACAGCGCGGTCTGGCGCGTCTTCGGCGTCGTTTCCAGGATCGCGTCGATGTCCTCCGCGAAGCCCATGTCCAGCATCTCGTCGGCTTCGTCGAGCACCAGCATCTGCAGGTGTCCGAGCTTGAGTGTGCCGCGCTTCAAATGGTCGAGCGCGCGGCCCGGCGTGGCCACGACGATGCCGACGCCGCGTTGGAGGGTGGCGATCTGCTGGGAGATCGAGGCACCGCCGTAGATCGGGACCACCTTCACCCCGACGCCCTTGGCGTACTTGTGGATCGCTTCAGCGACTTGCATGCAGAGCTCCCGCGTGGGCGCAAGCACGAGACCACCGGTGTGCTTCTTCCCATCCGGATCGCCGGCGAGACGTTGCAGCATCGGCAGCGCGAAGGCGGCGGTCTTGCCGGTGCCGGTGGCCGCCTGGGCCAGCAGATCGCGGCCCGCAATGAGCAGCGGGATCGTTTCCCGCTGGACTGGTGTCGGCTCCTCGTAGCCGAGGGCGCTGACGGCGGCCGCCAGGGTGTCAATCAGGCCGAGGGCGCCGAAACCATCCGCAGAACTAGGGCTCATCAATCCATTATTCGTCATCGAGGTGTTTCGTGCACTGGCGATCGCGTATTCCGGGCCGCGCGTGAAGTATCGTTTTCCTGATCATGACGACGTTTGACATCGCCACGACGCACGCGACCCAGTGGTTGTCGCACGTGTCTGACCTCAACGCGCGCTATCGCGCCGGTCAGATCCGTTCGTCCGTGCCGCCGGGACTGCATGAGGGAGACGCGACCCTCGACGAGCTGGTCGCGCTGCACTTTCCCGCCTCCAAGGCGGCGTTGGACGCCGCCGCGAAGAGCCTGTTCTTTTCCCTGCCGGTCGCCTTCGATCCGTCCGAATCGGTCGGACCCTACCTGGCCGTGACCGATCGCGACACCAACGGCGAGCCGTACCGGTTCCTCGACATGGGCGCACTGATCGCGACGCAGGCGTTCGGCGAGAACGACCCCGCTGTCTTGCGCGCAATCCTCGAGGCCTTGCCGTTCGTCGCCTCGCGCTATGCGCATTCCGAGTATCAGACGGTGCTGTCGCTGCGGCTGAAGGCGGAACTGAATCGGATTGCGCCAGCCGGCACGCCGCGGCATTTTGTCGTCAACACCGGCGCCGAGGCGGTCGAGAACGCGATCAAGTCGGTGCTGATGAACCGCGTGATGACAACCGACGATCGCGAAGGCGGGTTCATCGTCTCGTTCGAGGGCGCGTTCCACGGCCGCACGCTCGGCGCGTTGGCGGTGACGCACCGTAAGCGCGCGCGCCTGGGTTTTCCCACCTTCGACTGGCCGCGCGTCCCGTTCCCGGTCGAGGACATCGGCTCGCCGAAGCTGACCGCGCGACGCGAAGAGAGCTGCCTCAAGCAGTTGTGGGACCTGCTGGTTTCGGGACGGCTGCCGCGGGCCGATAAAAGCCGGGACACCTACCGTCGCGAGATCGACGCGGTGGACGAATTTCTGGTACAGCCGCGCGGCGATGTCGAAGTGTTCGCCAGAGCGCAGCGGGCGGCGCTGACCGCCGATGTGATTCGCCGCTCGCGCCGGGTCGCGGCGGTCCTGGTGGAACCGATTCAGGGTGAAGGCGGGGTCCGCGTCGCCAGCACACGCTTCATGCGGCGGTTACGGCTCCTGACGAAGATTTACGACGTGCCGCTCATCTTCGACGAGGTCCAGACCGGGTGGGGCATGACCGGACGGATGTGGGCCCACGAGTTGTTCGACTTGCCGTGCCCGCCGGATCTCGTCACCTGGGCCAAAAAAGCACAGAACGGCGTGTTGTTCGTCAGCGAGGCGCTGGCGACATTTTTTCAGGAGGAGAAGAAGTTCAACACGACATGGGAAGGTGACTCGGTCGGCATGGTTCGGCTGCTCTCGCTGATGGACAAGCTGGATCTCGAGCAGGTGCGCAAGACGGGCGAGCAGGCGAAGGCGGGGCTCGCCGCTCTGGCCCGCGACTATCGCGAGATCGTCAGGAGCGTGCGCGGCGCCGGCGTCATGCTCGGCTTCGATGTCGTCCGCGCCGACTTGTGCGACGCGGTGCTGGACCGTGCCTTCCGCCGCGGCCTGGTGTTGCTGGGCGCCGGCGAGCGGACCATCCGGTTCTATCCGCGGTTCGACATGGAGCCGGCCGCGATTGACGAAGCGCTCGCGATCCTGCGCGCCGCGATCGAGGACATCGTCGGTGGACGGGCGTCCGCGGAAAGCGCGCAGCCGGTCAAGATGCGCGTCGGCACGCTGGCGATTCCGATGGACACGATCGAGGTGGTCGATCTCACCCCGGCGACGTTCGAGCCGCTCAAGGCGCAGGTGCTGGCGGTCGAGCAGGAGCGCTACGGCGCGGTGACGTATCCGCCAGACGTGCTGCGCGCCGGTGCCCGGCCGCTGCTTCAATACCCGATCGCCACGCTCGAGACCACGATCGGCAACCCGCGGGCGATCGGCCTGGCGCTTCGCGATCGTGTATCCGGCCGGCTGGTGGGCTACGCGATCGGCAGCGCGCTCGAAAATCACGACGAAGAGGGCATCACCGCGGACCCGCACGTCGGCGAGAACAACACGTTCTACTTGCAGGCGATGGCGACACTGCCCTCGGTGCAGAACTACGTGCAGCTCGAGAACCGGCTGCTCGACGTGCTGCGGGCGCGGTCGGCCGCGGCCGGTTTCGAGTTCCTGTCCACGCTGATCGAGGAGCGCGTCCTCGAGAACGGACCAGAGTGGGTGCGCGCGCTGACGCCGCTTGCCCGCATCGACAACTACCTGCGCAGCGGCGGCACGTTCGTCTACCTCGAGGCGCCGCTCGCCGCACCGGCGTTGACGCCGTGAACCTGATCCTGCTCGAGCCAGAAGAAATCGAGGGCGATGCCAGGGCCGTCGTCGATGGCGCGCGCGCTGCGCACGTGCGCGACGTGCTGAGGGCCGTCTCCGGGCAGGAGGTCCGCGTCGGAATGGTCGACGGTCCGCTGGGCGTCGCGACGATCGTGTCGCTGGAGGACGGGGCGGTGACGCTGCAATGCGCGTTTAACGGCGTTACACCGGAGCGTCCGCGCGTGGACCTGCTGCTGGCGCTGCCGCGTCCCAAGGTGATGCGGCGGCTATGGGCTCAGCTCGCCGCGCTCGGTATCGGCCGGATCATGCTGACCAATGCAGAGCGGGTCGAACGAAATTACTTCGACACGCATCTGCTGACGCCGGAGGGCTACCGGCCGCTGCTGATCGAGGGGCTGCAGCAGGCGCGTGATACCCGCCTGCCGGTGGTCTCGGTTCATCGTCAACTGAAAGTGTTCGTTGAAGATGCCCTCGACGATATGTGTCCGGACGCACTGCGGCTGATCGCCGATCCGGCCGCAACCCAAACGCCGCGGCACGCTGTCGGCGTGGGGTACACCGGCCGAGTGCTCGTGGCGATCGGGCCCGAGGGCGGCTGGAATGACTTCGAACGCCAGCTCCTCGCATTGCACGGCTTCAGTCAGGTCGGGATGGGGCCCCGCACGCTTCGCACCGATACCGCTGGCATCGCGTTGGTGGCGCTGATTCACGCGGCGCTGACGTAGACGACCTGCTGGCGCGGGGATGTGCCGGCGTGGTCGTCTGTAGTGTCCGCCTTCAGGCGGACCTCTACGGCCGGCACCATTGCGATACTCGACGGCCGGCTGAAGCCGGCCACCACACATATCATCGTCGCCACGAGGGATCTCATGACATCACGCGTTGACATCGGCGAATTGCGCTCCAGGTTCCTGCCCGATCCGGTGCCCTATGCGGTCCTGACCTCGGACGGCCAACCGCCGGATGCGTCGCTGCCGCTGTGCCTGTTCCTGATGGGCGGCGGTGGCAGCCGCCAGAACCTGATCGATTGCCAGCCGCTCTTCGACGCCTGGTGGACCGATGGCTTGCTGCCGCCGATGGTCGTGGCGACGCCGAGCGCGGCCATGAGCTATTACGTCGATGATCCCGACGCCGGCATCGAGTGGGGAGCGTTTCTCACGAACGACTTTCCGGCCCATCTGCGCGCGAGCTGCGGCAACATCAGCCACGACAATTCTTCGACCGCGCTGTTCGGGATCTCGATGGGCGGCTACGGCGCCCTCAAGACCGCGTTCGCTCACGCTGATCGGTTCGCCGCGGTCGCCGCCATGCAGCCGATACTCGAACCCGGGTTTCGTGACGCTGAGATCGGCGCGCGCAACCGCCTCCATCACCTGTCCGGTGGACCGGCCAATCTGGTCGGCGCCGGCCGCGACCACACGCTGTTCGAGGCGAACAACCCGGCGAATCGCGCGCGCGCCAACGCCCGCGCCATCCGCGAGAGCGGCCTCGCCATTTACCTCGAGGCCGGTGACACCGACTTCGTGAACGCCCACGACGGGACCGAGTTCCTCCACCGAGCCCTGTGGGACCTCGACATCTCGCACGAGTACCGGCTGACCCGCGCCGCCGACCACGGTGGTCCGACCATGGTGCCGCGGATGCGTGAAGCGTTGAAATGGGTCGGCGAGGCGCTCACCGCTGGACGCACGACGATGACGCCGGCCGATCAGGCGAGCAGGGCAGCGCTGCAGGCGATGCGTGCGCAACTCGAACCGTTGCGCGCGCAGGCATCGGTCACTGATCCGACCACCGCGCGCCGCTTCGGTGTACTGCCGACGCGCATCGAGTAAAGGCGGTGGAGAGACGTGACTACGGTTTTGCCGGCTGCACGTCGCCGTAGTACTGCCAGTTCGGAATGTAGTTTCTCGTCAGCGGCTTGTCTTCGAGGGCCGCGCGCATCATTTCGATCGGCATCTCGCCTTCGCGAAGAAATGCGTCGTTGAACTGCTTCAGCGTCATCTTCTTCGTGTCCACCAGTTCCCGCATCATCGCCCGGATCTGCACCGCGCCCATCATGTAGGCGACCTGATAGAGCGGCGAGTAGGATCCGTTCAGCGACCGCCGGACTTCGCCCTCGGCGGTGAAGCGGTCGTGGCCAACCTGATCGACCAGGTACTGCACGCACTGCTCCGGGGTCCAGCGTCCGAGATGGAAATTCAGCGAAAAGACGATGCGGGCGCTACGGTGCAGACGCCAGAACAGGGCGCCGACGCGATCTTCGGGCGTTGCCTGGAAGCCCTGGTCCCACATCACGTACTCCCAGTAGAGCGCCCAGCCTTCGATCAGGAACGGCGTGCGGAACAGTCCGCGATGCGAGTTGTAGCGCTGCGCCATGAAGCCCTGCAACTCGTGGCCAGGAATCAGCTCGTGGAACACGGTCGCGTGGGAGAGATGCGGGCCGTTGGCGCGCATCACCATCAGGTTGTCTTCCTCCGACATGCTGTCGTGTGGGTACGACACCTGGATCGTTTCGCCGCCGAGGAAATACGGCGCCACCCGCATCCCCGCGGGTGTCATCATCGTCATGCGCCACTGGTCCTCGGCCAGCGGCGGCACCGTGACCAGGTCGTGCTGCTTGACGAACGCGATCGCCTGCAGCGCAAGATCGCGGACCATCTGCGGCTGCTCGCCGCGCGGTACGTAGGTGGCCTTGACCTTTTCGAGCGCCTTCTTCCAATCGTCACCGAAGCCCATGTCGCGCGACGCCTTCTTCATCTCGGCTTCGGACCACTCCGCTTCCTTGTTGCCGATGGCGATCAGCTGCTCGGGTGTATAGGCGATCATCTCGCCGCGCAGGTCTTCGAACAGCCCCTCGCGTCCGATCGGGTCGCCGACGATCGGTCCCTCGCTGGCGCGGACCGCGGGTGCGGCATCTGCCGCGCCGCCTCGTCCGCCGCGACCGCCGCCGCCATCGAATCCGCCGCGGCCGTTGGCCATCTGTCCAGCGCCACGTGGCAGCCCGGCGAGTTTTTCGCGGAGCGTCGCCGCGTAGGTGGTCAGCGACTGCGACAAGGCGCGATACGGCGCCGGTACCGCCGCGGTGAACGCTGGATCGTAGCCGTTGAAGAAGTTGAACCAGGTGGTCAGCGCACCGTTGAGTGTGTCCACTTCCTGCGCCGCGCGCACCGCCGTCGCGGCTGAAACGCCGCTGCCCGGAACGGCCGCTGCATTGGCGGCGGTGACCTTTGCCGAGATTGCCGTGAGCGCCTGCACCGCGGCGTCCGCCTTGATGAAATCGAGCCGCTGGCGATTTTCGGCGAGCGCCACCACGTCGGCCTCGAAGGGCAGCAGCGGCGCGATCGTCAGCTGGACGCGATCTTCACGCGCCACCAGCGCCGCTTCGTAGTCGATCTTGGTGCGCAAAAGGACGTAATCGACGCGGCCCTCCTGCGACAGCTTGTCGAAATTGACCGCGGTCAGGGTCGTGAGCCAGGCCTCGTAGAACGTCCGCATCCGGCTGCGGCGGGTGGCGGATCCGGGAATGGTGTAGAAGCGCAGGATCGCGGCGCGATCGTCGCCGAAGCGGGCGACCAGGTCGCGCAGCTCGCTGGTGGCGGTGGCCAGCCTGGTCGGATCCGGCATGTAGTCGGCCGGCGACAGGAAGGTGCGGGTCGCGTGCGGAGCCTGCGCGGCGAGCGCGGCCGCCCCGGCCATCACGAGAAGAGCGAGGAACAGCCGAACCGGTCGCGTCATGGGCACCTCTACCGCGTCATGTTCGAAGCAGACTCTTACTGGCGCCCGCGGCCCCGTCCTGCGAACGGCGACGCTTCCTTCTGGTAGCCATCCGGCACGGTGAAGACCGCGTCGCTGAAATTCTGATGCGTGACCGAAGTGATCTCGGCGGTCGTCGGCCGTGCGCCGAACGAAACCCGCCGTACCGGCACGCCACTGAACCCCTGATCCTGCGCCGAACCGATGCGGAACATGTTCTCGCTCCCCTGCGGCATCAGTTTGGAGAAGAAGGCCTGCAGCTCGCCGGCTACTGCGAAGTCGCCGGCGGTGAAGCCGAGAGCCTGCGGCTCAACGGTGCAGAGCTCGGAGTTCTTCTGCCCATTCAATGTGCCTTCGTACTTGTCGCACGTCCAGGCATTGACCTTGTCGGTTCCGACTTTCTTGTACTCGGTCTTTGGCGCCGGTGCGCCGCCAGGCATGCCGCCGCGGCCCTTCATCATCGCTTCGACGCGCGCGCGCTGTTCGGGCGGCAGGTTGGCGAGCTGGGCCTGCATCTGCTGCATGGCGCCGGACATCTGATTGCTCAGGCGATCGACGTCTTCCTTGGTGATTTCGCTGTAGGTTTTCTTCTCGTTGTTGACGATCCACAGCACCTGCTTCGCGCCGTCGAAGATCATCGTCTGGTTGCCGCCGCCGCCGTTGGCCATTTCTGCGCGCATCCGGTTCTTCTCGATCTGGATCTGATTCGTCGTCGTCGCTCCGCCCGACGTGCTCTTCTCGACAAGCAGGATGCCATCGGCAGCGTAGAGCGACGGGGCAGCAGCCGACAGCGCAGCCGCCAGCACGAGCGATGTGGTTACAGACTTCACACGAATCCTCCTGGGAACGATCCCAAACGTTGAGAATATAACACTCCTGCAGCGGGCAGGCCGGCGCAGCCGCTATCGAAGCAGACGATAGAGACGGCACTCACCTTCATCCCACGTATCCACAGCAACGAACTGAAGACGCGGCTGTGTCGCGCTGTCGCCGACGACCCGCTGGAACGTGCGTGCACCGTAATAGCCCTCGTGCAGCACGATGTACTGGACGCCGAGGCGGCGATAAACGTCGAGCGTTTCGTTGGACGGATAGTCTCGGCTGATCTGTCCGAGCTGGTTGTACCACGCGGGCGCGAAGCCGCTGCTGCCGTTGACGAGCGGATGCCAGTGGAAGGTTGAGAAATACATGAAGACCGGATCGTGCCAGAAGGGGTCGCGATCCCACGGGATCGGAAGGTCCGCCACCACAGCGCGCGGTTCCGGAATGCTGCGGTAGATCCCGGGCGGATGATCCCAGAGCGGCTGCAAGGCCAGGACGGGGTGAGCGTCGATGAGCACCGCGGCCCCGAGCACGGCGATGACTGTCCCTGCGATGCGCTTTGATTCGATGCGCTGTGCAATCGTGGCAACGGCCACGCCGGTCAGGAGCGACAGGTACAAGCCGGCGATGGCGCGAAATCGCGCCGGCACTCGAAAGCCGCCGAAGCCGGGCACGAATTCATAAAGCCATGGATAGACGGTACCGTGAAGACCGAGGGACGCATCGACGGCGACGGCGAGCGCCGCCGTGGAGGTGACAGCCAGCGGCGTCACCGGCGGGAACAACGCCAGGGCACCAAGCAGAAGCGGCACCGTTCCCGGAAACAACTTGCGTTCGCCGTCGTTGGTGTCCCATAACCGCTCGCCGTACAGCGCGCTCTGACGATAGGCGGTGAGGTAGTCGTGGCCGGTCGCACTGTAGGCACGGATCTCGTCCGCTTGCCTCTGACCGACAGTGGCGCGGTTCTCCCAGTAGGGCAGCGTGACTGGCAGGCACACGGCCGCTGCAACCGCCACGCCGAGCGCGAGCGCCCGCATGCTCGCCCGGTGAATGGGACGAACGACGCAGACCCAGGCGCCGGCGAAGGCGACCAGCGATATCGCGAAATAGATGCCGTAGTACAACGAACACAACGCCTGTAGTGCGAGCAGCAGGCCGGCGAAGGCGCCGTCCTTCAGCTTGCCCGCCGAGAGCGCACGAATGACGAACAGCAGCGCGAGCGGCATCGCGAACGTCCACTGCAGTTCGAGATGACTGTAGTGAAGGAATCGAAATGGATCGAACGCGAACACCAGGCCCGCGACCAGCGCCGCACCGGTGTGGCCGGTCACGTTCCGGGTCAGGACGAACATCGACATGCCGGCGCCGACATAGGACAGCAGCAGCAGGCTTGTGTAAACCACCGCGAGCGGGATGCCCACCCAGAGCGCTGGTGCACCAAGCGCGGCGGGCGCCAGCATCGCGTCCGAGTACGCGAGGGTTCGGACGGCAGGGTGGAAGATGTTGGCGTCGAAGAGGTGCCGCGGATCAATCGGCAGCTGATGGGCGACCCAGGCAAGGCGCCACATCGAAAATAAAGGGTCGCCGAGATCGGGCACACCGGTATAAGCCCGCAGCTGCTGGCGCAGTACCACCGCAGTGGCGACGCCGAACAAGGCGAGCGCCCAGGCGCACGCTTCGGCGCTGGGCGGATCCATCCGCCACGCCGGACCCTCGTTATTTTCGCTGACGACCGCCGCTGGCGCGCGCTTCGATATCGCCCATCGAACGGCGAACAGCAGCAGTGCCGCGACACCGAACGGTGTGCCTGGCGCGAGATCGCCGGAGGCGCCGGTCAACCGCCATGGCGATCGACCGGTGAGATCCAGAACGATCATGATCGCGACGCAGCCGCCCAGCGCCAGGTCCACGCGACGGAGCGTTTGCGACGATTCAGCGCGGAGGGGCACGAAGCAGAGTCCGGCGATCAGCCGATGACGTCGAAGACCTCGAGCTTGACGTCGCGTCCGCGCAACGTCACCTCGCCGAGCGACTTCAGCGTGAACGCGTCGCCGATACGGCTCCGGGTGTGTTCAGAGATGACGATCTGATCGGGTTGGGCGACCGACGACTCGAGCCGGGCCGCAACGTTCACGACGTCGCCGAGCACGGTGAACTCGCGACGCTTGGGCGATCCGATGTCACCGGTGAGTGCACGGCCGCTGTTGATGGCGATTCGCATCTGGATCGGCTGGTCGCGCCGTTCGGCATTCACCCGTGCCAGCTCCGAACGCATCGCCAGCGCTGCGCCGACGGCCCTGACGGCGTGGTCGGCCTGGTCGAACGGTGCGCCGAACACCGCGAGAATGGCATCGCCAACGAATTTGTCGAGCGTGCCGGCGTGCTCGAAGATCACTTCGCCCATCCGGCCAAAGAAGTTGTTCAACAGCTCGCCGACCGCCTGGGGCTCGCTGTGCTCACACAGCTTGGTGAAGCCGACGATGTCGCAGAACATGACCGAGACGTCGCGGGTCTGCGCCACGAACGCGTCGTCGCCGTCGTCGGCGTGCAGGATGCGGCTGACCACGCTTGGCGAGTGGTAGCGCTGCAGGCGCTCGCGGCGCCGCGTCTCTTCGAACAGCCGCGTCGACAGTCGTCCCTGTTCGATAGCCACCGCGGCGTAATTGCACAGCGCGGTGAAAAGCTCCAGATCGTCGGCGCTGAATTTCTTGCTGCGCGGGTTGTCGCAGTAGAGCACGCCGATCACCTCGTTGCGATTCCAGAGCGGCGCGCACATGAATGATCGGATGTTCATCGCCTGAATGCTGCCCGATGCGTCGAGGCGATGGTCATAAAGCGCGTCCTTCGCCAGCATCGCGACGCGATCGCGCATCACCTGGTTGACGACGGTGCGACTCAACGTGACGTTGGTCGGGACCGAGCCGTCGCGGTGACGCATCACCCGCGCGGTGAGCGGCTGATCCATTGCGTCGCGCAACAGCAGGAACGATCGCTCCGCCGGCAGCACCTCGAAGACGAGGTCGACGACGCGCGCCAGGATCTGTTCGAGCGGCTGAACCGTGACCAGCGTCTTGCCGATTTCGGTCAGCAACCGCAGGTGCCGGCCGCCCCGACGGTCGCGTCCACCGCGTCGATCGCCCGAGGTGCGGCTCAGATCCACCTTGCGCCGATCGTCCGACCGGCGCCGCTCGGTTTCCGGCCCGGACCCGGGCCGGGTGGCGCCGACCGCTGCGGTGTGGGCCTGCGTTGCCGTGGCGGCAGGAGTGCTCCCGTCCGGCTTCAAGACCGCAACCGTGACTGTATGAGTCGAGGGTGGCGTCCACGCCGCCGGATCGATGGGACGCAGGATGGTGCCGGATTTGTCGAACGGCTGGTGCGCTTCCGAGAGCAGTTCTTCTTCCGGAACCTCGCGCTCGAGGGTCAGCGTGACCTGGGCGACTGAGAATGTGTCACCGGAGGTGATTTCCTGCTCGGCGATCACTGGCGCGCCGTTGCAGAGGGTGCCGTAGGTGCTGCCCGCATCGTTCAAGTAGACGCGGTTGCCGGCGACGCGGAGCACCGCATGTGTCCGCGACATCAGCGGGGCGGTGATGGTGAGGTCGCACGCCGGGGCCCGGCCGATCACGGTTTTGCCTTCGCGCAGGATGTGCGCGCGTGGCATGCCGCCGTCGACGAAGGTAAGCGTGAACACGCGTTCGATCAGTCCTTGCGTTCCACTACACGTTCGACTTTCACGCCGGTGCGATCCTCCATCGCCGACATCACCTTGTGCAAATCCTCATCGTCGATGCGCAGCACCACCGACGAATCCTTCGTGCGCAGCACGAGCCAGTTGCGGCCGCCCTTGAAAAAATTGAACGCGCCACCTTCAACTTTCACCACTTCGGCGGGGCCCGACGGCGAATTCCAGAGCGGCTGTTTGGAGTTGGAATAGTTCACGCCGAGCAGCGTCTGGTACGGGACGGAGGTCACGAGCGTGTGGTTCTTCTCGCTGACCGTCACCTGACCCTCGGCCATCCGGACGATGACGTCGTGTTCGCGGTTCTTGCCGGCATCGACGACCACGGCCTTGGCGTCGAACACGAACGGGTTGACGGTCTCGGTCCGGACCGGAGCCGGTTCGATGGGCGCCTCGGCAGGCTTCGGCGCAGCAGCAGCCGGTGCAGGAGTGGTGCCGGGTTTGGACTTTGAAGGGCTCGAGGGGTTGGAGACGTTCGGGCTATCTGGTTTCGCCGGAGCAGTGCTCGCTGCGAGGACAGCTGGTGTCTTGCCCGCTGGATCTGCGCTCGCGTCAGGCACCTTGGCCGGAGGCGCGACGGGCGGTTCCGGTGCTGGCGGCGCGGCGGTTGCGGCCGGCGCGTCGGCCGGCGGGTCGGCCGGCGTAACCGGCGTCGCGTCCGCAACCTGTGGCGCCGGCGCAGACGTGCTCGCCGGCGCAGTCCTTCTGAACGCGACGAACGCGAGGACGGCGACACCGATCGCGACGACCGCCAGTAGACCGCCAGCCATCGCGAAGTGGTTTTTCTGCAGGACGATGGTTCCACCGTCGGGCGATTTGCGCGCGCCGGCCGGTGTCGGGATCGCCGCAAGCGGCGAGGTGGCGATGGCAGCGGTGAGCGGGGCCACCATGGCGGCACTGGCGACCGTGGGTCCGAGTGTTGGCGTCGAACCGGCGATGTGCGCGGCGGCAAGCACCATGGTGTGCTCGGTCGCAGACTGATTGATCGCCGTCAACAACGCCGATCGAAAGTCCTCGCCGGTCTGATACCGATCCGCGGGCGACTTCGCCAGCGCGCGATCCAGCACCGTCTGACACCAGTCCGGCAGATCGGCGCGATACTGGTGCGCCGGTGTCGGCGCATCCGACAACTGCTTCTGCACCATGCCGATCGCGGTATCCGCTTCGAACGGCAGCTTGCCGGTCAACAAACGGTAGAACACGACGCCGCAGGAATAGATGTCGGCGCGCCGATCGACTTCCTTGGCGAGCACCTGCTCCGGCGCCATGTACGCCGGCGTGCCCATCATGTGACCGTCGTTGGTGAGGTGTTCGGCGCCTGCCACCCGCGCGATGCCGAAGTCCATGATCTTGATGCCGCCGTGCTCGGTCACCATGACATTCGCCGGCTTGAGATCGCGATGGACAATGCCGGCTCGGTGGGCGTGGTCGAGAGCTCCCAGCACCTGCGCAACGAGGTAGGCGGCGCGCTCCGGCGGCAGCGGGCCGCTGCGAAGTGCCAGCTGGTCGAGGGTCTCGCCGCGGATCAGCTCCATCACCATCAACAGCTCTGAATCGTTGCGATAGATTTCGTGAATCGTCGCGATTTCAGGGTGATTCAGTTTGGCGAGAGTGGTCGCCTCGGCGCGGAAGCGCCTCATCACGTCGGTGTCGGTCAACTCGGGATTGAGCACCTTCACGGCGACATCCCGATCGAGCGTCTCGTCGACGGCGCGAAACACCGTGCCCATGCCGCCTTTGCCGAGACGGTCGACGATCCGATACTTGCCGATGGTTCTACCGATCATGACTTCGCACAGATTCTGCCTGAGGGTGGAAACCAGAACTCTATGTCGACCATACGGACCTGTCAAACCAATCTAATTGTCGCGCCAGGGGCAGATATTCGACTGCCGGGAGAATCCTTTGGCTATCCGATCGGAAGTGTTTCGCTGGCAATTTCCGAGGTCTCGATCGGCCGCCAGCCGCGTCCGAGCATGTGCCGACGATGTTTTTCGGCGTGGGCAACGGCGTCGGCCCGTTCCGCGAATCGGCAGCCGTAAAACCATTCGCCGTCCTTGATCAACTGGACCTCAACGCCTGCAATAGACGTGCGCAGTTCACAGTCAATACGACTGTCGCTTTTTGTCAGCGTCCAGAAGTGTTCGCCGGGCTTCGGCCCGGCGGGTGGTTTGGCGACGTAACCGGCGAGCAGGTGCGAGTTGTCGGGCGCCATGAACGAAATTCTTGACCGCGCACGTGACAGGCGGGGTCACGCACCGGCGCGCGCTCACGAAGCCTTGTGCGCGTTGTCGTTTACGAGGGGAGCCCTCGACGCGTCCCGGATCGGTCTCAGGAATCGTGGTCGGCGTGCGCGAGGCTGCGCACGATCTTCGCCTCGAAGTCGGAGCCAGGCTCCGACTCGTAACCGGCGGAGGATTCCTGGGCCAGCGTACCAAGCGCCTGAATCTGGCGGCGGAACGTCCGGCAGTACGGACAGATCGCCAGGTGCAGGCGCGACGCGAGGCGGCGGCCCAGTTCGGCGGGTGGGTCAGACGTCGATAGGATCATCGACGCTTCTTTACACATCATCAGGCAGACTTCCAACCCTTCTTGCCCAGGCACTCGCGGAGGCGCGCGCGTGCCCTGTGAAACAGCACTCCTACGTGAGTGACGCTCTGACCCAGAATATTACTGACCTCAATACCGGACAGTTCTTCCACCTGCCGCAGCTGAAACACCTCGCGCTGCAAAGGCGTCAATCCCTCGAGACAGGCCTGGATCGCCACCCTGGCCTCGCTGGAACGCATCCACCGGTCGGGCTCGACCGGGCGCTGAATCCAAGACTCAGATTCGTTGAACTGCGCCTCGAACACATCGTCGATCGGATCCTGCGTTTTCTCGACCACCGACGACCGGCGCTTCTCCCGGACCTTGTGGCTCAGAATACCGAACAGCCAGGTCCCGACCTGCGAGCGTCCTTCGAAACGATCCAGCGAATTCAGGAAAACGACGAACACTTCCTGCACCACATCGGCGGCGCTGTCGGCCGAGCATCCCATGCCCCGCGCCGATCGATAGAGACGACGACTGTGAAGCTCGACGACGGTCTTGAGCGTGTCGGGTTCGCGGCGGCGCAAGCGCGCCATGAAGTCTGGATCAACGGGCGTCAACCCGCTCATCATAATTCGAGCGGAGGTCGTCCGACTCCGCTTCGAACACGATTGAATTGAGCCCGTAATACAGACTCTCGAGAAACCGGCCGGTGGCGACCAGCGGCCACAGCGGTGCCGACGAGATGGACACCAGCTGAATTTCGCTCTGCCGATTCACAAGCCAGCGGTCCAGCTCGTACTGTTGCGCCGGCGACATCCGCGCGACGTCCTGGAGAAACCACGTTCCGGTCGCCAGCACCGGCATCCGCAGCCGTCCCGGCAACTCGCTCAGGACGGCCGGTGAGGGCAGCCGCCTCATCAGGCAATCAGCCACCCGATCGAGCGGCAGATGCCGGCTGACGACGAGCAGGTTTGTCCGGATTTGCTGAGAGGTCAGCCACCCGAAAAGGGCAGCGTCGGAGAGTTGAAGCGCGTCGCTGATACCCATGATTCGTATGGGTTGAGTGCGCCAGCCAGCGCTGACATTACAGACGCCTTCCAAACGCCCGGACTCAGCGCTTGGATTCCGCAGTCGGATTCGACCCGGCTTGCAGGGCCTGGATGACTCGTGCGACCTCCTCGCGAGCCGCCCGCTCTGCCCGGCGGCGCTCAATGCCGCCGATGGCGCGTGCCGCGCGCATTGTCAGGTCGCCGACCGGCATGCTGACGCTGACGACTCCGCCCCGCGTCTCCGGTGTCACAAACGTGACTATGCCGAATGTCGTCGGCGTCAACGCGATCCACGACGGCAGATTCGGGGTCGTCAACAGCGGCGACTGCAGCGACGCTTCAAGTACGGACTTTTTAAGGCTCGGAGCGGGCTCGGGATCTTGAGCGACGGCCGGTTGTTGCGCGAAACCGGTGCCGGGCAGCGAAAGCATCCACGCAACCAGCGCGCTCTGCAGCAGTTTCATGGCGTCACCTATTAGACGCGGCAACCGCGCGAAAGTCGGGCTCAGGCGTTTCCGGTGTGATAATGAGCCGCATGAAAAAGGGTTACTGGGTCGTCGCCTATCGGTCGATCTCGGACGAGTCCGCGTTACGCGAGTACGCCAAGCTCGCCGGGCCGGTTATCGCGGCCAACGGCGGAAAAGCGCTGATTCGAACTTCTGACGTCATGGCCGTCGAAGCCGGGTTGAAGCAGCGCACCACGATTATCGAGTTCGAGAGTCTCGCGAAGGCTGTCGCGACCCATGACAGCGAGGAGTACCAGCGCGCGGCTCGCGTGCTCGGATCCGGTGCCGAGCGCGACTTCCGCATCGTCGAAGGACTCGACTGAGATTTGCTATTGCGTGGCCAACGCCACCAAGCCGCCGACCCCGGCTCCTACACCTGCCCCGACGCCGCCGAGGTATACGCCGAGTCGTCGGCAGGTGTAGTCGCTGCTGGCGCGGCAGGTTTTCGCGTCAGCCACGAGTCCCAACCCGAGACCAACCAGCGCTCCAAGCAGTACCGGATGACGGCTGGCCCAGCCGCGTTGATGCCGTTCACCTGGCTGCTTCGACGGTTCGCGCGCAATCCGCGACGCCGCCTGGGCGACGCTGTCGTGCACGGGATGAACGAGCGATTCCTGAGCATGCAGCGTGTTTGCGCTCATCAGCGCGGCAACCACGAAAAGGGCCGGTATCTTCAGGCTGATCATCTGACGCCTCCATCGGGGACTGCGTCAGGCGCTCGCCGTACGGCTCAGACTATTCCGGAGCCTTGCGTCGTGCCTGGTGCGACGCTTCGCTGACTTCCCGCTCGATGGCATCGATCGAGATCCAGCCGTCCGGCAATGGCGGCTGTCCCTCTGCCGACCGGCAGTCGGGACATGGCGCAGCGGCGCCGCTGCACTGGTCGTCATGGTTGACCGGTAGATCCGGATGATGCTCACAGGTCCAGTAGACCCCGTGGCACGTCGTACACGTCATGGGCGTACCGATGGTAACGCGTTTGCGATCGGTTACTCCGCCCGGAGCGCGCGAATTGGATCCTGTCTGCTCACCCTGATGGCGGGAATCAACGTCGCAAATCCAGCCACGATCACCACGACGCCTCCAGCGCTTGCGAGGACGAGCGGATCACCAGCCGAGATGCCAAACACGCTGCTTGCCAGCAGTCGTCCGCCGGCGTAAGCGAGGCCGATGCCGAGTGTGCCGCCGACCAGGGCGACACGCAGGGCCGAGCCCATCATCAGCCAGAAGACGTGTCCCCGCGTAGCGCCGAGGGCCATCCGCGTCGCCAGCTCGGTCCGCCGGCTCGACGCCACGTACGCGATGACGCCGTAGACCCCGACTGCGGCGAGCAGGAGCGCGGCCGCCCCGAATGCCAGCATCAGCGACATACCCAGTTGCTGGTGGGTGGTTGCCGCGTCGATTAGCTGTGGCGCCGCGGTGAAGGTCAGCAGAAGCTGCGGATCGAAGCGGAGCAGCTCCGCCCGGATTCGTTCGACGAGGACGCTCGGATCTCCCGGCGCCGGACCGACGACTACCGTCTGCCGCACGTTGGGCCATATCTCCTGCGTGTTTGGCATATAGAACGTCGGTTCGGCGTCAACAGCCAGCGACGCATAGCGCACATCGTCTACGATCCCGACAATTCGGCCTGGCTTCTGCCTGTCGACGTCCGGATATCCGAAGGCAACCAGCGTCGTCAGCGGATCGCGGCCCCCCAGGAACTTCCGCACGAAGCTGCGATTGACCACGATGACCGGCTCGGTGCCGCGACGATCGTCGGCATTGAACGGTCGTCCTCCGAGCAGCCGGATGCCCATCGCCTCGAAGAAGCCGCGACTGACGATGCGCATGTGGCTCGACTGCACGCGATCGGGATGCGGCGCGTCGGCGGTGAGCTCGACGTTGGTCGTACCATCGCGGTCGGCGCCGAGCGGATAGGTCCACGCGGATCCGACGACCGCGCTGCCTGCCGTCGCGCGCACACGGTTGAGCA
>DASXGC010000058.1:0-5158 GCA_036489235.1 Vicinamibacterales bacterium
TTCTCCTAAGCGTCACCGTCCTTGGACAAAGCGACTCCGACGTCCTCGCGAAGATTCGTACCGAGGGTCTCGAACATTCCCAGGTCGTGCCGGTGTTCGACATGTTCACGGTGACGATCGGGCCGCGGCTGACGGCGTCGCCGGCGCACAAACGCGCGGCCGAGTGGGTGCGGGATCGCCTGGCCTCGTATGGCTTGACCAATGCCCACCTCGAGCCCTGGAAGTTCGGCCGGGGCTGGACCGTCGAGAAGCTGACGGTCGAGATGATCGAACCCCGTTACCTGCCGCTCATCGCCTACGCGGACGGCTGGTCGGCATCGACCGCCGGGGAGATTGTGGCCGCGCCTGTGTTCGTCGGCGGCAAGTCGTCGCAGGACGTCGCGGCGCAACGGGCGCAGCTCAAGGGCGCGATCGTCATGACGCAGCCAATCATGACGACGTTCATCCGCAAGGACCGGCCGCAGCCGACCGACCCCAATTACGTGCCGAATTCAGCTGCCTATGCGACGTCGGTCGGCCAGCGCGGCAACGGCCGCGGTGCCGCCGCGAGCGGTACCGAAACTCCGCAGCAGCGCAATCAACGGGTCACCGAGATCCTGAAGGAAGCCGGCGCCGGCGTGATCCTGAAGCCGAGCCAGGGCGAACATGGCACCGTGTTCGTGACCGGACGCGATGGCGGACCCGGCGCGACGCCGTCAATCACGATGAGCGGCGAGCAGTACAACATGATCGTCGGCTTCATGGAGCAGAACATTCCGGTGAAGCTGCGTGTCAACGTGCAGTCAAAGTTCTACGACGCGGACAACGGTAACGCCTACAACGTGATCGCCGAATTGCCCGGCACCGATCCGGTGCTCAAGGACGAAATCGTGATGATCGGCGGTCACCTCGATTCGTGGCACACCGGGGTCGGCGCGACCGATAATGCCGACGGCTCCACGACCGTGATCGAAGCGATGCGGATCCTGAAGGCGATCGGTGCGAAGCCGCGCCGGACAATTCGCGTGGCCCTGTGGGGCGGCGAAGAGCAGGGGCTGCTGGGGTCGAAAGCGTGGGTGACCGAGCACCTGGCCGGCGAGAAAAACGCCGCTGCGCGCGACAAGTTCGACGTCTACTACAACATCGACAACGGAACCGGTCAGATCTACGGTTGGTACCTCCAGAATCAAGAGGAGGTGCGTCCGATCTTCGATAGCTGGCTGGAGCCGCTCAAGAACCTCGGCGCTCGGCGCAACGTCAGCGAGCCCGTCGGATCCACCGATCATCTCAGCTTCACCGATGTCGGCGTGCCGGGATTCAACCCGATCCAGGACTACGTCAACTACGACATCCGCACTCACCACACCAACATGGATACGACTGATCGTCTCAACGTGGACGACATCCGCCAGGCGGCGATAGTGATGGCGACCTGGGCGTACAACTCCGCCAACCTCGATCGCAAACTGCCTCGGCCCGCGCCACCCAAGTAGGGGCGGAGCTTACTGCGTCCGTTCGCTCCGCCAGCAACCACCACATCCGGCGTGGGTCGGCTCCGCCAGATGCGTAATACAATTTGCGCATGATCAAACGACCGCCGATGCTGCTGGTGAAGCGGTAATGGCCCTGTTCGAGCATCTCGCCGGCGCCACGGTGTTCGACCTGGAGCAGCCGCGCTTTGCCGGCATGCCGATCCATCCGGCGCACAAACCCGGTTACCACTACAGCCTCTACCGGCGTCACCGCGATTCTTATCGCCCTGACACCGACGGTCCGCGATCCGGTTCGTCCGGGATCCTGTCGATGATGGAGCATAGCGGCACGCACATCGACGCGTTGTGCCACCAGGCCTGCGACCTGACGCTCCACGGCGACATCAAGAGTGAGACGGTCGAGGGGAGCGCCGGCTACCGCGCGCTCGGCGTAGAAACGATCCGGCCGTTACTCGTGCGAGGCGTGCTGATCGACGTGGCGCGCTGGAAGCAGGTGGAGCGGCTGCCGTTGCACTATGCGATCACCGCTGACGATCTCGAGAGCGCCGCACGCGCGTCGGGTGTCACGATCGGTCGCGGTGAGGTGGTCCTGGTGCGCACCGGCTACGGCGCATGCTGGAAGGACGCGGATACCTATCTGAACGGCGCAGGAATGTCGAAGTCCGGCAATATCTGGGTGGCCGATCGTGGCGTGGTGGCCGTAGGCGCCGACAATGCCGCCTGGGACGAGATGACGGAGCGCGATCCCGACACCAACATGACGCTGTTCGGCCACGCGCATCTGCTGGTCAGGCACGGCATCTACATCATCGAGAATCTGAATCTAGAGGCGCTTGCCTCCGGCCGGCACTACGAGTTCGCGTTCGTCGGGATTCCCTTGAAGCTCGTCGGCGCGACCGGCTCACCGATCCGCCCGCTTGCCCTGGTCTAGTCGGAACGCGTTCCCGATCAGTTGATCGAGCACGAGCCGGGACCGCGCGGGTCCCCACAGGATCCGCACGCGCCCGCCGGACGATCGGAAAACGACTTCGAGGCGCCGCCGGTTTGCGCCGCGAACACCGACATCAACTTCTGCAGGCGATCGCTCGCACAGGACGGGCAGGCCGGCGTCCGGTCCGCGCGCGTCAGGTGCTCGAACCGGTGACCGCAGCCCAGACACTCGTATTCAAAAAGAGGCATACGGTATTCTAAGCCGGCCGATGTCCATTCTTGCCGCCGTGATGCCGGCGCCGCGCGCAGCCATCGAGATCCGGGAGTTTCCCGAGCCGGCACTCGAGCCGGGGTCAGTACTGCTGCGCACCCTCTATTCGGAAGTCTGTGGCACCGACGTCCACATTTGGAACGGACGCCTGGCCGGAGTGCCGTTTCCAATCATCCCCGGCCACGTGTCGGTTGGCATCGCGGAAAAGATTCGCGGCGACGTTCGCACAATTGACGGCGCTCCCATCGTCGAGGGCGATCGCCTCGCGTTTTTCGATGTGCACCGTACCTGCGGCCGCTGCCGGGCCTGTGCGGTCACACGGACGCCGACACGCTGCGAGGCTCGCCGCGTCTATGGGATCACCGATTCGGCCAGCGACGGTCTGTTCGGTGGCTGGGCACAAGCGGTCTACCTCGAGCCTGGTGTCGCGATGGCCGTGCTGCCGGCGTCTGTGCCGGCGGAGACCTACATCAGCGGCGGTTGCGGGCTGATCACCGCCGTCCACGCCGTCGAGCGCGCCTCAATCAACCTCGGCGACACTGTCCTCGTGCAAGGCACCGGCGCCGTCGGTCTCAGCGTCATCGCGCTGGCCCGTCTAGCCGGCGCCACCCGGGTCATCGCGTTCGGTGCGCCCGCCGATCGTCTCGGACTTGCTGCGCGCATGGGCGCGGATCTCACCGTCGACATTCAGAGCACGGGACCCGACGAGCGGGCAGCGATCGTTCGCCAGGCCACGGCCGGACTCGGTGTGGACGTCGCGATCGAAGCGGCCGGCTCCGCACGGGCGTTCGAAGAGGCGCTGAGTCTGATCCGTGACGGCGGGCGCTATGTCATTGCCGGCCACTACACCGACGCCGGTCCGAGCACGGTCAACGTGCACCAGCACATCAACCGCAAGCATCTCGAAATCCGCGGCTGCTGGGGGAGTGAAGTCGGTCATTTCGTCAGGGCGTTGCGCCTGCTTGATCGGCATCATCAATCGATTCCGTGGCGGTCGATCGGTGCCAGGACCTATGCCCTCGACGATCTGAATCAGGCGCTCGCCGACGCCGAAGCGATGCGTCTCCCGAAAGCCCTTGTCAAACCCAACTGACCCGGCGCTCGAGCCGGCCGACATTCCGCATCCGCTGGCGGCGATCCGGATTGCTCTCTTCGCGCTGGGGTTCAGGCTGATTTCGGCGGGACTCGCGTGGTTCGTGAACCTCGCCTTTGCGCCCTACCAGCCGGCGCAAACGACGATGTTCGGCCAGCCGAGCGCGTTCTGGGATCCGTTCACGCGATACGACGCCGGTTGGTATTACCAGATCGCGCGCAATGGCTACCTGTTCGTCGCCGGCGGACCGCCGGTCGGCGTAGGCAAGCCGGGCAAGATCGCTTACTTTCCGCTGTATCCGCTGCTGACGCGATTCGCCAGTCGTCTATTCGGGCACGCTGACGCCGACATTTACTTCGGCGGCATTCTCGTGTCGTGGCTCTCGTTTGCGCTGGCGATGGTGACGCTGTTCTACCTTGCCCGCCTCGATCTGCCGCAGCGTCGTGCCGAACGCGCGGCCCTGCTAACCGCAGTCTTCCCGTTCAGTTTCTTTTTCGGGATGGTCTACACCGAAGCATTGTTTCTGCTGCTGGCGGTGGCGAGCTTTTACGCCTTTCGGACGAGGCAGTGGGTACTCGGTGGTGTCTGCGGCGGACTCGCCACCGCGACCAGGGTCACCGGGATTCTGATGATCGTCCCGCTCGCGTGGATCGCGTGGCGCACCGTCGGGACGAATCGGCGCGACCGCATCCTGGCGCTGGTTGGACTGCTGCTCGTGACGGGCGGTATCGGCGCATATTCGCTCTACGTCTACCAGTTGAGCGGCAACCCGTTCGAATGGGCCGCGTCGATCACGCGGTGGGGCTACCATCCTGGCGGCCGGCCATGGATGATGCCGGTCCGCCTCGTCGGCGAATTGCTGACGCACCCGTATCGATACTTATCGACCGACAAGATGGCGCTCTACGACACGCTCTACGGCGTCACCGGAATTCTGTTCGCGGGCGCGATTCCGTTTGTCTGGTATCGGTTCGGCGCAGCATACGGATTGTTCATGCTGCTGAACTTGTGGCTGCCGCTGTCCTCGGGTGTGTTCGAAGGGGTCGGGCGCTACTGTTCGGTGCTGTTCCCGTGCTTCATCTGGCTGGCGTCGCTGCGTTCGCGTGTTTTCGCGACGCCGCTGGTCGTGTTCTTCGCGTTGGTCTACACGCTAGGCCTGGCGCTCTTCGTCACGATCCACCCGCTTTTCTGAGCAGTCTTCCCATCTGCACTGGTCGCTTTATCGGCGCAACGTATAGACCCGTCCTGCGCCTTCGACGTGCGTCAACGTCAGACGATCATGAAAGGTGTCGATCCTGGCGTCGATAACGGCACGCTGCTCCGGTGTGTAGTAGTCACTGTGCACCACGATGTAATTGACGCCGATACCGGCGAGCGTGTCGAGGCTGGCGG
>DASXGC010000081.1:0-4601 GCA_036489235.1 Vicinamibacterales bacterium
GATACCTACCATGCGGTGCAGCGCCTGACTCGGCAGGGCACGTTCGTGTTCCTCACCGACAGCGCCGTCGGCGCGCAGGAGGAGGACAATCTCCGGCACTTGGTCACCAACCTCGGCAACGACGTTCCTCGCGACCGCATCGTTCCGTTCCTGACCTCGAAACACTCGCTCGAGTACTGTCTGTCATATTCGGACCGCGCTCACCAGAACGGATTTCCTGCGCTGGTCGTACTCGGTGGCGATAAGTCCGTGGGGATGCCACGGTCGGTGGAGCACGCCTGGCAGCTGAGGGAATTGCTCCGGACCCGCGACCGCTCGCTGGGTCTCGGCGGCTGGGCCAACCCACACGCCGATCCCGAACGGCAAATGGATTACCTCGTCGCCGAGAACTTCCATGCCGAGTTCTATCTGACGCAAGTGGTCAGCCATCATCACGCGGAACAGGTCGGAACCTTCATCGCCGCCGCCGAGCGCCGAGGGCTGACGCTGCCCGGCGTCTTCGGCGTGTTCTTCTATCGCAGCGCCAATCCGCGAACCCTGGATGGATTGAACGCGTTCCTGCCGGTGCCGGTCGATGGCCTGACCCGCGATTTCGCGGGGGGACTCAGCGCCGAGGAGGTCTGCGCGCGGACGATCCGGTCGCTGATGGACGTCGGCGCGAGGCATTTCTACATCAGCAATCTGCCGGCCACGCGCGCGCAACGCGTGCTGACTGACATCCTCACGAAAGTCGGGGTCACGGCATGACACCTGCTGCAAATCGGCAACGTTGGCCGGGCTTGACCGGCCTGGTCGCTCTGGCGTTGATTGCGAGCTACGGAGAGCTCGGTCTCGGCTACGCAAACGCCCTTCCATCACACGCGGCCGCACAGCAGTCGTCTGCAACGACACCGCTGCAACGTCTGCGCGCCTCGATCGAACGTACCACTCGCAGCATCAATGCAACGTGGGGCATTTACGTGAAATCGATCGAGAGCGGCGACGAGATCGCCATTGACGCCGATCGTCAGATGGAGACGATGAGCACGATCAAGATTCCGTTGATGATCGAAGCGTTCGAGCAGATCAAAGCGGGCCGATTCAAGCTCACCGACAAGTACACGCTCGTTCAATCCGACGTCCAGCCCGGTACCGGCACCATTCAGCGTCTGGATCCAGGCGCGGTGATGACCGTCAAGGACTTGATCACACTGATGATCATCGTCTCGGACAACACCGCGACTGAGGTGATGTACCGGATGGTCGGCGGGCCCGCGGCCGTCAATGCGCGGATGGAAAAACTCGGCCTGACCACGACGCGGGCGATGAATGTACCTTCGACCTGGTTTCCGGTTCAGCGCTCGGCGCCAACGACCGAACAGTTCTACCGCGACGGCAAGTACCCGTTCGGATTCTCCTCCGCGCGCGAAATGGGACGCCTCCTCGAAATGCTGGAGCGCGGCACGCTGGTAGACAAGGACTCGTCTGCGTTGATGCTGCGCATCATGCGCGGTCAGCTGTACCGCACCCGCATTCCGCGCTACGTCACCGGCTATACCATCCCGCACAAGACCGGCGACTTCCTGCCCTATGTGGGCGATGACGTCGGCGTACTGGAGGCACCCGGTCGCACGATCGTGTTGTCGATTTTTACCGGCAACCACTTCGGATCAGGCGAGATGCTGGAGAACGCCATCGGCCTCGTCGCTCGAGATGTGGCTGACTACTTTAGCTATCGCCAACAGTAGTGCACGCCGCACGTCGCACCTAGCACCTCGCACTCAACCTGGCACCTAGCACCCAACCTCGCACCTAGCCCCTCGCACCTAGCACCTCGTAACTGAGTTAACCTGATCGAAGCATGTCCTCCTACCTCGACTCCGTACCGCTCTCAGGCATCACTCGCATCCGCGACATGATGTATTCGATCCAGGATCCGTTCAGGCTCGATCAAGGGGACGTCAGTTTCGACGCGCCCGACACGGTGAAGACGGCGATGAACCGCGCGATCGCCGACAACAAGTCGCACTATGTCCAGACCACCGGCGTGCCGCGACTGCGCGAGTTGATCGCCGCCAAGCTGCGCGACAGGAACGGCATCCCGATCGAAACCGACGAGGACGTGCTCGTCACCAACGGCGGCATCCACGGCCTCTACATGATCTGCCTGGCCATGCTCGAAGCCGGCGACGAGGTCTTGCTGCCGGATCCGGCCTGGCCACCGGCCGCCGGCAACGTAGTCGCGGCGCGTGGAGTACCGGTCGGTTACACCCTGAACGAAGCGAACGGCTGGCGCCCCGACTTCGACGAGATCGAAGCGAAGATCACGACAAGGACGCGCGTCCTCTATCTCAACTCGCCGAGCAACCCGACCGGCGGCGTGCTGACGCGTGCGGATATCGAACGCCTGGCGTCGATCGCACAGCGCCACGACTTGTGGGTGATCTCAGACGAGGCGTACGAGGACGTGGTGTTCGAAGGCGAGCAGGTCAGCATCGCCTCGTTGCCGGACATGTACGCGCGGACGATTCCGTTGTATACGTTCAGCAAGTCGTACGCGATGACCGGCCTGCGTCTGGGCTACGTGGCGATTCGCGACCATGCGATCCGCGAAAGGGCGAAAAAAGTGCTGTTCTACAGCGCCAGCAACATCGCCTCAGTCGTCCAGTTCGGGGGCATCGGCGCGCTCGAGGGATCGCAGGAGTGCATCACCGCGTTCCGCGCAGAACTTCGCGCGCGGCGCGATCTGTTCTACAGCGGCATCGGCAAATCGGCCGCGGGAGTCTTTTCAGGCGCGCCTCCAGCCGGCGCGTTCTACGCCTTCCTGAAGATTAATCCCCGCTGGAACGGCCCGGATGCGAGCTCGACGCGAACCGCGGACTCGATCTCGTGGCGGATGGTCGAACACCTCGTGAAGGACGGTCGAATCGGCTGCATCCCTGGCGTCGACTTCGGCCGCAACGGAGAAGGCTACGTCAGGTTCTGCTTCGCGCGCGATCGACAGGAGCTCACCGGCGCGCTGGAATCGATGCAGCGGATTTTCTCGGCGGCGTAGGCCTACTTCACGTGCCGGCCGCCGTCGATGCGGATCGTCTCTCCGGTCATGAAATCGCTGTCGAGCAGCGCCAATACGCCTTTGGCGATTTCGATCTCGCCGCCCCAGCGGCCGAGCGGCGTGGCATCCTCCACTGCCTTCGACTCGGCCTCGGTCGTGGTCGGCGGCGCCAGAATCGGCCCGGGTGCGATGGCGTTGACGAGAATCTGGTCTGGCGCGAGTTCGAGGGCGAGCGCCTCGGTCAACGCGATGACCCCGGCCTTGGCGACATAGTACGGAAGGAAACCGGGATAACGCGGACGGCCGCTCCTGGCGATCCAGTCGCTGAAGTTGACGATACGCCCGCCGCCCTGCGCGCGCATGTAAGGCGCAGCCGCGTGCGCACAGAGGAACGCCGCACGTAGATCGACGTTCAGCGACGCGTCCCAGTCAGCCACGGTCATCTCCGCAAACGGACGCTGGGCATAGACCGAGGCCATGTTGATCAGGATGTCGAGACGGCCGAACGCGGCCGCGACCGCCTGGACCAACGCAGCTGCCGCCGGCGGCTGCGACAGGTCGACCTGGAAGATCTCGGCGCGGCGATTCGCCGCGCGCACCGTCGCCGCCGCCTGATCGGCTTCGGACTTCGAGCGCGCGTAAGCGATGGCCACGTCCACGCCACGCGCCGCCAGCTCGCGGGCGACCACAAGACCAATCCGTTTTCCGCCGGTGATGAGCGCGACTTTGTTGGTGAGTGTCAACAGACTTCCTTCACGTCGATCGCACTAGGATTATATATGCCTGAACACATCGGATTCATCGGTCTTGGTGTCATGGGAAAGCCCATGGCGAAGCATCTCGTTGCGGCCGGCCACAAGCTGACCGTCCACAACCGCAGCCAGCCGGCCGTCGACGATCTCGTGAGTGCCGGAGCGACCGCCGCCGCGTCGCCCGCCGCGGTCGCGCGCGCGTCCTCGGTCGTCATCACCATGCTCCCCGACACGGGTGACGTCGAGCGCGTGCTCACCGGATCCGACGGTGTGCTCGCCGGACTCCAGAAGGGCTCGGTCGTGATCGACATGAGCAGCATTTCGCCGGCTGTGACCGAACAACTGGCGCGGCTGGTTCAGGAGAAGGGCGGGTCCATGATCGACGCGCCTGTCAGCGGCGGCGAGATCGGCGCCATCAACGCGGCGCTGTCGATCATGGCCGGCGGCGACGAAGCCACGTTCAACCGCGTGCGGCCGATCCTGGAAGCGATGGGCAACAAGGAACGCATCGTCCTCATCGGACGCTCGGGCGCAGGCCAGATTTGCAAGGTGTGCAATCAGATTGCAATCGGCGGCGCGCTGGCCGGTGTCAGCGAAGCCTTCGCGCTGGCAAAGAAAGCGGGGGTGGACGCGGCGCGGGTCCGCCAGGCGCTGCTCGGCGGCTTCGCGGCGAGCCGCGTGCTCGAAGTCCATGGCGAGCGGATGCTGGTGGACAACTACAAGCCGGGTTTCCGCGCGCGCCTGTATCAGAAGGATCTGCGGATCGCGAACGAAGCCGCAGCGGCAAATGCGGTCGCGATACCTGCGACCGCGAT
>DASXGC010000117.1:0-25160 GCA_036489235.1 Vicinamibacterales bacterium
ACTAGCCTTCCTCCCACATCTCGTGGTGCCGCGCCTGGCGGTGATAGAGATCAGCCTGGAAGTATTTTTCGTAGAACTCCAGCTCGAGGTGTGAGAACTGGAGCCAGACGCCCGGCAGGTGAAACGCATTCACGTGCGCAGGAAACCGCCCGTAGGTGTCGAAGATGTAGTTACAGATTTCCTTCGCATAGTCCACGACCTGCTGCGATGGCCGCTTCGCCGCCATCTTCAGGTAGGCATCGCCGTACTCGCCTTTCTGATACGCACGATCGAAGATGCGATTGTCGCCGTAGGTTCCGGCCGGTCCGTATTTTTCTTCGATGACGCGATCGACCGCTTCGTCCATCGACTTGACGTACGGCGGTGTCAGGGACTCCAGTATCCCGTCGATGCCGATCGGATTGGGCTGCGTGGTCGGCAGCGGCGGCCACCGACGCCACTGCTTCGGTTGCTGCATCCTGAATTCGATGCCGAACTTGCCGTTGGCAGGGTCGCGCTCGAACACATACGGCGCGCCGACCGCCGCGTGAATCCAGCCGCCCAGACCCATGCCTTGCCCGATCAGCATCAGGTTCTGCAGCTGGAAAAACGCCTCGTAGTCGGTCCGCAAGGTGTTGGCGTAACCGATCGGAGCGGGGTAGTCGTGATTGAGCCAGTCGCCGCGGGCTCGGCTGGCGCCGCCGATGATCTGGTAGGAGATTTTGGGAATGAACCCGAGCAGACTACCCAGCCAGGCGCCCCAGTCGAGCAGGCTCTTCGGCTTGAACCGGCTCCAGTCGTCGATGAACAGCGGCCGCTGACCGTCTTCCTCCGAGAGCAGGCTCAGGAACACGTTGATCATCTGTCGCGTGAGGTCGACGATCGGCAGCAGGACCGTCGTGCCGGGCTGGTTGGAAATCTGCCGGTTCCAGATGAAGTAGTAGGGCCAGCGCCGCGGAAAATCCAGCCGCTCCGGGTAGAGCCGGTGTTTGACGGCGGCGGCCGCGGTGGTCCAGTTCTGCTCGGACCAGTCCTCCCACTTCGGCGGGAACTGACTGAGCAAGGTCAGCGCCTCCTGGTTGCGCAGCTGCTTGATCAGCCACGTCCCTTCGTCGTTGATCATGAAGAACGACACCGCCTGCGCGTTGTCGATGCTGCTGGCCGACCTCGAGATGATGTTGATGAGCGGTGCGCCGAAGCGGCTGGTGCCGTCGTTGTTGAGGGCGGGCACATCGTGCATCGTGACCCTTCCGGTCAGGCCGGTCGAGACCACGAGAACGGCTTCTTCGAGCGGCGATAGCGGCGCCGGCGCGTTGGTGCTGGTATGGCTGATCGGGCCGGAGACGATCGAGGTGCCGCGCGCCACGCGCCTAGTCCGGCGTTCGGTGATCGCGGACATGAGCGGATAGCTGAAGAGATCCTGCAGGCCTTTGTGTCCCGCGCCGGAGGTCGCCGGCTTGTCGGGGTTGTCCGCCATCGAGATGCTCCTGTCTGGCTTCTACGCGATGAGTGCGGCGATGCGCTCGGCGAGCGCCGCGATGGTGTGCGATGGATTGCGTCCGGTGGAGGTCGGCACGATGGCGCCATCGGCCACAATCAGGTTCGGATACCCGAACACCTGGCCGAGATGATCAACGACGCCAGTGTCGGCCGAGACCCCCATCTGGCAGCCGCCGAGCGGATGCAGCGTCAGCAGGTTCTTGAAGAGACTCCAGGTCGGCGGCGTGAACCAGCGTCCCCCGGTTGCCTCGGTCAGATTCCGGTGCATCTGTGAAATGGCGTCGAGAACCGCCTGCGAACCTGCCGGGTCCCAGTCCAGATCGAGGTCGAGGGTCGGCGAGATCAATCCGTGGGGCTTCAAACCGAGGGTGCCGTCGGCCGCGTCCATCCCGGCGCCGAGCCAGACCATCAGGTCGCTCAGGAGATAGTCCTCGCGCAGGTGGTGCTCGAGCGAGTCGAGCAACGCTTTGCCGGTGGATCCTCCGATTTGATTATCGAGATAGGCCTTCAGCGCGTTCAGTACGACATTGGGAAAGCCATCGTCTTCGATGATGAAGCGCTGGCCGCTGACACTGCCGTCCGTGAAGTCGAGCACGCTCGAAATGGACACGCCCGTGGATTGCTTCACGCGGCCGGCTTCGGATCGATAGCTGCCCATCGACAGGAAATTGGCGTTCGCGCTCCAGTGTTTGCCGAGGAGGCTGCTGAGCGCCGGCAGCGTCCGATACTCGTCGCGGCAGCGGAGCAGCAACTCGGTGCTGCCGAGGCTTCCCGCCGCGATGATCACGCGCGCGGCAATTTCCTCACCGCGAATCAGTTGATCGCCGTCGATGCGATCGAAGACGACGCGGTACTTGCCGTCGACCGGCTCGATGTAGCGCACCAGGTGCAGGGGGCGCACCTCGGCGCCGTGCTGTTCGGCGCGCGGGATGTAGTTGACATCGAGCGTGTTCTTGGCGCGCACGTCGCAACCGACGTCGCAGTTACCGAGATGGATGCAGGTGCCCTGCTGCTGGCCGTGGGCGTTGACGAAGGTTTTCGAGTGCTTCGGGTTGAACGGGTCGTCCAACTCGTAGTTCCAATCCTCCGAGAAGCTGACTGCGAGATTGGCCTTCGAGAATCGGTCGTCGTAGCCGAGATTGTGCGCCGCCTCGCGCGCGACCTTGAACCGATGGGTCAGTTGTCCGTCGGGCACGACCGCAAGGTTCATCTCGCCGGCAACGGTCTCGTAATACGGCCGGAGTTCGGCGTAGGTGATTTCGGCCGGCCATCCACTCTTGAAGATGTCGGGGTTGGGTTCGAGCGCGACGCTGCTGTAGGTGAGCGATCCGCCGCCGACGCCGGCGGCCTGCGCCACCGTCATGTGCTTGAAGAAACGCATGTCGAGCCAGCCGTTGTGCCGCTCCGGTTCACGGTGGTTGTAGACCCACGGGTCGCCCGCTTTGCGCGGAAACTGGCTGACCTCCCAGCGCCGGCCGCGCTCGAGAACGAGGACGCGCATGCCCTTTTCCGCGAGTCGCCGCGCGGTAATCGCTCCCCCGAAGCCGCTGCCGATGACGATGACGTCGAACTGGGTGCTCAAGGCTGGCTTCCGGTCAGCGGACGCGCTGCTCGTTCGCCCGGATTGCCGTCGATGGCTTGTTCCGGTCGTCGCGCCAGCCTGGATGATGAAAGTGGATGACGTGATCGGCGTTGTATGACGCGATCGCCTCGGTGAAGCGCATCGTGCCGATGCGCTGCCAGTCGGAGACCGTCACTCGCCGGAAGCCGGGGAAGCCGATGTTCTTGCCGTTGTCGGAGACGAAAATGTCGTAGTCTATCGAGCCGGTCGGCATCTCGTCGCCGGGACTGAAGATGTGCGAGTAGATCTCGTCCCGGAAATCGAGACCGTCGCCGGCGATCCGGCGCTGGCCCGGAGTCATCTTCAGCAGCATGTGATTGGGGGCGCGCGTCGGCACGTTCGCCGGTTTGCCCAGTTCGGCGATCTCGTGCAGCTGACGAACGTCAGGCACTTTGTCGAGGCCGAAAAAGTAGAGGCCGGCGCGGAGCATCACCAGCACGTAAATGCCGCGCCGGTAACTGTGCACGCTCGGCATGTTCCGGAGCTCGGCGTCGTTCACGAAGTCGGTGTGCATGCCGCCGAGATCCTCCTGCGCGATCACGCTGGCGGGAATGAGCGGCATCGGATGATCCGGGTCGGTGGTCGGATAGATTTTCATCCCGAGGCTGATCGAGCGGCGCTGTCCGCGTCTGGTTTCGTTTCCGTCCGACGAGATCCGCCCGATCGTCAGTCCCTGGGAACCCTTCTGGAAATATCCGGTGTACGGGTTGTCGGCGGTAATCTCCCACGTGCCCAGCGCACAGATGCCGTTCGGCGCCAGGATCCGCCGGTAACCCTTGCCGTCGGTTCCCCAGCGCAGATCAGAATGCGTATCGACCGTCCTCGCCGACGCTTCTTTCAGGAACTTGTGTCCGTGCAGCGTGCCTCGCCACGCGTTGCGGATCGTGGATCGGAACATCGGCAGCGGTCCGGGTTCCTGTCCGCTGGCTCCGTTGCGATACGGATTCGCATACAGCGCCTCTCGCACTTCAGCGTAGCGAGACCCCTGGTAGGCGCGATCTTCTTCGGTGGTTTCCTGTTGACCGTGAAGCGCCTCGAGGTCGAAGTCCCATTCTTTGGCCATGGTCAGTTCCCCGACACTTCCTTTTCGGCGCGTTCTTTGGTGACTTTCATCGCGGCCTTCATGTACCGATTCCACAGGATCTTGATGATGGGGTACAGGATCAGCGCTCCGAGCGCGGTCTTGCTCTCGGCGGTGTAGGTCCATTTCGCGTGGAGCCCGGAACCGCTGTCGGTGAACCACCATTGTCCCCGCGCCTCTTTGACGAGACGGCCGACTCGTGGACTCGAAAATTCGGTGAGGCGGTAGGCGAAGTAATCAGGGGCAGTGGCGCTGGTGACGGTCTCGCGCACGCTCGTCCCGTCGGTCAGGTGGACAATCCGGGTCGACCCGGGCTTGTCCCACGGACCGGTGGTGTCCGTCGTATTGCTGACGCCGGCCATGAAGGCGGCATCACGCAGCACCGTCTGGAGCTCGCGGTAAAACACGCCAGGTATCAGCCACGCGTAGAACGCCTTGCGCGGGGCGGCAATCTCAGACACAACGGTAGTGGCGACTGCAGCCATTCCGTTTCTCCCTTCGTGGTCCAGTCGCTGCTGCGCGCATATCCGCGCAGCAACTCCGAACATGTGCCGCGCGAAACAGTCGAGCTTGAGAGCAGTCGAATGCCGTGGGGCGAGTGGTCTCTTATAGAACATCTGAGCGCGCGCGAACAACTGTGCATTCTCTCGGCACTGAATCGCGATCGTTGTCGTGCGCCGACCCCGTGGAAGTAGGATGATTGCCGGCTAACACTCGAGCGGCGCGCCGTGCTCCGTCTCGCCTGTCGCAGGTGGTGTGAATGGATCCGGTGAAACGCTACAAGTTCCTGCTCGGACTCAGCATCGCGCTGAACCTGCTGGTCGGGGTGATTATTTTCGTGTCTCCCGATTCGTTCACGCGCTTTGCCGGGCAGCCCGACGCCTTTCCCAAGGCGTGGCCGCGGCATTGGGGAATGCAGTTGTGGGCGATCGATTTTCTCTACCTGCCAGGCTGGCAGGATCCGCAGCGCAATCGCTGGCCGAACTGGTGCGGCGTCGTGATCCGCCTGACGTTCTCGGCGTTCTTCTTCAGCCAAGGCGATGGCTTCACGCCGATGGGCATCTACGACGGCCTCTCGGGCCTGATGCTCCTGGCCGCATATCTTCCGGTCATCCGTTCGAGTGCGACGAAGTCTTAGGTATCGGCGTGCGCGAAACGAACGGTGCGGACGTGACACCAGTGTAGAGGGTGGCACGGTCAATACCGCCAGCTACCGCCGAGGAAGTCCCCGACTATACTGAGCGCGCCGTTCGGAGCGCGACGGTCGGCGATGCAGATGTCGACTGCGAGTGAGCAGCGAGGAGGCCAGGGCTATGGCACTGTACGCGTTCGACGGAACCTGGAACAGCGCGAAGGATGGCGAGGATCCGCAATACACCAACACCAACGTCGTCCGATTTTTTCAGGCCTACAAGAAACAATCGAAGACCAACGACTTCTACCTGGCCGGAGTCGGGACCCGCTTCGATTTCATCGGCAAGGCGCTCGGCGGCGCGTTCGGGCTCGGCGAACTGGTGCGCATCAACGAGGCGTACGACCAGTTGTGCTCAAATTGGGCGGCCGGCGACAAGATCATCGACATCGTCGGCTTCAGCCGTGGCGCCGCGACCACGCTCGACTTCTGCAACTGCATCATGGACCGCGGCATTCGCAAGCCGGGCAGCCAGGATGTGGTCGAGGCCCATCCACAAATCCGTTTCCTCGGCGTGTGGGACGTCGTCGCGGCCTTCGGTCTCGCCAGTCTGGGAAACACCGCGCTCAACATCGGCCACCACCTGTCGTTGCCGAAGTCTTCGCTCGACTATTGCTTTCATGCGCTGGCGCTCGACGAGCGCCGCCCGTCGTTCCTGCCGACACGATTGCCCGGTGCCGACGAAGTCTGGTTCAGGGGCGTGCATTCGGATATCGGCGGCGGCAATACGAACCGCGGGCTCAACGACATCACGCTGAGGTGGATGTTCAGCAAGGCCAAGAGCGCCTCGCTGCCGATCGGCGAGGACGACATCGCAGCGTTGCAACCGGACCCGACGGCGATCCCGAAGCCGGATCAAAAGCTGCCCATCCCGGTCCGCCTGATTGCCGCGGTCGATCGCAAGCACTACACGGTGTCGCCGCTCGACGGGTGGACCAATCCGCCGGCGACCTGTCTGCTCGAATCACCGGCCGACGAGCAAACCGCGACCGAGTTGTCGCCCGACGGCTTGCAGGTGTTGCCGGCCGATGCGCAGCGGCGGGTCGCCGCGATGTGGGAGACGGCCGACGCCGTCGCGACCGCAAACGGATTCACGCTGGACCACGTCCGCGACTCGTTGTTGACGCTGTTTCAGGGACGGGTTCCGCTGGTCACTAACGAGGATCAACTGGTCGTGGCCCGGGCCGCAGTCAGCCGGCTGCTCGAGACGATGATTCAAGGCGCGCACGAGCGAACGTTTCACGTCCTGACCGATTTCTTTTTCACCGAGGCGTTGTTCAAGCTGCCTCGAATGTATCCGTTGACCGACTAGCAATCACAAGCGAGGGTTCAGTCGATGTCCATCGTTGACGATCTCATCTCCAACCTCGTCGAGCGGAACGGCATTCGCGTATCGGGAGCGCTCGCCATCAAGCTGGTCGATGGTGGCGTCAACATCTCCGGTACGCTCCGGTCGACGGTTCGCGACCAGAAGAAGAGCAAGGACATCCTCAACGTCAATGTTCCGGTCATCGCGAAGGTGAACATTGGCGATATCGTCATCCCGCTGCCTAACATTCCGTAGAACACATCGCAGCGGCGCGTCGTATCGGTGGAAGTCAATCGCTCGGGAGGTAACGGCAGTGTCCGACGTGAACTCATTCATCGACGCCGTCGGCAAGGACGTCAACGGCGAAGTGGTTCCCCGCATCCAGAAGCTGGCCGCTGGAATCGGGGCGACGGCGTTGTCGGACTACGGTCCCAAGGTGTCGGCTTTCGCCAATCAGCTGGTCAAGGAAATCGTTGACGAGCAGTCGAAGGTCGTGTGCGATTTCGCGGCCTCGTTGATTCAGGATCTGTTCCAGCGGTACCGACCCGAGGTCGCCGGCGATCTGCGAACGAAGGTCGTGGCCGATGGTCTCGAGGTGGTCGGGGAAGGAGTCCGGCTCGATCTCAAACACCGCGATACCGGCGCGCTGGTATCGTCACTGGACATTCCGGTCTCGCTGAAGATCAAGATCGACGGGCTGTCTCTAAGCATCACCGATACGACGATCAGCCTGGACGTAATCAGCTAGCGGTCCAACGAAACAACTTTGTCAGGTTGCGAACGGACGGACCGCGCCGCTTGCCGCGCCGGCGGCCGCATCGGCGGCGATCGCATCGGCCGCCTTCTCGCCAATCATGTAGACCGCGCTGGCGATGAAGAACCCCGGTATTCGCGGGAATACGGAGGCATCAACCACTCGCAGGGACGTGACTCCGTGCACTTTGAAATCGCTCGACAGGACGCCGCCGTCTTCCTGACGGCCGATGGCACAGGTGCACGATGCATGGTGTCCCCACGCGTGCTGCTGCACGAACGTGGGTAGTGCCGAGTCGGCAACCGAGTCGCCCGGAAGTTCTTCAGAGGCAATCAGGCCTTTGGTTTTCAGGCCGGACACCAGCCGCCGCGCCAGCCGCACGCCGGCCGCAACCGCCTGCAGGTCGGCGCCACTACTGTCGTTGCCTTCGTCGAAGTAGCGGAAGTTGATGTCCGGCGGCACTCGCGGATCCGGGGAGCGCAGCGTCAGTGCTCCGGCGGTGTTGTTCGTGTGCGCCTTGAGGACGACCCAGGTCAGGCAGTTCGGGTTCTTTGCCAGCAGCGACGAATAGCCTGGGAAATAGCCCTGGAAGCGCCCGAGCAGCGAATACAGGAAGAGATCCGGAAGCGGCGACGCCGGACTCGATCGTGCGACCACAGACAGAATCGCGCCGTTGGTGGTGTACACGCCGTCGCGCTTGTCGGCCCAGTCCTGATACTGCGGGTCGGTGCTGGTGAAGGTGGCGCCCGTCAGTGCCTGCCACGACGGGAAATTCATCCGGTTGACGACCGCCACTTCGTAGCGATCCTGCAGGTTCTGTCCGACGCCTGCCAGGTCTACGAGCACTGGAATCTCGTGAGACTCGAGACCGGCTTTCGGTCCGATGCCGGACAACATCAGCAACTGTGGCGTGTTGAACGCGCCGCCGGCGAGAATCACCTCGCGCGCTGCGAACACCTGACGCACCGATCCGTCAGCCGGGCTGGGATGCGCACCGGCGCCGTAGAGTCGCTCGCCGCTCTGATATTCCACGCCAATTGCCCGGTTCGACGCATCGAACAGCACCCGGGTCGCCAGCGCATTCAGTTGAATCTTCAGTTTGTCGGGTCGGCGTTTCGCCACGTCGAGCACGCGCTCGCGCGCGCCGATCCGCTGGTGGTTTCGGGTCGTCAGCGGCGTATAGCGCAGGCCGATTGCCGAGTCGGAGACGACCCGCCAGTCGTTCGGGTCGAGTTCGCTCTCGAGCCGTGCCTGGCGATCCTCGTCGGTGAGCGCGAATTCAGGACTGTGCAAAACGGTCCGCGCTGATTCGACGATGGTCGATCGCAGATCGTCGTTCACGATCGCGGCGCTCGGCAGCGCCTTCTCGGTCTGGAGCCAGCCGTTCCATCCGTGCCGGCTTGGATTCTGACCGGCATCGTTCAATGCCTTCTGGTCGGGCCGATGGGCACACAGCTCGATGCGTTCGAAATACGTCCGCATGTTCTCTGCACGCCAGGACGCGTCGCCGGTCAGATCCGCGATCTGATTCCAGTCGGCGTTGTGTGGATAGACGAGGATCATCGCGCTGTGCGCCGTGCACCCGCCGAGGACACCGGCGCGCGGGTACAGCACGCCATCCACCGTCTTGCCGTCGGCGCTGTCCCGGTAGTTCGGATCCTGACGCCGCCGGTCGGCGTTCGCGTAGTGCTGGACGAAAAAGTCCCACCGCATCGCGTCGTTCTCGGTCGCGAGCGGATGGAACGCCGGGACGTCGTAGTCGTCTGGCAGGCTGTTGACGCCAGGAGTCTGCGGCGTCGCTCCGATCAGGCTTCTGGGGTCGCCGCCGGCCTCGAGCAGGAGGACCTGATAGCCGGCCTCGGCCAGCCGCGCCGCCACCGTCCCACCGCCGGCGCCGGAGCCGACGACGATAAAGTCGGCGTCGTAGTTGGAGGGGGGCGTGGTCGGCATCACATGGTCTTCAGGAATCCGATGAGGTCGCGCTTTTCGGCGTCGGTCAGGCCGGGCTCCTCGGTCAGCAGGCTGGTGCCGAAGTAGTGGCCCTTGTTGATGACGTAATCCGGACACTTGCTGACGGCGAGCATCGATCGCATCACTTCCTGGCTGCTGAACACGTCGTTCTTGCGCTTCAGTTCACGCGTGATCTGTTCGAGCAGCGCCTTCAGCTTCTCGACGTGCTGATGGCGTTCCGCCGATGGCAGATCGGCGCCGAGAATGTCGATGCTGGTCAGCAAGCTGACTGGTGTGTTTTGTGGAATCGGTCCGATCTCGACTTCACCATTCCTGAAGAAAATCGGGAACAGGCGTTCGCCGGTGCTGAGCAACCCACGCAACTCGTCCGGCACGTAACCTTCGGGCACCTTGATGTAGCTGTCCGCCGTCGTTCGCTGAATCCAGCCCACGCCCGCACCGGTGATGTTCAGGCGCGTGAACAGGTCGTCGGTCTGCCGGCGCTCCGGCCAGAGCATCTGCTCGATTGATTCCTGGAACACCGCCATCCGCGCTTCCACCGACGGACTCGGGTTGAATTTGACTGGCCCGACGCTATTGTTCTGCAGGAACGGCGCGGTGGACCACAGGCTGATGAGCGATGCCGGACGGGTGTAGCCGCGTCCGCCCGCAGGCATGGTGTAGTCGTACTCGGCGCCGGTGAGTGGATTCCGCAGCTTGACGGTCCCGACCGACGGCAGATCCTTGTACGACTGCGACGAGAAGTTGTCCCAGATGTTTCCGGCGATGGCGTTGGTGGCGAGCGGGCTGCAGATGTTGGTCTGCATCAGCGTCGATGGCACCCGCAGTTCGGTCGAGAGGTAGTTGTCCTTGAGGAAGTCGTCAGCGGCGACGATCTGCCGCATCGGTTCCTTGAACGCGTCGGTCTTGGTCCACGCCCAGTAACGGGTCCAGCAGCCGAGATAGTCCTTGCCGTTGCAGTTCTCGAGGTCGAGTCCCGCAGGTAGCGCCGGCGCCTTGCTCGAATGGCACCGCGCGCATCGCTCGGCGAACACGGTCTTGCCGCGGCGCAACGAGTCCGCGTCTTCGGTGGCATAGGTCGCGCCGCCAGGCGCATCCTTCAGGTAGTGCGGATCGGTGCTGGCAAGGAAGAAGCGCGCCATGTTCGGCGTCTGCAGTTCGGTGGCCTGCCAGTAGACGGAATTCTTGCGCGCGTCGGCAATCCGGATCGGCGAAATCGCCTTGCCGCCGATCAGCGGACGGAAGTGGAGCAGCCACTCCTCGCTGAAGAGACCGATATTCAGGTAGACGCGATTGAGTGCGCCGAGTGCGCCGACTGAATCGGAACCGTCCTTGAGAACCCGCGGCGTCCAGGTGGTAGAAGGCGGCGCGAAGAATTGCGCCAACGGGTCGGTCGGCGGCACGAACTCGTTGAACTGACGGTTGTCGAGTCCGCCGCCGGCGATCGTTTCCTTGCCCCAGCGTTTGGCCTCGCCCATCCGCGGTCCGAGGTAGTAGACCGCGTTCATCGTCCGCGGATTGTTGATGTTGTCCGTCGACACTAGCGAGGTGTCAAGGGTGCCAGGCAGCGAGGTGTGCAGCGACTGATACGCGAAGCTGCCTTGATTGGTCGCGCCTTTCCAATCGAATACGCGATCCCACCAGAAGAACTGCGCGCCAACATTCGAGCTCAGATTCGACCACTGCGGATTTTCCGGGTCGGTCGGCGGCTTCACCGGATTCGGTCCGACGTGGCAGAAGGCGCACGTCATCCCGACTCGGTAGGGCTTGACGAGGTCGCGCGACTGGTAATAGCTGGGGTCGCGATAGTACCGCTCCGAATCCCATTTCTTGCTCGCCTCGGCGTTGAACGCCGGGTTGGTAAACAGCCGGAGCCCGACGATGCCGGTGGGCTCGCCGTAGTAGGAGCCGATCGCGACGGTTTTCCCTCTCGCGCCGACCTGAACGCCCTTGTATTTATCGCCGTTGGCGAACGGATCAGGTGGACACGCAGGATCGCGGACGTCGAGCCACAGTCCGTAGCGGTTCGGGTCGGGTCCCGTCGCCTTCTTGAAGCAGGGCTCGTTGACGAGGCCAAGGTAATTCCAGCGTGTGTCGCGCGAATACGGCAGCGTTGGATGCGACGACACCGTCTTGAGAAAGTCGAGAGAGCCGAGGCTGTCCACCGAGAGCACATCCCAGAGGCGGTCGTCACCACCGGTCCAGACGAGCCACATGTTGCGGCCTTGGATCTGTTCCCTCGTCAACGGCAGGCCGCCGTCCATGTCGTGAAAGTAGTCCTCGTCGGCGGCCGGAAAACTGGCGGCCGTTCGGGATGCGAGCATTGCCTCGTCGCGAACCGTGCCGGGCTTGGGTTCGTGAGTGCCGCACGCCGCCAGCACCAGCACGGCGGTTAGTGCGAACAACGACCAACCGGTCATCAGGGGGCGGACGTTCAGGTGTGAATGCATCAGCAGAGCCTCTGTTGCAGATGCGGCAGTCTATCGCAGGTCCGGTGCTGAAACGGTTGGACTGCATGAATCACTAGTCGTTAATGGATGAGGCCACAGTGCGTTGTAATCCGCTTGGTGAATGCAGGCAGTCGTGCTTGAATGACGCGCACACTCACCCTGACTCTGCAGAGGAATACACATGCCGGACGTCATCTTTCAACCGCTGAGCTTCCGCAATCTCACCGTCAAGAATCGGATCTTCCGGTCGAATATTTCCGGACGGTTCGACAACTACGACGGCTCAGGAACCCAGGCTCGGATCAATTGGGAGATGAAATTTGCGCGGGGCGGTGTCGGCGCGATCATCTCGTCATTTGTGCCGGTGCACCCGCGCGGCCGAATCATCCCCAACTACGCCACCATCGTCAGCGACGACCGGATCCCGTTCTGGCGTGCGCTGGGAACGGCCGTGCACCAGTACGATTGCAAGTTCATCCTGCAGTTGAGTCACGGCGGCCGTCAGCGAGACATCCCTGACCTCGAGCATCCGAAGGGGCAGAGCTCAACGGACAAGAAAGATCCGCTGCACGGCTTCGAGTGCGATCGGATGACGACCGCCGACATCAAAGAGGTGGTCGCGGCGTTCGCGGAAGGGGCGCGCCGCGCCCGTGACGCCGGCCTCGACGGCGTCGAGCTGCACGGCGCCAACGGCTATCTGATTACCCAGTTTCTGAGCTCAGCGATCAACGATCGCACCGACGAATACGGGGGGCCGCTCGAGAACCGCGCGCGCTTCGTCATCGACATCGTCAAGGCAATTCGGGCGCGCGTGGGATCCGATTTCCACCTCCAGATGAAGATCAGCGCGGTCGAGCACAACAACGCGTTGCTCGCAGTGCGTCTCGAGGGCCCCGGCAACACGCTGGACGAGTCGGTGCAGGTCTGCAAGTGGCTGGTCGACGCCGGCGTGGACGCCATTCACGTCTCGACCGGCAGCTCATTTCCGCATCCCCGCAATCCGGCGGGATCGGATCTCGACATTTCGATCCTGTCTCACACCTACGAGCAGCTGGCGTCGAGCGGGGCCAATACGTTCCGCAATCTGTTGCTGTTCCACAACCATCTGACCGGCGACCTGTTCCGCAAACAATGGCTGGACGCGGGTGTACCCGCCGATCAGATCGAAGGGCTGACGCTCCCCGATGCGCGGGTCATCAAGCAGGCCGTGAACGTGCCGGTCATTTGTACCGGCGGCTTTCAGACCGCGTCCGTGATTCGAAAAGCGATCACCGACGGCGACTGCGACGGCGTGAGCATGGCGCGTCCCCTGGTCGCCAACAACGATCTCGTGCAGCAGTTCGCTGCCGGCAAGGATCGCGCCGATCGGCCCTGCACCTACTGCAACAAGTGTCTCGTGCATGTCGTCGAGCACCCGATCGGGTGCTACGAAGAGAGCCGCTTCCCGAGCCCCGAAGCGATGTTGCACGAGGTGATGTCGGTCTTTCAGCCGCAGCCGTTTCCGTGATCGCGAACGCTCGTTCGCTGCTTCGTGCGCTCCTGATCGTGGTGCTGGTATTTGGCGCCACCGTCGGTATCTGGGTCGTCGCGTCGCTCGACACCGACGATCCGATGACGTACGACAACATCGAAGAACATTTCAAGTACGGATCGATTGGCAGCGAGCCTGGCGTATCGCTGTTGTCGCCGGTCGGGGGAGCGCTTCCGCCGTACTGGATTCTGTCGGCGTTGCCGTCGATCTGCAGTGACCGGGCCCCGAACGGTTTCGCCGGCTTCGGGTTCGTCGTGGAGCCCGGCAAGGACCGGCCAATCGGAATTTCGCGACGCCGCCGCCTGGGCATCGATCACGCCGGGCTCAACTGCGCGGTCTGCCATACAGGCACACTGCGCGAAACACCCGACGGCGCCAGACGCATCGTCCTCGGCATGCCGGCGCATCAGCTCGATCTGCAGGCGTTCGTGGAGTTCGTCCAGGATTGCACGCTCGACAACCGCCTGACGGCTGATGCCGTGCGCGGCCGCCTCCCGGAAAAAGGCGGACCGTCGTTGTTCGAACGCGCCCTGTTGCGGGTCGGCCTCGTGGACCGGCTCAAGATGCAGACCTTGAATCTTCGCAACCGCATCGCGCCGATTCTCGCTGCAGATGTCCCGCGTTGGGGCCGCGGCCGGGTGGATACGTTCAACCCCTACAAGGGAGTTCAGTTCAATTGGGACCTGACCCGGCTGCCACACGACGAGCTGATCGGCGCCTCGGACTTCCCGTCACTCTGGAATCAGAAGCCGCGCGACGGCATGCACCTGCACTGGGATGGCGACAACGATTCGGTTGACGAGCGCAACCTGAGCGCTGCGCTTGGCGCCGGGGTCACTCCGGTCACCGTCGATCACGCCAGCTTGCAGCGCGTGCGCGACTGGATCTGGACACTGCCTCCGCCGAAGTACCCCTACCCGGTCGATCAGGCACTGGCGGCTCGCGGAGCGACGATTTATCAGCAGCACTGCCGCGAATGCCACGCCGACAATCGATTCCGTGACGGCGTCAAGGCGGGATCGCGCGTCGGCATGGTCGAGCCGATCGAGACCATTGGCACCGATCGGCACCGCTTCGACTCATACACGTTTATTTTTGCGTCGAACCAGGTGGGGTTGTATCCCGGGTCCGAATATCAGTTCTCGCATTTCCGAAAGACCATCGGCTACGCCAATCACCCGCTCGATGGCATCTGGTTGCGCGGTCCGTACCTGCACAACGGTTCCGTACCGACCCTACGCGACCTGCTCGATCCGCCGGATCGGCGACCCAAGTTGTTCTATCGCGGCTACGACGTCTTCGACCAGCGAAAGGTCGGCTTCGTCTCCGACGTCGCGGAAGCGGATGGGCAGGTGTTCACGCGCTACGACACGCTGATCGGCGGCAACGGCAACGGTGGCCATCTCTACGGCACCACACTCTCAGACGATGAAAAGCGCGCCATCGTCGAGTACTTGAAGACGTTCTAGCATGGCGGCCCTTCCCGGAGTCGTACGAGCATGACGTGGTTCACCACACCGCGCCAGCGGTTCGTCGCGGGCGTTCTGCTGGTTATCGCGGCGCTCGGCGGCGTGGTTGTCTTCGATCGTTTCTTCCGCGAAGAACCGGCACCGTACTTTCAATCAGACGAAGATCATTTCCTGTATGGCTCGGTCGGCACTGAAGCCGCCGGCGTTCCGTACTGGATCTGGCTGGTCCTTCCACGCATTTTCCCCGAGTACCTCGAGCCCGGCGGCTACGCCTCGATCGGCATCCTCTCCCGCGACGGTCACGAGATGCCGATCGGCTTGTCAAAGGCAACGGTCGGTGTTCCACGCGTCGGCGTCAACTGCGCGATGTGCCATTCCGCGACCTTCAGGGCCAGGCCCGACGATGTGCCGATGATTTATCCGGCGACGGCGGCGCATCAGGCGACGGAGCAGGCGTATGTGCGGTTTCTCGTTGCGTGCGCGAACGATCCGCGATTCACGCCCGACACCATCCTGGGCGAGATCGCTAAGAACACGAGCCTGTCGCTCGCCACTCGTCTGCAATATCGATTGTTTGTCATTCCGAACGCCAGGCGCGACATCCTGCGGCTTCAGGACGACCGCACTGCGACGCCGATCCACCCGCCGTACGGGGACGCCTCGCAGTCCGATTCGATGCCGCTATGGAATCTGCGCCGCCGCGATGGAACACCGTTCTTCCGGGACGGGTTGAACGCGTCGCTTCGCGAAGCGGTCCAATGGTCGGCGACCAGCGAAGGCACCCCGGCGAAGTGGATGGATCGCGACTACGCCGCCTGGGACAGCACCGTTCCCACCGCGATGTCGAGCCTGCGCCGCGTGATGAACTACATCGGCGACCTGAAGGCGCCGAAGTATCCGCTGCCAATCGACGCGCAACTGGCTGCAGCCGGCGCGAACACATTTGATTCGACCTGTGCCAGCTGTCACAAGACTGGCGGCCCGCGCGCTGGCAGTGTAATTCCGTGGTCCGAAATCGGCACCGATCGAACCAGGCTCGACCTGTGGACATCTGCTGCCGCTGCCGCAGCCAACGGAGCCGGCGACGCTCACCCGTGGAAGTTCTCCGGTTTCAAGAAAACGGACGGCTATCTCGCGGTGCCACTCGATGGTGTCTGGTTGACCGCGCCTTATCTGCATAACGGATCGGTGCCGACGCTCGCCGATCTGCTCGAGCCGGTGGCGGCGCGGCCGAAGCAGTTCTGGCGTGGATACGACGTCTACGATTCGACGCGCGTCGGATTCATCACCGCGGGCGCGGCGGCCGAGCGGACTGGCGACTTGTTCGACATCGCGCGTCCCGGTCACGGCAACGCCGGACATACCTATGGCACCCAGCTCGCGCCCGAACAGAAACGGGCGCTGCTCGAATATCTCAAGACGCTCTGACCATGGGGAAGAACATCGTCATTTGCTGTGACGGGACCGGCAACGGCTTCGACAATCCCTCCGAAGAGTCGAACGTCGTCAAGTTGTACTCGGCCTTGACGCTCGACCATCGTCAGGTCGGCTACTACCATCCCGGCGTCGGCACGATGGGCGATCCCCGGGCTCGCTACTGGCTGTCACGGCAGGTGTCGCGGATCACGGGACTGGCGTTCGGGTCGGGCTTGCTGGACAACGTCGGCGATGCCTACCGCTATCTGATGAACACCTATGCGGACGGCGACGAGATCTACCTGCTTGGTTTCAGCCGCGGCGCCTACACCGCGCGAGCGATCGCCAGCGTCCTGCACGTCTACGGTCTGTTGTGCGCGGGCAACGATGGATTGATTCCTTACGTGCTGAAAGCCTACGCCGCCGAAACCAAACGGACCAGCCGCGATCACTCAACCTTCGGCACCGACGACCTGTTCCGCTGGCAATTTTCACACACGCAAACCGTGAAGGTGCACTTTTGCGGTCTGTGGGACACCGTCAGTTCGTTCGGCTGGGCCTACGACCCGATCAACCTGCCGTTCAGCGGACAGAACCCGATTATCGAGATCGGGCGGCACGCAGTCGCGATTCACGAAAAGCGCTGCTACTACCGCGACAATCTCTGGGGACCCGCCCTGCCCGGGCAGGACATGAAGCAGGCGTGGTTCTCCGGCTCGCACTCTGACGTTGGCGGCAGCTACCCGGAGAACGAGTCGGGCCTTGCCAAGGTCGCGCTCGAGTGGATGTTCGCGGAAGCGGACAAGGCGGGGATGCTGATCGATCTACGGAAAGCCGCCACCGTCCTCGGACGCGCCGTACAGTCACCACCCGTAACCGGCATGCCCGCGTACGTGCAGCCCGACGCGAATGGACTGCTGCACGATTCGCTGGTTGGCACCTGGTGGATGGCCGAATACCTGCCGCAGCGTTATCAGGACGACAAGGGCAGGTGGAGCGTGCCGCGAGGAAGAGAGCGCACGATTCCGGTGAACTCGCTGATTCACGAATCGTCGATCGAGGGATCGCACTGCCCGGCGACGCTGCCGCCGCACACGGTCGAACCGTGGGTGCGGTATCCGGTGGCGATGACGTAAGCGGGCTGGGAACGTACGAGGAAAGGCATGGCGAAGTTCGAATCGTCTATCGGTGGGTTCGTGCCCGCGCTGGCGCTCGCTGCCGGGGTGGTCTCGGTAACACTGCTGCGCCAGGGCGGATCAGGCGAGGCGGTCAAGCCAGCCGCCCAGGCAGTGGCGAAAACGGCGGCCGTGCAAACCGCGGCCGCATCTGGTTCCGTGCTGGCCGATCTCGAGCCGGTCATGGAACTGCTGGGAGAATCGCTCGGTGTGTCGCTCGACCAGCGACCGACGCAGCGGGCGCTGCGGGCGCTGAGTCTCGATAGCGACGCCGGCGCTTCTGAGGTTCGCACCGCCGGTGACGCCAGAGCACTGAGCGACCTCGAAGCGTTGCTGGCTGGCGATCGAACGCCCGAGGCGGCACGCGACTACGCCTGGTGTCAGCCTGGATCGCCGACCGGGATGACCGCAGCCAAGTCCATCACGCTGCTGCAGGCCCTGCTGCAGGCCGGGATCAAGCCAGACGCTCCTTTCCAGAAGCTCCGGACCGAGGTCGCCGACAGCTTTCTCGAAGACCTCAATAATCACGAGGCGTTGTGCCGACTGGTCACGGCGACGCGTTCGGCAACCAATCCCGAACTGGACGTGCAGTTTCTTCTTGCGACCATTCCCGACTATGTCGATTCGAACAGCGGGTGGGTCGCGGACGAAACGCTCGGCGCGATCCAGTCGGCGATGAGCCATGCCGGCTTTGTGCTCGATCGCTTCAAGCTGATCGACTGGTCGAGGGCGGGCAACGCCAGCACCGACGGCGTCGCCAGCGACAGCCGTCTCCACGAGCGTCAACCAGGGGCGCTGATCTTCCGCAAGATTGACGAGCCGGCAACGAAAATGACGTTCCAGGTCGTCCTGCTGGCGCTCGAGACACCGACCACCGGTGTGCACAGAAAATCGCTGGCCAATGCGATCGACTTCATCTTCCGGTGGGCGTCCACGACGGATGCGGCCGCACAGCCGGTGCTTCGAGTGGTGGCGCCAACATTTTCAGGTTCGATACCGTCGCTGGCGCTCGAGCTGAAGCACTGGCGCGGGCCAGCCGGTTCGGTGAGCCTGGTGTCTGGATCCGCGATGGCCGACGCGAACCCGACCATCGTCTCGGCGATCGCCCCGGGCGTCACATACGAATCGGCGGCGCAGCCGACATCGGCCGAGATGAAGGCATTGAGTCGGGCGCTCGGACGGATGAATCCCGCCTGGAGTACCGGCGAACACGTCGCGTTGCTGGTCGAAAGCAACACGTCGTTCGGCCAGAGCGCGGCGCCCGAAGGGCTGCGCGCGACGATGGTCCGTGGGGCCAACGCCGCTGGGACGGTCGCGGATTCGCCGGCGGAGCTGCGTTGTCCGTCCTTTCCCGGAACGCCGATATCGCCGATCGCCTTTCCGTGCGCGACCGTCTATCGGTTTCCGCTCCATGTGTCTCAGCTTCGAAGTGACGCGACCCTGTCGCAGACCAGTTCAGTGTCGCTGCTGCCGACGCCGATCGTCCCGCTGAGTTTTCGAGATACAACTCCGGCGTCCGACCAACTGCCGGCGCTGCGTCCACAACTGGCGTCGCCGGTCGCCGAGGCGACGGTTGACAACATTCTCGACAACATCCGCCACGAAGACCTCGACGTGGTCGGCATTGTCGCGACCGATGCGCGGGACGTGCTGTTTCTCGCGCGCGAGGTGAGGAAGGCGGCGCCTGACGCGCAGTTGTTTTTCGTGGGAAGCTACCTGCTGTACCTGCAGCCTGAGTACCTCCCCTACACCCGCGGCGCGCTGGTGGCGTCGCCATATCCACTCGCGCTCGGTTCCCAGCGTACGAACGGCGGCGGCACCGACCGCGACGCTTTTCCGAGCTTCATCGCCGCCGGGGTCTTCAATGCCACCTCGATCCAGCTTCAGGCAACTCGACAGCTGGTGGACTACTGCGACCCGGCGGTCAACAGCGCCGAGGCCCGACCGGGACCGTGCAAGCCGCCTGTATGGGTGACGGTCATCGGTAACGACGGCTACTGGCCGCTGACCTACGAATCCGGCAACGCTGCCTTCGTGCACGAGGCCAGCGATGCCGCGCCTTCGCCCATTCATCAGACGCCGTTGACCACCGCCGCCGGCCTGACCGCGATCGTGCTCGCGCTATGGGTCGGGAGCGTCGTATGGGCGTCCGTATACCTCTTTCTCGAGTTGTTGCGGCCCAGGCAGAAGCGATGGCGGCTGCCATTCCTGCGTGCGATTGCGCAGCCGGCGACGTATCACGGCGCGATCAGGATGCACGCATTCGCGGTATTCCTGACCACGCTGCTGCTGGCGAGTCTCAGCTGCTGGCTCGCGAAGGTCCTGACGATTCAGTTGATCGGGCAGACCAGTGGACCTCCGTTTCTCGTCACCGTAGTGGTGTGGACGGTGTTCCTGGTGGTGCTGTCGCCGGGCGTGGCGGTCGTGTGTCAGGCCTACACACGCGATTCGGCGAAGCCTGCGCTCGACGCCCTGCCGCAAGCGCCGCTGCCGTCGTGGAACCTGGCGATGATCGGAGTCTGTTCGATCCTGATGTTCGGCACCCTCTGGTACTTCGGCCGCTTTCTGGAAGCGACGACCTATCCCGCCGCCTTCGCTGCCAGTCGTTTCCTGGCAGGTGGCATCATTTCTCCGCTTCCGGCAACGACCTTGCTGTTTGGCGGGTTGCTGGTTGGAATGATCGCGGGCGTGCGGCGTCTGTCGCTCGTCGGTCGAGGGTACACGGCGCTTGCAGACGGTTCTCCCGCGTTCCGCCTGTTCACCGGCGCCCCGCGCGAATGTCCAGGGTCGTCCTTCAGCACCCGCGCCGATCGTCAACAGCAGGGCGGCAGCGATCTGCGCTACTTCGCCGCGCTGCTGGACATGCCGGTGCAGAATCTGCCGAAGCCGTATCTGGTCGGCGTCTGCACGCTCGTGGTCGCCGTCGCCTGGATCCTCAGGGGCTGGGTTCCGACCATCGACGGCCGCGCATTTTCGCAGTTCATGACGCTGGCGACGCTCTCGATTCTTGTCGCCACCGCACTGCTCGCCGGACAGGCCGCATCCACCTGGAATTCGTTGAAGCCAAAGCTGGCGCGGCTGGCTCACGCGCGAATCGCAGAGTCGTTGGGCCGGGTTGGCCATGTCGTCCGATGGGATCTCTCGATCGCTCCTCCGCATCTCAGCGAATTGATGGCGCTGGCGGCCCGTGCGGAAACGCTTCGAGACGGCATGATCGCGATCGGCAACCGCGGACTGAGTCTGAAGGTCAAACAGAACTTTCCCAATCGTCGGACGTTGCAGAGCGTGGACGTTCTGACGTCGTGGTGTGCGTCCAGCCTCGCGGTCCGGCCTCAGGATCTTGCCGGCCTGACTCGCGCGCTGTGCGAGCACAACGACAGCATCGGGCAATTGCGTGACGAGATCGTGATCCAGAAGAGCGCGCCCCTACTCCAGAGCCAGGCGTGGTTCGGTCTGTGGAGTATTTCCGACAACCTGGTCACGCTGCTCGAGCAAACCCATTGGCAGCGCTGCCCGGCGATGCTGTCGGACGGCGCCGCCAGCCGTCACGTTGGAGGGCTCGGTCAGGTCGGTACGCATCAACCCGCAACGGTAGCGCCGGCGTTGTCAGTGATCCGGGAAAAAGACGCGTCGGCAATTGCGAAATGGTTCAGGGAGTGCGAAGAATTCGTCGCCATTCAGTACGCATTTGTCGTGCGCGACATCCTGGCGCGGACGATGTCGCCGTTGTTCGCGGCGATGTTGTGCCTGGCCTTTCTGGCCGGCGCCCACTTGTTCTACCTGTTCCCCGGACGGTCATCGCTGCTGACGATCGACCTGCTGGCAATGGTGAGTATTGCCGTCGTCGCGATTCCGATTGTGGTCGGGATGGAGCGTGACACCGTCCTCAGCCTGCTTCGCAGCGGCACTCCTGATCGGATCAACTTCAGTTGGGACTTCGCCAAGCGTGTCGCGCTGTACGGAGTGCTGCCGCTGCTCGCGGTGATCGGATCGCTGTTTCCGGAGATCGGCGGCTCGTTCTTCGGCTGGCTCGAGCCTCTACGCAAGCTCGCGGCGTTCTGACCACCTTACGGATGGCTCGGCATGGTGCGCTTGCCATCCACGACCGGCGGAAAGTCCTTCACCTCGTCGTAGGCCTCGGTGATGAAGCGGTCCTTGCTCTGCTGCGTATCGCCCTGAGTGTTTTTGTCGTAGGGCGCGGTCAGGTTCGCGGCCAGCACGTCCTTCAGCGACTTGCCTTGATTCCGCAGCCGCGTCACCTTGGCCAGCACGTCCACGAGCATCGCGCGGTAGGGCAGGAGGTCGCTTTTCTTGACCAGTGTGCCGTGCCCCGGCACCAGCGTCGTCTCAGGCCCTGCGAGCTTCTCGATCAGATCGACGGCGTCGATCATGCCTTTGATCGAACCGCCATTCGTCTGATCGGCGAAGGGATAGCCGAAGTTCCGATAGAAGTCCTCGATATAGATGACGTCGGCGTTCCGGAATCGGACGATGGTATCGCCGGCGGTGTGGGAGGGCATCATCGCAATGAAGTCCACCGTCTCGCCGTTCATGTTCAGGGTCACGGCCGGTTCGCCCGAGGTGGCGCGACTGTAGTTGTAGGTGGTGACCGGAATGCCGGTCATGTCCGGCGCGGCGGGCGAGCCGCCGCGCGACGGCGGCCGCACCATCTCGCTACGCAGGTTGTCCTGCGCGAAGATCAGCGCGCCCTGTTTTGCAAAGAACGCGTTCGCGCCGGTGTGATCGGGATGGACGTGGGTGTTGACCAGCACTTTGATCGGAGCCGCGGAGAACGTGCGGATGGCTGCCAGCGTCTTTTCAGCGACCTGCCGGTTCTCCGTGTCGACCAGCAGCACGCCATCCGGACCGAACAGCGCCATGGCCCGGCCGCCGGACGCGTCCGGATGAGCGGGATCGAGTCCTTCCGAGCCGTGCAGCACGAACAGGTTCGGCGACATCTTCGCCGTCACCAGGATCTGAATCTTGTCCCACGGTGTCTGGTAACCCGGTGGAAATGTGTACGGTCCCGCGCCGGGCGGGACCAGCGTCACGGGGTAGTGCGGAGCCGGCTGCTGCGCCGCATGTCCCCTCAAGCCGGTCGACACCGCCGCCACCGCGGCGAGGCTCACAAACAACAAGGTTCGCCATTTCATCGAGTCACTCCCTGTTTTAGTGCACCGACGGGACTTTCTTGATTAACTCCAGCACCGGCTCGACCAGGAGCTTGACGACATCAGCGCCGACCTGTCCCTTGTGGATCGACAGCTTTCCGCTCGTGAAGTTCAGCTCCGAACTCGCCATGAACATCGTCAGGTTCACCAGCACGCCGATCGCGATCGCGGTTTCGATGAACAGCGAATCGTCCTGCTTGACGTGATTGATTACTTCGGTGACCAGTGGCGCCAGGCCTGGATCGCTGGCCGCGGCGGTCAGCACCTGACGACTCAACCTGACCGATGCCGCCGAATCGAGCTGGGTTGCGGCCGCGTCCTTCGACACCGTCTTCAGGCCGGTGGCAGTGGTCGCCGCTTTGACCGCGTCGAACGACAGGTCTGAAAACACGCGACGATTCAACTGTCGCACTGCCGCGACCACTTGAACATCGGTCAGGCCCTTGATTTCTGTCGCCGCATCTGTCATCGAAACCCCCTCGTCTCCCGACTGCTTCACCGCCAATCGCCGATCAAACTGAACGCCGCCCATGCGTGTGCGGCATCCTCCCCGGCCGACCCGCGGATGTCAGCGATCGCCATCGAGTGCGCGGCCGCCCTGGACATGCCGTCGACCAGCCAATGCTGGTAGAAGCGTTCAAAGAAATCGGCCGCCAGCCGGGCACTGATGTACCAGTGACTGGCCAGGAGGCTGGTGGCACCGGCCTGAATCAACGCCCATTCCAGGCCGAGCGCATCGCCGCCGCGGCCCTCGCGCGACAGGCCACTGACGCACGACATCAACGATACGTGACTTCCGCGCAGATCGAGCGCCGAATCGATCACCCTGCCGGGGGTCATCACCGCGTCAAGATTGGACGCCGAGGCCACGGCCGTTTCGTCGGGCAATTCGCCCGCGTCAGCCAGAACGACGCCCGAGCCTTCGAATGGAGAACGCGTCCGCGGGAACACCGCATGCGTCGAGAAGTGCACGAGGCGCTGTGTGAGATCGAGGGCGGACACCCGCGCGAAGTCGGCATGCTCGTCTTCGACCGTTTCGCCAGAAAGGTGCCGCTGCAGCCACTCGATCGGCCGCCACATCGCCCGCCGCATCGCCGGCCACGACGCTTGGGCGACGTTTTGCCTGGTCGGGACCACCACACCCATGAATGCGCGCGGCGCCGCCGGATCGCCATTCAGCGATCGCTGCAGATGAAACGCGCCGTGGGTCTTCGAAACGGTGACGTGATCCCCAAGAGTCGCAGTGCCGAGCCGCAGGTAGTGCAACGGAACGTTGGCAAGCTCCTGGTCGGCCGCGAAGCAGAGGTGATCGCCCCGGGCAATGTGTCCGGCATCGATCAACGGCTGCAGCCAGCCGACCAGGGGCGCGAGCGTCCGGGAAGCATCGGCGATGCGGACGGACGGGTCTTCATCCGATGGCTGATTCCAATCTCGCGGGTCGGCATGCGCCGCGGCGTCGAAAATGTCGCGGTGACCCAGCGCGATTTGCACGGAGGGAAGCACGTGTCCCTCCCTGGTCACCATTACGGCGTAGCTGCATGCCTCGTCGACGTGAAACGTCAGGTAGTGAAACCGGTGAGCGGCTGCGAGCGCCGGCAGCATCGCGGTTGCGGCGTTGACGTCGGCGTCTGCAATCGGACGTCCGGCTTTGCGGGTGAGAATGTCGGCGACGCCACGGCCTTTGGCGGCCTCAATCGCTTCGAGGAGTTCGACCGGCCGTCCCGCCTGATGCAGCTTCTCGCACAGCGCGTCGAACAGATACGGATACTCGGCGAACACGCCGCCCCGCTGCAGCGGATCGGCGATGCCCTGGCGCCGCGCCTCGAGATTGCGCCTCAGCTCGATCAGGACGTCGGCGGCGCGCGCCGGCTGGTGCAGCCGGTTGTGGCACAAGTACAACGCCCACAGCGCATCGTTCGCCAGGGCCGTTTCGCCGTGGGCGTTGGCCCAGGCCAGACAGGGTTCGAGCTCGTTCAGCGCCGCGGTCAGCTGTTCGGGCGAGGGCTCCTCGACCAGCACGAAGATTCCCGCCGCCTCGCGAATGCGCCGTTTGATCGTCCACTGACTGTCGGAGGTCGAACCGCCGGTGAGCACGGCTTCGCCTTGCTCGAGCTCGTCGAGCAACGTCTTGAATGACTTAGGATCAGGAGTACCGGTGGGCATCGCCGGAAGATGTTTCAGGATGTCGCCGATTTCGGTCGCTCCAGCCGGATCGAGCGCCGCGTGTTCGAGGTCGTGCAACGCCTTCTCATAGACGCGATAGGTGTCCGCCGCAGAACCCGCGGCCGCCGGCGGCGCCGTTTTCATGGCTGTAATCGACGCCCTGATGTCGGCCAGTTTCTGGTCGAGGCGTGCGATCGCAATGTCCGCGACGCCGCTACCGCGCAGCGTTGGGTCGCGCAGTGCATTCTGCGCCTCGTCTATCAGATTGGAATTGAGCAGCGCCGTGATCCGCTCGACCTTCAGCGAAGGCAGGTTGGTGGTGTCGTGACGCGCCTCGTAGAACGGAATCCAGTCGCGGGCAAAACTGATCACCGCCGC
>DASXGC010000141.1:0-40788 GCA_036489235.1 Vicinamibacterales bacterium
AGGTAGAGCGCGGTCTGCTGCGTCTTGCGCATCGACTGCACGACCGCTGACAGCGGAAACAGGTCCTTCCCCACCAGGCCGACGATGAAGTCGTTGTCCGCCTTGTCGAGGCCATGACACGCGAGTCGGATGTCGTGGGCAAAGTCGCCGGCGCCGAATGACATCCCGATCGCGCCGTGCTCGGCCAGGATCACGCGCTGCTCGTCCGGGGGCAGATGGGCAAACTTGCCGCTACGGCGCAGCGGATACCACACGCCCCACTTCCACAACGGGTTCAAGACGGTGCGACGCGGGCGGTGCAGCAACACCTCCGGCAGGTCAGGCTCGTAGCCGATGGCGTAGGTCCGCCCGAGGAGCGTGAATTCCGGCTTCTGCACCAGCACTGCGAACGGCGCTTCGTCGAACAGGGCGCGCACGCGATCCACGAAGTAATCCGGATCCTCGCTGAACGTCAGCAAGCCGATACCGCGCGGATCGTTGACATCGTCGTACAGGACACCGGAGATTTTTGCGCGCGCCAGCGTGTCCACGACCGCTGTCGCATCGGTGCATCCCGCGAACGCCATGAACTGCATGAAGAGCCGCGTGTCGGAACGCTGCGGCTCTCCGTTCTTCATGCCGCCTTTTTCGCTCAAGTCAGGTGGTTCGGGTCCTCGCCGCGCCTCAGTCGGGTTCGCCATAGCCTGAGTATAATTCCCGATCGTGATCGACGACTATCGGGTCAGGACGGCGACTCTCGACGATGCCGCGGTGCTCGCGCGCCATCGCATCGCGATGTTCGCAGACATGGGCGTGCCGCTCGATGCCGAGGCGCTCGATTCGAACTTTCGCGCCTGGCTGGCGGAAACGATGACGGCGGGATCGTATCGCGCGTGGCTGGTGGAAACTGCTGACGGGACGGTGGTGGCCGGCGGTGGCATCACGATCGTGCCATGGCCGCCGGGTCCGCGCTATCCGGGCAGCCGCCTGGCGTTCGTGTACAACGTCTACACCGAACCGCCTCATCGGCGTCACGGGCTGGCGCGGCAGGTGATGGATGTCATCCACGCGTGGTGCCGCGAATCCGGCATCCTGTCGCTGGCGCTGAATGCGAGCCGCGAGGGCCAGCCTCTCTACGAAGCCATGGGCTATGCCGTCACGCCGAGCCCGATGATGTTCAACCGGCTCGAGCCGTAGCGCGCTCTCACCACCGCGAGAAGATCGTCTGCGCGATCGATTTCAGCTGCGCTTCGTTCAGCAGCGGTCGAATTGCCTCTCCCGCCGACGAATAGAACGAGGTCACCGAAATCGCGTTGTTGCCTTTCCGCGCGTAGATCACGTACTGCACGCTGCCCGGCGGCGACGCGAACGCCTCCTCGCCGACGCCGGTGACGCGGTGCGCGAACAGCTCCATCGGGTAGGCCTTGCCGCCGACGGTCGTCTGCTTCTGCTGGCGCGCCTTGGTGTACAGCTTGGCGTCGCCGAAGTTCACCATCAACAGCAGCTTGCCGTCGGGCCGGGAAAAATTGAGGTCGCCGCCGGCGCCGGTCTGCGCACCGCGCGCCACGCTGCGGATGCCGGTGATGCCGACGACCTTGGCCACATCCTCGCTGGTCAGCCGCTTGTCCACGACCGCCTGTGCGCCTACCAGCGCCGTCAGCATCAGCGCGAGCACCGTGACTCGTACCATCATCACTCCGCCTCCTACCCCGTCGCGACCGGGGTGCTCGAATATCGCAGGATCTCCGGGATTGCCCTGCGCTGATCTCGCGGTATAATTCGTCGGTTCAGGCCGTCGAAGGCCGACCAATCAGGTCCCATTACCGGAGATTCGCGAGCATGCCATTCATCATCACTGACCCGTGCATCGAGACGAAAGACACGGCCTGCGTGGACGTCTGCCCGGTGGATTGCATCCACCCGCGCAAGGACGAAGCCGAGTTCGCCGAAGCGACAATGCTCTACATCCACCCGGAAGAATGTATCGACTGCGGCGCCTGCGTCCCGGCGTGCCCCGTCGCAGCGATTTACGAGAGTATCGACGCGACGCCGTCGCACCAGAAGGACCTGATCGAGGCCAACGCGGTGTACCGGCTCGGCGATCCGGCGCTGATGGCGCAGGCTGAAGAGATCGTCAAGGCCCACGTCGCCGCGCACGCCGACATCATGGCGGTGCCGGCCGCCGAGCGGCAGGCCGCGCACGCGCGCTTCTAGCCCTCTGAAGCTCGCGACCTGGAACGTCAACGGTATCCGGGCGCGTCACGCACAGGTCCAGGAATGGATCGACCGTGACCGTCCGGATGTTGTCTGCCTCCAGGAACTGAAAGCCGTCCCGGACCAGGTCCCGATCACTATCTACACGATGGACGGGTACTGGTGCTACTGGCACGGCGGCAAGGCATATTCGGGCGTCGCCCTCCTCGTCGCCAAGTCGTTCGCGCCCGAACCTCCCGCCTTCACCCATCCGACGTTCGATTTCGAATATCGGATCGCTTCGGTCGACCTCGCTACCGCGTTTGGCCCGGTGACAGTCTCGTCGGTCTACGTGCCCAACGGCGGAAAGGACTTCCCCGCCAAGATGCAGTTCGTCGAAGCCATGGACGCCTACGTGACCGCGGCGCGGGCGGACGGACGCAGCATCGTGCTGTGCGGGGACATGAACATCGCACGGACCGAGCGCGACGTGCACCCGAAGGAACGCAAGCCGCGCGCGATCGGACAGCTGCCCGAAGAACGGGCGCTGATGGAAAGAATGCTGGATCGCGGCCTCGTCGACGTCGGCCGCGCGATCGACCCGGACAACGACAACCTGTTCTCGTGGTGGCCGCCGTGGCGCAGCATGCGTGAACGGAATATCGGATGGCGCCTCGATTACGTCTTCGCCAGCGAGGCCCTGGCGTCCCGCGCGACTGCCTGCGTGGTCCAAAAGGACGTCGGCACCAGCGATCACGCGCCGGTGATGGCAACCTTTACCTGAACGACCTCAGCTCTTGTGATGTCCATCGTCGTCCAGAAGTACGGCGGATCGAGCGTCGCTGACGTGCAGCGCATCAAGCAGGTCGCCGACCGGGTGATGCGGACGCGCCGCGAGGGCCACGACGTCGTGGTCGTGGTGTCGGCCATGGGCGACACGACCGACGATCTGCTCGGGTTGGCCAGACAAGTCTCCGCCAATCCGGACCGCCGCGAGCTCGACATGCTCCTGACCGCCGGCGAGCGCATCTCGATGGCGCTCCTCTCGATGGCGATCCGGGAGATGGGCGGCGACGCCATCAGCTTCACTGGCAGCCAGTCGGGGATCATCACCAACGACCGCCATGTCGACGCGCGGATCGTGGAGGTGCGGCCGTTCCGGGTCCAGGACGAGCTGGCGCGCGGCAAGATCGTGGTGATCGCCGGCTACCAAGGTGTGTCGTATCGCCGCGAGGTCACCACCCTCGGCCGCGGCGGCAGTGACACGACCGCCGTGGCGATGGCGGCGGCGCTCGGCGCGGAGTATTGCGAGATTTGCTCGGACGTGGACGGCGTATATAGCGCGGACCCCCGAGTCGTGCCGGCGGCGCACCGGATCGGCACGATGTCGTATGAAGAGACGCAGGAACTCGCCGAGTCCGGCGCCCGCGTGCTCAACGCGCAGGCGGTCGAGTTTGCCAAGGAAAAGGGGATCGCCATCTACGCACGGGCGACGAGCTCGCCGCTGCCTGGCGCCGATCCTGCCGCGGATGGCACCGTCGTACGCAGGAACGCTCCGAGGCCGCCAGGCACGGTGGTCGGCGTCGCCAGCGAGCGTGACGTCATCGTCCTCGACGCCGATCGACAGTCGCTCGAGATCCTGACGCTGCTCGACCAGCACCAGGTCGCCGGCAAACAGCTCCATGTCGTCGATGATCGATTGGCGCTGGTCGTCTCGCGCGAGAACCTGCACGAAGAACAACGGGTCCGCGCGGCCCTCGAAGCGCGATTCGGGACCACCGTCCGAATCCGCGAGTCGCTGGGTGCCGTCAGTGTCGTCGGTGCCGGCATCAACGCGACATTCAGCAATCTGCGAAAGGGATCGGCAGCGCTCGCTGGCAGCGGCATCGCAGGCGAGGGCGTCGCCACCTCGTCGTTCCGGATCACGTGGATGATCGATCGCTCGAAGCTGGACGATGCCGTCCGTCTCCTTCATGCCACGTTCATCGAAAAGTCACCGTAGGGTCCGGCTTCAGCCGGACCGGTTGAATCATCATCATGCCTGATGTTCTGGATCGCTTCCTTCGTTACGTGCGCTTCGACACCCAGTCCCGCGAGCAGTCGTCGACGCAACCCAGCACCGAGAATCAGTGGCTGCTGTTGCGGGCCCTCGAGTCCGAGCTTCGCGACATTGGCCTCGCGGACGTTCTGCTGGACGCGAACGGCTACCTCAGCGCGACTATTCCGGCAACCACCGCCAAGTCCGGCGTGCCGACGATCGGATTCATCTCGCACGTGGATACCTCACCGGAAATGCCGGGCGCGGACGTGAAGCCCATTGTCCACTCGAACTACGACGGGCGCGACCTGGTGCTGCCGGACGATCCGACAGCTGTCCTCCGCCTGAGCGACAACCCGCATCTTGCAGCGCAGATGGGCCAGGACATCGTCACCGCATCCGGGACGACGCTGCTCGGCGCCGACAACAAAGCCGGCGTCGCCGAAATTGTGAGTGCGGCGGAGTACCTGATCCACCACCCCGAGATTCCGCGCGGGACGATCCGGATCGCTTTTACCCCGGACGAAGAAGTCGGCCGAGGAGCCAATCACTTCGATGTGCCGGCCTTTGGCGCAATCTGCGCCTACACCATGGACGGTGGCGAGCTCGGCGAGGTCGAAACCGAAAGCTTCTCCGCCGACGCGATGACCATCACGTTTCACGGTTTCAATACCCATCCCGGCTATGCGAAGGGCCGGATGGTCAATGCGATCAAGCTGGCGGCGGCGTTCATCGCCCGCCTGCCCGACGACAAGCTGTCGCCGGAAACCACCGACGGCGCCGATGGGTTCGTTCACCCCTACGTCGTCAGCGCCAGCGTCGAGCGCACCTCGGTCCGGCTGTTGATTCGCGACTTCGTGACCGCCGGATTGAAGGAGAAGGAGACCATGCTCGAGTCGCTCGCGCGCGAGGTGGTTCACGGTATCCCTGGCGCGCGAATCGAGGTCACGATCGAGGAGTCGTACCGCAACATGAAGGAAGTACTGGATCGTTACCCGGAGGTTGCCGCCAACGCACAGGAGGCAATCAGACGTACTGGACTCGAGCCGCATTCACGTCTCATTCGTGGCGGCACTGACGGTTCACGTCTGTCGTTCATGGGACTACCGACGCCGAACATCTTCGCCGGCGAACATAACTTTCACTCCCGTCTCGAGTGGGTCTCGGTCCGCGACATGGAGAAGGCGGTCGAAGTGATCGTGCAGCTGTGTCAGGTGTGGGAGGAACGAGCCTGAGACCTCAAGCGGCTCGATAGAACAGCGCGAACGCCTTCATCGCCGCCAGCCAGGCAATGAACACCGTCGCGAGACGCAGATAGTTGAGGGTCCGCCAGCGCGTCGCCACCATCACTGCCGCCGGCGAGTCGGTTGCCTTCATCAGCCCGATCATCGTGGGAATGAAATAGAAAAATGTGAGCAGCCGATCCGCGAGCGCCGCAGCGGAGGCCACGAGCCACCAGGTTCGCAGCGTGCCGGTTGCGTCGATCGCGGCCCACATGCTCAGCAACGTGAGCAACGTCAACGGAAGCGTGGTGACGAAGCCCCAGAACCGGCGTCCCGTATCGTCGAGGCGAACAGCCTCGCCGTTCCAGTGCCACCCGCCCGGCGCCCCTTGAAGCCAACGCGACAACACGATGCGATGTTCGTACAGACCCGCTCCGAATGCGATGCCCAGGTTCACGATGAACAGCCACAACACGACCGCCGCGACTGTCTCAGACATTGGCGTCTCTCAGGAGGCGCTTCGAACCGCCCAGCGCAGTTTTGCTGCCGACGCGCGCCGGTTCGCGAAGGTTTCTTCCTTGGCGGATCGGATCACCGCGTTCGCGACGTCGGAATAGACGCCGCCTCGAACGCCCGCCTGGAAGGCTTTCTTGACGCGGCGGTCCTCGCCCGAGTGGAACGTCAGGATGGCGACTCGCCCGCCCGGCGCCAGACACTGCGGTAATGACCGCAGCAGCGCGTCGAGCGCGGAAAACTCGTCGTTGACGGCGATCCGGAGCGCCTGAAAGGTGCGACGGACTGACATCTTCACATCGGTCTTCGCCAGGTGCGGCATCGCCGCGGAGAGACCGGTCCGCACGACGCGTTCGACCGCGTGCGTCGTATTGAGCGGCTTCTGTTTCAGCAGCGATGCGATCAGATCCGCATGCGGTTCGTCGGCGTTCTCCGTCAGCAGCGCGGCGAGCTTGCTCTCGCTCAGGCGAGCGAGCAACTGCGATGCGGGCTCGCCGTGCGACGGATTCATGCGCATGTCGAGCGGTCCGGGCTCCTTGTAACTGAAGCCACGATCCGGATTGTCGATCTGCATCGAGGACACGCCGAGATCGGCCAGGACCATGTCGGCGGCCACCAGCCCCTCGCTCGACAGGACCTGGAGCAGGCCCGCGAAGTTGCCCTGGCGGCCGACGAACGTTTCCGCACCGAAACCCGCGGCCGCCAACCGCGCTTCGGTGCGCGGCAGTTCGACCGGATCGACGTCGAGTCCAATCAGGCGCCCGCCCGGCTGGATGCGTTTCAGAATCGCCTCGGCATGGCCGCCACCGCCGAGCGTGCAATCGATCGCGAGTTCTCCGGCTGCCGGCTGAAGGCAACCGAGCACTTCCTCCAGCATGATCGGGATATGCGTGCCGGCGGGCGTCTTGCCGGACGCGCGGATCTTCTCCACCTCCGACGCGTAGCGCTCGGGATTCAGCTCTTTGTACTTCTGATGGAATCCCCGCGGGTTCTTGCCGGGATATCTCGGCCGCCGCTTATGGACCGGCGGCGAGTCGGGCGGGCCGGTCACGGCTGCGCTCCGCCTATTGGCAACCGGGCGTGACGCTGCGCGGCCGGCGCTCGTTCCATTTGTCCACGATGCGCTTCAGCTCGGTGATCGGCTCAGGGTTGTCGTCCACCTGCAGCCGCAGGACGGTGTCGTTGTGCAGCCAGACGCCGCAGTTTTTCTTGACGATGACCAGGGCGGCCGACTGCTGGCCGCGCTTGTCGCCGCCACCGGCCTGTCCGCCCTGCAGTGCGGCGACCAGCCGCTGTGACAGATGACCGGACGTTTTCTCGAAGGCCTCCACCATGTTCGAGACCACCGCGGGACCAGCGAGAATATTGCCTTGCGCGGTGACGTACTTGCCGCCCTTGTGTCCCGCCCAGTCGTCGGCCTTCGGACCGGTGAACGCGGCGTACTCGCCCTTGAGATTCATGACCGCGAACTGGCGTCCCTGCTTGCTCCAGCGCTCCGGCAACGGATCGGGATCCTGATCCCAGATCTGTTTCACGATCGCGGCTGGAGCGAGTCCCTTGCGCAGGAGTTCGAGCATCTGCGGTCCGTAGCCGACGTCGATGATCGCCTGCGTGGCCGCCACACCGGCGTTGGCATCCGCCCACAGCACGCCGTTCCCGACCGAGAACACCCGTGACTGCACCGCGCCGCCGATCTCGCCGGTTGCAGGGTCGAAGCCGAGGATCGAGAACGTGCCGGTGTCCCAGAGAGGCGTCGCGTCCTGGGCGCGGGGCACGACTATCAGGAAGGCGGCAACCAAAACGCCGGCCGCAATCGACCAACGGCGCGCGGTCGAAGACTGATTCGTCATCTGCTTACTGCTTCGGCGCCGAGGTGGATGCCGGTGTCGTATCGATACTGAACGTGAGGCCGCTGAACATCATCTCTTCCCACGTCTGATCGCCCCACCACACCTCTTTGGTCGGGTCGGGATTCGACTTGTTGGCACTCGAGTTGTCGTACCACGCCGTCGCGTGGACCATCGTGCCCTTCGGCAGCTTCAACGGTTGCTTGAACACGTAGTCGGTCTGCCAGTTGAAGTCGTACTTCGGCACCGACAGGATCGTTTCGGTGCGGCCGTCCGGATAGATCGCATCGTACGACCAGCGAACACCCCGTACGTGGGTGTGCGGGAGGATGCTCCAGAGCGTGACGTCGCGGCTGACCGTCATTTCCGCGTCGACGCGGTAGTCGGCGGCACCGGCAGGAATATGCAAACTGCCGTTGACCAGCGAGGCAAAGCGGACCTCGGTTTGCGGCGGCTTGCTGGCGAACTTGAACGCCACCCGCGTGCGATCCGTGGTCGGCGTGCCGTTCGAGGTGTAGTGCGACTGGAGGATGAGCGTCGCACCCGCCGGCAGACGCATGGCCGTGCCCTCCTGGTAGACGCGCAGGAACTGACCCGGCGCGAAACCGCCGACCGTCGGTCCCATCCGCGCCGGCGCCGGTCGATCGTTGGGACCGGGCGCGACGCGTTGATCAGCGGGCAACGGCCGCCCGCCGGTCTGGCCGGACGGAATCTGGGTGCCCTCTTTGAAGACGAACAGCGGCGCCGGTCTCGCAGCCGGCGCTGCCGCGGCCGTTGAAGTGGCCGCTGCTGGCGGAGCCGCCGGCATCGGCGCTCTCGCGTAGACGATGACGTGGTGAAGGACGCTCGGATTGCCGGCGCGCACTTCCATCGCCTGAATCCATTTGTCCTCTGTAAACGTGGTCGGAATCTCGAAGTACTGATACGCAATCGTGCTCTGCGCCGGAATCGGGTAATCCTCGGCCATGCTGACGATCGCGTCCGGCTTCCCGATTTCCCATTCGGACGCGTACGCCGGGGCCGCCGGCAGGTCGGCCGGATTGCCCTCAGGCGCACCGGTGTTCACCCACGCCTCGATCGTCGCCTTGTCGTGGTCGGACAGACGGCGGTCGTTCAGGAACTCCCCATGGGCGGGATCCGCATGCCACGGCGGCATCGCTCCCCGGCCAACCTGCGCGCCGATCGATTTCGCCCACGGCCGCGTGTCCTGGTAGGTCAGGAGCGACATCGGGGCAATCTCGCCCGGTCGATGGCAGTTCGTGCAGTTCTTGTAGAAGATCGGCGCGACGTCCTTGCTGTAGGTCGGCGCGGCCGGCGCGCCGGTCGCGCTCGACTGGGCGCTCGCATTCACCGACGTCATCGCCGTCGCCGTCACCAGCGCGGCGATCGCGGCCCTCACTCGAATCGTCATCGGAAGCTCCTCCGTGGATCTTACGGTAAGACGAGACGAAGAGGATCGATGTTCGTCAGCGCTTGGACGACCGCTTGGATGATCCCTTGGCAGACCGCTTGCGCGGCACTTTTCCACCCTCACGCCGGGCCTCGCTGAGACCGATGGCGATCGCCTGCTTCCGGCTCGTCACCTTCTTTCCGGACCGGCCGGACTTGAGGGTGCCGCTCTTCCGCTCTTCCATGGCGCGCTTCACCTTGCTCTGTGCTTTCTTGCCGTACTTGGCCATTCGTTCTCCCCCTCACGCCGCGGCGGCAGCAAATGTCCGCCCGGTACACCAGCAAACGCAAGAGAAGCGCCACATAACCGCCCACGCCGTGGTGGTGGTAACGTTCTTGCTATTGATTCGAGCGAGCTGAGTCGAGCGAGCGGTGGAAACGCGAGGGAGGGTTAGAACATGCGGGTTGTAGCCGGAGCAATGGCGGTCATTTTTGCGGGTCTCGCCGGGGCAGGGTTGCAGGCGAGAGACGAAAACGAACATGCGCATCGCATCAACGAGGCGGCCCAGGTGCTGCGCGAAATTCACAATGTGCCTGATAAGGACATTCCCCAACAGTTGTGGGACAACGCCCAGTGCGTGATGGTCATTCCCAGCCTGAAGAAAGCGGCCTTCATCGTCGGGGGCGAGTACGGCAAGGGTTTGATGAGCTGTCGCCACGAGGGCTCTTGGACCGCGCCCATCTTCATGGACGTGGGCAAAGGCAGCTGGGGGCTTCAGATCGGCGCACAGTCGATCGACCTGGTGCTGCTCGTGAACAACAAGAGCGGTATGGAGAAGCTGCTGCGGAACAAGGTTTCGCTTGGCGCCGAGGCCTCGGTCGCCGCGGGTCCGGTCGGCCGCGATGCGCGTGCCGCGACCGACGCGCAGATGAAGGCGGAGATTCTCTCGTACTCGCGCACCCAGGGCGTCTTCGCGGGCATTGACCTGTCGGGCGGAGTGATCAAGTCAGATACCGACGACAACGCCACGCTCTACGGCTCGACGCCGCCGCGCGATGTCGTGATGCTTGGTGCCACAAAGGTGCCGGCGGTCGCCGAGCCATTCATGACGGCTCTTCATCGCTCGTAGCTCGACGTTCGTTACTGTCTTTCCTCAGAAAGGGCCGACCTTTGGGTCGGCCCTTTCTCTTTTTGCGCAGCCGTTGACATCAACTGCTGTGATTGCCGCGGTACGTAACGTGCACAACGTTAGCGGCAGGAATTTGGAGGAGGACAACTCATGCATGTGTTGAAAACTATTTGTTGTGCGGCGGTGTTGACCGTGATGTTTGCTCCCGGTGCGCGCGCCGATGACTACGACAAGAAAACAATTCTGACGTTCAGCGGCGCCGTGCAGATCCCGGGCAGGACGCTTCCCGCCGGCAGCTACGTCTTCAAGCTCGCCGATACGTCGGACCGCCACATCGTGCGCGTGTTCGACAAGAGCGAGAAGACGCTCATCGCGACGCTGATGGCGGTGCCGAATCAGCGCATGGAAGTTACCGACAAGCCGGTCGTGATGTTCTCGGAGCGGCCCGCCGGATCACCGCAGGCAATCAAGGTGTGGTATTACCCAGGCGAGCACACCGGCAACGAGTTCATCTATCCGAAGGCCCAGGCGATGCGCATCGCCAAGGAAACGCATCAGCGCGTGCTCGCGACCAACAGCGAGATGACCACTGCGGATAATTCGATGAAGACGGCCACGGTCGGGTACTTCGACGAGAACGGCGAGTGGCAGAGCTCGGACCAGAAGGTCGCTGTCAACGGGTCGACAGCCACCGAACGAGCGCCGGAATCCACGATGGCGCGCGCGGAAACCACCAACGCGCCGATGACGCCGACCCGGAGGCACCTGCCGCGTACGGGCAGCAACCTCTCGCTCTTCGAGCTGATCGCCGGACTCTCGATCGCGGGCGGCCTGGCTCTGCGTCAGGCTCGGACGCGCTCGGCACTCTAGGGCACGCGGCTCATGCGTACGGGACGGCCTTGGCCGTCCCGAATGACGTGATGCAGTCTACGAGGATGACTTGGTGAGCACATTCACTCGCATCGGGCTGGCAGGACTGGTGAGCGCAGTTGCCGCGCTCACTGTCCTGGCAGCGCCTGCGCAGGAACCGAGCTTTCGAGCGACATCCAGCGAACTGGTCGTACTGCCCGTGATAGTCACCGATCATCGGGGTGCATTCGTTGCCGATGTCGGACGCGAGCGCTTCAGCGTGTTCGACAACGGCCGGCCGGTGCCGATCGAGATCTTCACCAATCAGGATGCGCCGGCCACGGTCGGTCTCGTCATCGACGCCAGCAGCAGCATGCGCAACAAAATGGGCGAGGTACAGGCGGCGGCGCTGGCCTTTGCGCGGTCGAGCAATCCAGAGGACGAACTCTTCGCGCTTCGCTTCAACGACGACGTCGATGACGCGGTTCCCGGCCGGAAGTTCCTGCTCGCTGAGGATGTCGATGCGATCGGAGCGGCGATCGGAAAATTGAAGCCGGACGGCCAGACCGCACTCTACGACGCGCTGCTCGAGGGACTCGAGCGTCTTGATTCCGCAACCCGCGCCCGCAAAGCGCTCGTCGTCATCAGCGACGGCGGCGACAACGCCAGCCAGGCAAAGCTCGCCGACGTGCTGGCGCGCGCGCGTCGATCGAACGCCGCGATCTATACCGTCGGCGTTTTCGACCGCGACGACGACGACCGGAATCCTGGCGTGCTCAAGTCACTTGCCGAAGCCACCGGGGCGCTCCGCTTTCTGCCGCAGTCGCCTGGCGAACTGCTGCGCGCGTGCGTGCAGATTGCTCACGAGATCCGCAGCGGCTACACCATCGGTTACGTGCCGCCGGACAAGGACGGGGCCTTCCACCGCGTGCGCGTCGCGATCCAACCGGACTCGCGCCCACTCACACTCCGGACGCGGCCCGGTTACTTCGCCGCAAAGGCTCCGGTGCAGCCTTGACGAAAAGCGGATGGATGCGCTGGGTCGAACGTGGATTGATCGCCGGTGGCGTCGCGCTCGGCGTGTGGTGCGCGGTGGTCCTGACCGAGGCGCGTTTCGTCAATCAGGTCGCGATTCCGGCAGCCGACTCGGCGCCGGTGGTCGTGACCCAGACATTGCCCGACGGTGCGCGTCCATTGCCGGGAGACGAGAGCGGCGGCTCCGCTCGACCTTCTGCCTCTGCCGCCGCACCTGCTCCGGGGACGCTTCTGGGACGCCTCGAGGCCCCCTCGGTCCAGCTGTCAGCGACCCTGCTCGAAGGGAGTGACGACGGTACCCTGAGCCGCGGCGCGGGACACATCGAAGATACGCCGCTGCCCGGGCAAGCCGGCAACATCGGCATCGCCGGGCATCGCGACACCATCTTCCGTCCGCTCCGCCGCGTCCATGTCGGCGACCCGCTCTCGCTCACGACCGCCGATCGAATCTATCGCTATCGGATCAGCAAGACCTCGATCGTCGGGCCAGACGATGTCTACGTGCTGGACCCCACCAAGGATCCAACACTGACACTCGTGACCTGTTATCCGTTCGAGTTTGTCGGGCACGCGCCGAAGCGGTTCATCGTGCAGGCGGAGCTGGTGGACGAACGCGCGCGCGGTAAGCCTTAGAAGCGGACGCCGACCTGGAACTCCAGGCGTAATGTGTTCACACCCGTGTCGCCGTCGATTGCGGCGGTATCAGCCAGAATGCGTCCGTAACGGAAGCTCAGGTCACCGAAGTATCGCTCCTTGAACTTCGCGGTGGCTCCGCCGCCGATCATGATGAACCCCTTGGTTTCAGTCCCGTTGAGGTCGTTGCCCGTTGTGATGCCGATGGACTCCGGCGTGACCGGCGTGCCGTTGACGCTGAAGCCGGTCACCGCGGTGACGTGGGCCGCGCCGAACCCGACCGACGCGTAGGGCTTGATCCAGTGGTCGGGCATGTTGAAGGCGTATCGAACGCCGAAGTCGTAATAGGTCACCTGATACGCCGCCGCGAACGTGGCACCGACGCTGCTCGCTATGATCGCGGCGCGATCATCCAGGTCCTGGCTTCCGATATTGCCCATGTGTCCGACTTCGACCGCCACGCTGAGATTGTTCCAGACCCGGTAGCCCACTTCACCGCCGTAGTAGCCGGACGAATGATGGCCAAACGTCGGGCCGCCGCCGAATTCTCCATAGAACGGCGGGTCCTCGGTGGTCGCGGCGGCAGGCGTCTGCGCGGATACGGCGCGGGCGCACGACAACATCACAAGAGCAATCATTGCAAGGCGGGACAAGCGCATCATCAATACGTCCTCCGTAGACGGGAATGGCCGTTCAGAAACCTTGGTCGCGGAGGCTGGGGACCCGCCGCAAAGCGAGGAGAGGATTGGAGTATAGCACCGACCCGGCTCCAGTACCAGAGCACGGTCCGTCCGTGTTATTCTGGCGAACGGTGACTCCACTCGAATCCGAGTCGGCGACCTCAGACCCGCAGCTGGCCGGCGATGCGTTCCAGCTCACACCTCCACCGATCGGCGACAGCCCGGTCGTACCCGATCCGCCTCCCGACGCCCTCGCGAAATGGAAATGGATGGGTCGGGAGATTCTGGCCGGCCTGCAATCGCTGTCGGTCGCGGTCATGTACGCGGTGCTGATCGTGACGTTCGGCTTTCAGGTTGCGCGCGTCGATGGCTTGAGCATGGCGCCGACGCTCGAGGATCACGACCGGCTCATCGTCAACAAGCTGGTCTACGAGATCGGCGAGCCGCGGCCGGGCGACATCGTCATGCTCTATTACCCGCTGAATCCCGAGAAGATGTTCGTGAAGCGGGTGATCGCGAAAGAAGGCGATACCGTGCGGATCGTGGACGGCCACGTCACCGTGAACGACATTCCGCTACACGACGACTACGTCTCCGCCGAATTCCGGAGCCACGATGATTGGGGCCCGCAGGTGGTGCAGCAGGGCTACTACTTCGTGATGGGCGATCATCGCAACAACAGCTCCGACAGCCGTCACTGGGGACCGGTGCCGAAGAAGTACATCGTCGGCAAGGTGAAGGTCCGCTGGTGGCCGCTGCAGGACGCGCGGATCTTCTAACCCATTCCCGACCACGTTCGCAGATTTGAGCGGTTGTGTCCGAGCCCTGTACCGTCCTGATTGGTGCCGCCGAGCTGTTGCCGGCGCTGCAGGAGCGCGCCGGCGAATTGAGCGGCGAGCTGATCATTTTCTCGGACGAGGAAGCGCTCCGGGCGCTCGACACCATCGCGAAGCGGCGACCGGGAGTGATCGTGCTCGAGCGGCTCTTCTCGGTCAGCCCGCGCGGTACCGCACTCATCAACCGAATCAAAGCCGACCAGTCGCTGCGCGAGGCGGAGATTCGCGTGTTCGCGCACGACAGTGGATACAGCCGGGTAGTACCGCTCGCGCCGCTACCACTGCCGCAATCCATCGATCAGCGCGGCACCAGGCGGGCGCCACGATTCAAGATGGCTGCGCACGCGCACATGATCGTGGAAGGCAAGACGTCGCCGCTCGTTGACCTCTCCACTGTCGGCGCCCAGGTGCTATCGCCGGCGATGCTGAAGCCGAACCAACTGGTGGCCGCTGGCCTGGTCGATGACGTGACCAACGCCAAATTCAAGGCGTCGGTCGCCTGGACGAAGTTCGAGGTTTCCCGGTCAGGCGCGCCGGTGTACCGGTCGGGCATCGCCTTCATCGACGCCGATACGTCGGCAGTCGATTCCTACTGCGTGCGCAATCGCACGCCAGACTAGAACAACTTCAACACGTCTTCCCGGATGATCGTGTCATCGCGCTCGGATCCGGTCGAGACGATGGCAGCGCGGACACCGGACACTTCTTCGAGCCGGGCGATATAAGCTCGTGCGGCCTCGGGCAACGCCGCAAAGGTGCGCACGCCGGCGGTCGGCGACGACCAGCCCGGCATCGACTCATACACAGGTTCACAGGCGGCCAGCTGGCCGACATCCGACGGGAACTCGGTCAAGGTCCGGCTGCCGCAACGGTACGAGGTACAGATGTCGATACGTTCGAGACCATCGAGCACGTCGAGCTTGGTTAGCGCCAGCCCGTCGAGGCCGTTGATGCGGGCCGCGTATCGCGCGGCCACCGCGTCGAACCACCCACAACGCCGCGGACGTCCGGTGACCGCACCGTACTCGCTCCCGGTTTCACGCAGCCGATTGCCCATTTCGCCCGACAGCTCGGTCGGAAACGGACCTTCACCGACGCGGGTGGTGTAGGCCTTGACCACCCCGAGCACGCGTCCGATTGCGCGCGGCGGCACGCCCATGCCGGTGCACACGCCGCCAACCGACGCGTTCGACGAGGTCACGTACGGGGAGGTGCCGTGATCGATGTCGAGCAGCGTGCCCTGCGCGCCTTCGAACAGAATCCGCTTGCCGTCGCGCATCGCCTGGCTCAGCATCACCGACACGTCGCGGACCATCGGCCGGATCCGCTCCGCCTGTTTCAACAGCTGTTCGAGCACTTGCCGCCAGTCCATCGTGCTGTCCTGGACCAGACGGTTGCGGGCGTTGACGTTGTCGCGGATGTTCTGCTCGAGGCCCTGGGGATCGGCCAGGTCGCCGACGCGAATGCCGCGGCGCGCGATCTTGTCTTCGTACGCGGGTCCGATCCCCCGCGAGGTCGTGCCGATCTTGCGTTCGCCGCGTCGCGCCTCCGCCAGCAGATCGAGATCGCGGTGATACGGCAGAATCAGGTGGGCCTTGTCGCTGACGACGATGCGGTCGGCGGTGTCGATGCCGTTCTTCGAGAGCTCGTCGATTTCGGTAAACAGCGCCTGCGGATCGATCACCACGCCGTTGCCGATCGCACAGATGACGCCGGGGTGCAGGATGCCCGACGGGATCAGCCGGAGGATGAACTTCGTCCCGTTGACGTATACGGTATGCCCGGCGTTGTGCCCGCCCTGATAACGCCCGACAATCGCAAAATGCGCGGTGAGGAGGTCGACAATCTTTCCTTTGCCTTCGTCGCCCCACTGCGCGCCCAACACGACAAGATTCATGGATTAAGATTCTACTTCGATTCATGATTCTTCTAGACGGCGACACTTTGACGCTCGAACAGCTGCTGGCGATCGCCGACCGCGGTGAACCGGTCGCGCTGGCCGCCGCTGCTCGCGATCGCGTCGCCGCCGCGCGAACGGTGGTCGAGCAACGGGCCGGAGGCGCCGAACCGGCCTACGGCATCAACACCGGCTTTGGTTCGTTCGCTGACGTCAAGATCGCGCCGGACGCGCTCGAAACACTGCAGCTGAATCTGTTGCGCAGCCACGCTGCCGGACTCGGCGACGCGCTGCCGGTGCGCACCGTGCGCGCGACCATGGCGCTGCGCGCCAACGTCCTCGCCAAGGGATTCTCGGGCATCAGTGTCGCCACACTGGAGGCGCTGATCGCTCTGCTCAACGCCGGCGTTCACCCGCGCGTGCCTTCACGGGGATCAGTGGGCGCGAGCGGCGACCTCGCACCACTGGCCCATCTGGCGCTGGTCCTCATCGGCGAGGGCGAGGTCCTGCCCAACTATCTCACCGACGACCGCACCGACGACGGCGCCGACGAGGATCTAAACGAAGAACGGCGCGCACAAAAAGAAGGCGGGGCGCGGATTCCAGGATCCGAGGCATTGAGCAAGGCGCGGCTGACGCCGGTGCGGCTCGGACCCAAGGAGGGGCTCGCGCTCATCAACGGCACGCAACCCTCGACCGCGGTCCTCGCGCTGGCGCTCGCTGGCGCCGACCAGGTGGCGCGAGCCGCCGACATCGCTGCCGCACTCTCAATCGACGCCCTGCGCGGATCAATCCACCCGTTCGAGGCGCGCATTCACGCGGCACGGCCGTTCGCCGGGCAACGACTCTCAGCGAGCAACATCGAAGCGCTGATGCGCAACAGCGGCATCAACCACTCGCACGAGCACTGCGGCAAGGTCCAGGACGCCTATTCACTCCGCTGTGCCGCCCAGGTGCACGGGGCGGTCCGCGAAGCGTTGAGGTTCGTCCGCGAGACGCTCGAGGTCGAGATCAACAGCGCCACCGACAACCCGATGGTGTTCGCCGAGAGCGGCGACATCGTGTCCGGCGGCAACTTCCACGGCGCGCCGATCGCCATCGCCGCCGATCTCCTGGCCGCGGCGATCGTCCCGCTGGCGACGATCAGCGAACGCCGTACCGATCGGCTGGTCGATCCGACGCTCAGCGGGCTGCCGGCTTTTCTCACCCGCGATGGCGGCTTGCAATCGGGCCTGATGATGGCGCAGGTCACAGCCGCGGCGATCGCCTCCGAGATGAAATCACTGGCCCATCCGGCCGGCGTCGACACCATTCCGACGTCGGCGAACAAAGAAGATCACGTCAGCATGAGCATGACCGCCGCACTGAAGGCTGAGTGCTCGGTGTCGCGCGCACGCGAAGTGGTGGCGATCGAAATTCTCTGCGCGTGCCAGGCCGTCGACCTGCTCGCGCCGCTGCAGACCTCGCCGCCGCTCGCCGGCGTGCACGCGCTCGTGCGATCGTCGGTGCCGACGCTCGACCACGACCGCTCGCCCGCTCGTGACATCGAGCTGATCGCCCGGCTGATCGCATCCGGCGCGCTCCAAGCCTCGTGCGCCGTTCTAGTCAAGTGAAAAATATTTCATTTTCAAATTGACATCGTTCGCGCCGCTTCTTAAGGTCTAGTCTTTCGCCGTCGATCCGTTCATGACCACTGCCACTCGCATCATTCGATCGCCGCGCGGCACCGCGCTGACCTGCAAAGGCTGGCAGCAGGAAGCCGCGCTCCGGATGCTCATGAACAATCTCGACCCCGACGTCGCCGAGCGGCCCGACGACCTCGTCGTCTACGGCGGCTCAGGCAAGGCGGCGCGCAACTGGGAATCGTTCGACGCCATCGTGCGCGTGCTGACGACACTCGAACATGATGAGACGCTGCTGGTGCAATCGGGGAAACCGGTCGGCGTCTTTCAGACCCATCCGGGCGCACCGCGCGTGCTGATCTCGAACGCGATGCTGGTGCCGGCGTGGGCCACCTGGGAAACCTTCCGCGATCTCGAACAGCGCGGCCTCACGATGTACGGACAGATGACAGCCGGCAGCTGGATCTACATCGGCAGCCAGGGCATCGTGCAGGGCACCTACGAGACGCTCGCCGCCGTCGGCCGTCAGCACTTCGGCGGCACACTGTCCGGCCGGCTGGTCGTCACCGCCGGGCTCGGCGGCATGGGCGGCGCTCAGCCGTTGGCAGCCGTCATGAACGGCGCCGCTGCGCTCGTCATCGAGGTCGATCCCGCACGCATCGCCAAGCGCCTGGCGACAAAGTATCTGGACGAGTCGACCGACAGCCTCGACGAGGCGCTGCGACGGGTCGAGGCGTGGAAGCGCGACGGTGTCGGCCGTTCGATCGGCCTGCGCGCCAACGCCGCGGACGTGCTGCCTGAACTCGTCGCCCGTGGCGTCACTCCAGATGTCGTCACCGACCAGACCTCCGCGCACGACTCGCTCAACGGCTATGTGCCCAATGGCATCTCGCTCGCCGAGGCGGGACGGCTCCGCGAACGTCAGCCGGACGAATATATTTCCCGCTCGATGGCGGCCATGGCGGATCACGTGCGCGCAATGCTCACATTGCAGCAGCGCGGCGCCATCGTGTTCGACTACGGCAACAACATCCGCGCGCAGGCCAAGCTGGCCGGCGTCAGCAACGCGTTCGACATCCCCGGTTTCGTTCCGGAGTACATCCGGCCGCTCTTCTGTGAAGGCAAGGGACCATTTCGCTGGGTGGCGTTGTCCGGCGACCCGGATGACATCCGCGTGACCGACGAAGCCGCACTCGAGATGTTCGCGCACGACGAAGCGCTGGTGCGGTGGATTCACCTGGCGCAGGAGCGGGTCGCGTTCCAGGGACTGCCTGCCCGTATCCTGTGGCTCGGTTACGGTGAGCGCGCACGGTTCGGCTTGCGCCTCAACGAACTGGTCCGCGAGGGCCGGCTGCACGCGCCGATCGTCATCGGCCGTGATCATCTCGACACCGGTTCGGTGGCATCGCCCAACCGCGAAACCGAGGGCATGCTCGACGGCAGCGACGCCATCGCCGACTGGCCGGTCCTGAATGCCCTCTTGAATACGTCGAGCGGCGCCACCTGGGTGTCGATGCACCACGGCGGCGGCGTCGGCATCGGCTACTCGTTGCACGCCGGCATGGTGATCGTCGCCGATGGCACCACCGACGCGGACGAACGACTCGAACGCGTGCTGTCCTGCGATCCCGGCATCGGCGTGCTGCGACACGCCGACGCCGGCTACGCCAGCGCCATTGCCACCGCCGAACGCGAAGGTTTGCGCATCCCGATGCGTGAGGGACACGAATGCTGACTCCGCGTACCGCCCTGGCTCGCCGTGTCGCGGCCGCCTACGAGGCTTCGCCCTCGCGCATTCCGGTGCTGCTCGGCGGATGCGGCAGCGGGCGAACCACCCTGCTGCAGCAACTGCGCGATCGCGGCCGCACCTCGGTGCAGTTCATCGACGTCGAGCGCACCGCGACGACGCCCGAACGGTTCCTGCACGCGATCGCGGCGGTTTCGCCGTTCCCGGTCAGCGATACGTCGCCGGGCAACGCCCGCGCGGCGTTCGACGCGGCGCTCACGTTTTTCACCCGGGCCCGCACCTCCGCCAGCGAGCCGGCGACCTTCCTGCTCGACGAGTTCCACGAACTGCGTACCTTCGAGAGCTTTCCCGGCCTGCGTCGGGTGCTGCGCGATTTCATCGACAGCATTGCCGCGAGTCCCAACCGCTTCGTGCTCACCAGCCGCTACACCGCCCGAACGCTGCGGCTGCTTCGCGACTGTCCGGCGCGTTTCGAGGTGATGCACATCCCGTCGCTGACGGCCGAGGACACCCTCGATATTCTCGGACCGCTGACCACGGGCGGATCCGGCGCCGTGGATGCCCACGAGGCGGATTTCCTGTCGCGCACGGTCCTCAGCCTGGCCGATGGCCGGCCGATGTACGTCCGGGCGATCGCCGACGAGCTCGCCGCGCTGCGGGATCACGGCGGTCCCGGCAGCGGCGATGCGATCAGCGCGCTCTCAGCGCTGCTCTCGCCGCACGGCAAGCTCGCCGCCACCTGCGGCTATTCGTACGAGCTCCGCCTGCACCGCGCCCGTGGTTACGGCGCACTGAAGGCGATTCTCGAGATCCTCGCGGAGGAAGAAGGACTGACGCTGACCGAAATCTCGCAGCGTCTGCAGCGAACGCCTGGCTCGACCAAGGACTATCTGTCCTGGCTCGAAGACGTGGACCTGGTGACGTCGCGGCAGAAGCGCTACACCTTCACCGATCCGCTGCTGCGGGTCTGGGTGCGCCTCCACTGCCGTCCGTCCGCGCCGACCGAAGACGATATCGCGCGCGAGGTCCATCGCTACGCGCTGCCGCGGCTGCCGCCCGCAGCCGATCCGACGCCAACCCCTGTCCCCGCAACCACCGAGCCGGCGTTCGCAATGGCGGGCGGTCCTTCGTCGGGCATCATCGAAATCGATTAGCGGTCAGCGCGCGAGACGGCGCACAGCTCCGCGCCAGTGCTATGAACGTCGCTCGGCCGAAGCCTCGGGCCGCAGTTTCGTTCTGCGAATTCTTCTAGGTGCTCTTCAGCTTCTCGAGCGCCGCGCGGGCCGCGTCCTGCTCCGCTTCTTTTTTGCTCGGCCCGGTTGCGGAGGCGAGAGGCTTCCCCGCCACGGTCACTTCGATCTCGAACGACTTCCGATGATCGGGACCGGCCGTCCCGACGACCCGGTACTCGGGCAGCGCGCGGTCGCGGGCCTGAAGCAGCTCCTGCAACTCGGACTTGTAGTCCTGACCGCCGGCCCCATCCCGCCGGACCACCTCGAGCATCGCCCCAAATTCCCGGAGGATGAAGGCCCGTGCGTGCTCGATACCGCCATCGACGTAAATCGCCGCGATCAGCGCTTCGTAGCCGTCGGCCAGCAGCGCCTGCTTCTGGCGGCCGCCGGTTTTCTCTTCGCCGCGCCCGAGCAGGAGGTGCTCGCCAAGACTGAGACGCTCGGCTTGCCGCGCCAGCGTCGCCGTGGACACCAGCGACGCCTTGGTCTTGGACTTCTCTCCTTCGTCGAACTCCGGAAACTCGCGGAACAGCGCATCGGCGATCACGAATCCGAGCAGCGCGTCGCCCAAAAACTCGAGCGATTCGTTGTCGCGCACGCCGCCGCTGACGTCCTCGTTGGCGCGCGAGGTGTGCGTCATCGCGTGTTCGAGGGTGCCGCGATCGCGGAAGCGATAGCCAATCGCCTGCTGCAGCCCGTCGAACTCGTCGCGAAGCCGGATCACCTGTCCACTCTTGAGTTCGGTGCGATGACTGTCGATGATGCGCTGCGCGTCCTCGGCGTCGCCGGCACTCACCGCAATCCGGACCTCGCTGAGCCCTTCGACCGAGAGCGGAAAAATCGAGCGCAGGACGTCCGACGAGATCACCGACATCACGCCGTGGGCCTCGAGCAATCCCCGGACGACCTGTGCCTCGATGTCGGAGTGCGTGCGGAAGATGACGACCAGATCCGCGGACATGTTACTTCGCGATCGCCGCGAGCTCGGCGTTGATCGGCTCGTTCACCGGCGCATCGTCGACCTTCAGCAGGATCATGGTCATGTCGTCGTGCTGCGGCGCGTCGCCGACGAAGGCGGCGATCTCGCGGAGCATCCGCTCGCGAAGCTCTTCCGACGGCAGGTCGGCGTGCCGCTCGACGAATTGCCCGAGGCGCGCCTCACCGAACAGATCGTCGTGCGGGTTCATCGCCTCGCTGATGCCGTCGGTGAAGAACAGGCAGACGTCGCCCGGGTTGAGCGGAATCGTCTCCTCGTGCAGGTGACGCTCGAACATCTCGCCGTGATCGAGCTTGAGCCCGACCACCATCCCGTCCGGCACCAGAATCTGCGCGGTCCGCGGGCCCCGGCAGCCGGGCACGAAGATCAACGGCGTGTGTCCGGCGCGCGCGTAGGTCATGGTTCGCGCCCGCATGTCGATCACGGCGTAGGTCATCGTGATGAAGCTGCGCGCGTCGAGGTGCGCGGCGATGATGCGATTGGCGGCAATCAGCATCGAGCGCGGCGAGGTGTGGATTTCGCTGAGCGACAACACCAGGCCCTTCAGTTCCGCCATGTAGAGAGCGGCCGAGGTGCCCTTGCCCGAGACGTCAGCGATGAGCACGCCGACCCGATGGTCGTCGAGCGGCAGGAAATCGTAATAGTCGCCGCCGACTTCGCGCGCCGGGACGCACAGGGCCGTCACCGACAGCCCGGGCATCGTCAAGGGCCCCTGCGGCAACAGCGACATCTGAATCTCGTGCGCGATGCGCAGTTCCTCTTCCAGCCGTTTCTTCTCCTGGGCCTGGCGCAGTAGATCCTCGATGCTCGCGGTCATCGAGTTGAACGATCCGGCCAGCTCGCCGAGCTGATCCTCCGTCTTGATCGCGATCTTGTGCGTGAAGTCGCCCTGCCGCACCCGCTCGGTGCCGGTAAACAGCTGGTGCACCGATCCGGTCAGTGACTTGGCGAGCGCGAAGCCGGCGATCAGCGCCATTGCCTGGATGATGAGAAAGAGCGCGCCGATCACGAACAGCACCAGCAGCAGGTTCTGACCGAACGTCCGGCCGCCAACGCTGCCCTGCGCCGCCGAGATGCGATCGTAGAGTTCGCCGACGCTGAGCGCGGTCGTCGCCATCAGCGACCCGGGCGTGCCGGTCGCCCAGTCGCGGTACTCCATCAGGCTCGGCAGGCTTCGAATGTTCGTCGCAGGCGCGGCCGAGGCGGCGTCGGAGTCGTCGCCGTCGCGCCCGGTCATCGGTTGTGTGTCGTTGCCGCGCTGCGGCGGCAACGCAGTGACCGTCTTCAGTGCGACGCCGGTGTCCTTCCACAGCTGCTGGCGGATGGCGTCGTTCACGAGCAGATCGACGATGACCGCGTAGGCCGGGCGGGCGGCATCGGGAAACGCGACGCCGCGCACCAGCAGATGCGTGTCGGTGCCGCCGTCGGCACGATGATGCGTGTAGGCGAGCACGCCTGAAAACCCGTCGCAGGTGATCCATGCGGGAATCTCGCGCGGCGGATCGACATGCGCCCACGGTCCGGAGGTCAGGCGGCGGAAGTCCGGCGGCAGTGGCGAGCGGGCGGACGCGTCCGCGCCCGCAGCGTCGCACTGGCGGTTCACAGAGACGACCGCGATTGAAGTATCCGGGTACTCGCCGTCGGCGTTCGCCTGCCGGTGCGAGATGATGCTCGCAACGTCGCGTCCACCCGACCGCTGAATTTCGAGCGCCGTACCCTGAGCCAGGAACCGCGCCTGCTCGCTCAACGCGCGCAGCCGGCTCTGCACCAGGTACGAACTGAAGTTGTAGAACAACAGGAATCCGACCAGCAGCGAGAACGCCGCCAGCAGCAGCGCCGGTACGAAACCGATGAAGACGTACGAGAGGATCAGCTTCCGCCTGACCCGCCACAGCAGTCTGCGCTTGGCGAGGACCGTGAGCCGGAACGCGAAATAGACCAGGCCGGCTGCCACCGCCAGACCGGCGACCGTGTCGACGACCGTGAAGAAGGTCGGCACGTGACCGAGCGCGAGCCCGACCAGCGACACCAGTGCCTTGACGACCAGGCCGATGACGATCGACCGGCCGGGCAGCGTGTGTAACAGCGCGCCTTTCACTCCTTGACGCCGATCGGCGACGGCTGGAATCGGGCGCTTACTCATGGGCGGGCATCATCGAGGGTGCATGCGTGGACTTCGCGATATTAAAACATGTATCGTTGCTGGATCGTGAAGCTCAAACCAAACGCGCGCTTCAGTACTATCTGTCTGCACGCCGGACAGGAACCCGATCCCTCGACCGGCGCCATCATCACGCCGATCTACCAGACCTCCACCTACGTCCAGGATGCGCTCGGCCAGCACAAAGGCTTCGAGTACGCGCGGACCCAGAATCCGACAAGGATGGCGCTCGAGCGCAACCTCGCGGCAATCGAGGGCGGCAAGGCCGGTTTCGCGTTCGCCTCGGGTATGGCTGCAATCAGCGCCATCACCACGCTGCTGAAGGCCGGCGATCACGTGGTCGTCTCGGACAATACCTACGGCGGCACATTCCGGCTGTTCGACAAGGTGCTCACCCGCTACCAGCTGTGTTTCAGTTACGTGGACACCTCGAAGCTGGATGAAGTAGAGCGAGCCATCAGGCCGAATACGCAACTTCTGTTCGTCGAGACGCCGACCAATCCGCTGATGGGCCTGACCGACCTGCGCGCCGCCGCGGACCTCGCGCACAAACACAATGTCCGGCTGGTCGTGGACAACACCTTTGCGAGCCCGTACCTGCAACGGCCGATCGAGTTCGGCGCCGACCTGGTCACCCACAGCACGACGAAATACCTGAACGGTCACAGCGACAGCGTCGGCGGCATCGTGGTCGCGGTACGCGAAGACGACATCAACTGGCTGACCTTCGTGCAGAACGCCGAAGGCGCCATCCTGAGCCCGTTCGATTCGTGGCTGGTGCTGCGCGGCACCAAAACCCTCACGCTGCGTATGCAGCAGCACAACACCAACGGCCTCGCGCTGGCTCAGTTTCTGAGTGCGCATCCGAAAGTCCGGGAGGTGCACTACCCGGGCCTGCCGTCACATCCGCAGCACGAGCTCGCCAAGCGCCAGATGAACGGATTCGGCGGCATGCTGGCGTTCGACCTCGGATCGCTCGAGGCGGCCCGCCGCCTGCTGAACGGGGTGCGTCTCCACGCCTTGGCCGAAAGTCTGGGCGGCGTGGAGAGCCTGATTTCGCACCCGGCGACGATGACCCACGCGTCGGTCCCAGCCGAGCACCGTGCCGCCATCGGCATCACCGACGGGCTCGTCAGAATCTCGGCCGGGATCGAAGACATCGACGATCTCAAGGACGATCTCACACAAGCTCTGGCCCTCGTCTAGCCCGTGATCGACTTCCTGCTCCATTTCGACCGGCATCTGCTGGAGTTCGTCCGCGTCTACGGCACCTGGGTCTACGGCATCCTGTTCGTGATCGTCTTCTCCGAAACGGGGCTCGTCGTCGCGCCGTTCCTGCCGGGCGACTCCCTGCTCTTCGCGACTGGAGCGCTGTGCGCAACCGGGGTGCTGAATGCCCCGGCCACCTGGGCGCTGATGGTATTCGCGGCGTTTGCCGGGAATACCGTCAACTACTCCATCGGCCGGTTCATCGGTCCGCGGGTATTCACGAGCACGAGCCAGGGATTCCGACTGCTGAACAAGGAGTATCTCGATCGCGCGCACGCGTTTTTCGAGACGTATGGCGGCAAGGCGGTCATCCTCAGCCGCTTCATGCCGATCCTCCGCACCTTTATCCCGTTTGTTGCGGGCGCGGCGCGAATGTCGAGAACGGTGTTCGTGCTCAACAACATCGTCGGCGCGACCGCGTGGGTGACGGTTTGCCTCGGTGCGGGGTGGCTATTCGGCAACGTGCCGATCATCCGCAACAACTTCTCGCTCGTCACCATCGGCATCGTCTTCGTCTCGGTCCTGCCGATGCTGATCGAATTCATCAACCACCGGCGACGGCAGTCGTAATCCAGCGCGCGTAGCCGTCGCTGCCGCGGGCATCGAGGGTCAGCCATTCCGGCACCTCGTACGGATGCAGTGCGCGGACGCGCGCCTCGAGCCCCGGCAAACACGAGCGGAGCGTCTTGATCAGCAGCTGACGCTCGGTCGAGGTCTCGACCTGTCCTTTCCACGGGTAGGTGGAGGTCATCGGCGCGCCGACGGTCACGCAGGCCGCGAGCCGTTCGTCGACCAGCGTGCGCGCGAGCTCCTCCGCACGATGGTCGTCGGGCATTGTCGTCATGACGAGGACCAGATCAATCATTGATGGCCTTGTACTTCACGGAGAGTTGTTGTACTGTCTTGCACGCGTGCCGCAGCAGGAAGAATCACCGAAGACGCCCAGGCGCCGGGCCCCGCAACCCAAACCGCCGACGCAACTCAACCGGCGGCTGGTACAGCTGGCCCTCCTCTTCGTCGCCTCGGTCATCGTCGTGGACGGCCTGATCGGCGAACGCGGCCTGCTGGCGATCCTCCGGGCCCGCCAGGAAGGCGAGCGGCTCGCCGCGACCATTGCGCATCAGCGCGTCGAGAACGCGCGCCTGCGAGAGGAAGCGCGTCGGCTCCGCGAAGATCCCACGGCCATCGAAGAAGTCGCCAGGCGCGAGCTCGGCCTCATCAAGCCCGGCGAGCGGGTCTTCATCGTCAAGGATATTCCGCCGGCGAAGCCCTGAAACGTCCAGCACCGAGGATTTTCGCTGCCGAGATCGCCAGGGCGGCGCCCACGATACTCAGCAACGCACCGGTTTTGACCGCCGCCAGAGTTTCACCTGGCGGAAACGCCGCGGTCGCGAAGAACAGCGCGACCGTGAAGCCGATGCTGGCGGTGCAACCGACGACCACGACGTCCTGCCAGCGTAGCCGCGCGGGCAGCTGCAGCCCCGCCACCACCGCAAGCGCGACAGCCAGGCCGATTCCAAGAGGCTTCCCAACCAGGACCGACGTCAGCACCGTCCATGTTCCGGCGCCCCGCGACCCGAGCGGCACGCCGGCGTTGGCGAGGCCGAACAGGAATAGTACCGCTTGGACCGGCAGACGCAGACTGTGCTCGAATTCACTCAACGCATCGTGCGCGTACGGCGGCGCTTCCACGAAAAGACCGGGGTCGCTCGGCGCGTGCGGCAGAAACGGAATGATTGGCACCAGCGCCAATGCTGGATGCAGGCCGCCCCAGAAGAGCGCCAACCACGAAAACGCCCCGCTGATAAACACGTAAGGCCAGAAGACCCGCACGTGATTGTGCCTGAGCAGGAAGGCGATCGACACAGCCGCAGCCATCAGGACGATCGCTATGGCGATATGAAGCTCGTGCGCGGGGTAAAACAGCGCCAGCACCACTAGGCCCAGCGCATCGTCCACGATCGCCAGGAGCAGGAGGAACGGAACCGCCGGGTGACGGCCAAAGATTGATCGCGCGACCATCGCGCTGAAGGCGATGTCGGTGGCGCATGGAATGGCCCAGCCGCGCAGCAGTTGATCGTGACCGGTCGAGTGCGCCAGCAACACGAACAGCAGCGCCGGAGTCACCATCCCGCCGACCGCCGCCACGACCGGCATGGCAGCGCGACGCCAGGTGTCCAGCGCAGCGCCAGGCGCCCTCGCTTCCACGATCTCCTTGGCGGCAAGGCCGAAGAAAAACGCCATCCCGATGTCGTTGATTGGAAACGTGAGCGCGCGCGCGAACTGCTGGTAGCTGAGACTGAACGTATTGGCCCACACCAGGGCCAGCACCGCCGCGATTGGCAGCGCCAGCGACTGCGCAATCGCAAAATCGACGGCACGACGCACGGCTCATTGGACCACAGTCCCCACGATCTGCCACCATGCGGCATGGCATCGGTCCACGGCCTTCACCACATCACCGCGATCGCCGGTCCGCCGCAGGAGAACCTGGACTTCTACGCCGGCGTGCTCGGCATGCGTCTCGTGAAAAAAAGCGTCAACCAGGACGACCCCGGCACGTATCACCTGTTTTACGCGGATGCAGAGGGTCACCCGGGAACCGACCTCACGTTCTTTCCGTGGACGCAGGTCGCGCCGCCTCAACCGGGACACGGACTTGCGCTCGAAGTCAGCCTGGAGATTCCGGCCGGTAGCCTCGACTATTGGGGTCAACGACTCGAAAAGTACGGTGGTCGGCCAGGCGCTGTCGAAACCCGGTTCGGCGACCGTGTGCTGCCGCTGGTCGACCCACACGGCCTCAAGCTGGCGCTCGTGGAGCGGCCAGCCGGCGCGCGCCGCTTCACTCTATGGGATGGCGGGCCGGTGCCCGGCGAGCGACAGATCCGCGGGCTGTTCGGGGCGCAGATCTGGGAGCGCGACGCCGCCCAAACCGCCGCGTTCTTGACCGGCGTCCTCGGCTTTCAGGTACTCGGAGCCGAGCACGGCTGGACTCGATACGGATTCGGCGACGCCGCTGGCAGCGTCGATATTCGCGAAGCCGCCGACGCCAGGCGCGGCGCCTGGGGCGTCGGCGCCGTCCATCATCTAGCCTGGCGCGTGGATGACGAGGCGCATCAACTCGCGATGCGGACGATGGTGTTGAATGCCGGCTCGCATCCGACCGAAGTGATCGATCGTTTCTGGTTCAAGTCGGTGTACTTCAAGGAACCGGGCGGCGTGCTGTTCGAGCTCGCGACCGAAGGCCCCGGATTCGCCGCCGACGAGGACCCGGCCCATCTCGGCGAATCGCTGGTGCTGCCGCCGTGGCTCGAGTCGCGCCGCCCAGTCATCGAAGGGGCGCTGCCGCCGCTTGGCGAGGCGCACGCGCCTCGTCCTTGAACAGCCGGTGAGCCGCGATGATCGATGAGCGTGGAATGGCTGATCTCGGATTCGTCCACGTGTTTCAACCGCCGACCGATCCAGCGGCGCCGGTGTTGTTGCTGCTGCACGGAACCGGCGGCGACGAACAGGATCTGCTGCCGATCGCCGCGAGGCTGTCGTCTGCGGCCGGCGTCCTGAGCCCGCGAGGGCGCGTCCTCGAACGTGGCATGCCGCGCTTCTTTCGACGCCTGGCCGAAGGCGTCTTCGATCTCGACGACCTGCATCGCCAAACCACCGCGCTCGCGCAATTCATCCAGGCTGCTGCGGCGCACTACCGGTTCGATCCGGCGCGAGTCGTCGCGGTTGGTTTCTCGAACGGCGCCAACATCGCCGCCAGCGTCCTGCTCAGCCACCCCGGAGTGCTTGCCGCCGCGATTCTGTTCAGGGCGATGGTGCCGTTCGAGCCTGATGCGGCAGCCGTCCTGGATCGGACACCGGTATTGATCTCGAGCGGACGGCGCGATCCGATCGTTCCGATCGCGCAGGTCGAACGGCTGGCGACGCTGCTGACCGCGGCTGGCGCCGACGTCACCACGATCTGGCAGCCGGGTGGTCACGAATTGACCGCGGCGGATGTCAGCGCCGCGCATCAGTGGCTCGAGGCGTTGCCGGCGCCGAACTGGACCTCGTGATCCGGGCGTTCCGGACGTCAGGCCTGCGGCCGGTAGGTGCTGAATCCCCACAGAAAGCCGCCCAGATCCCTCGCGTAGTAGCCGCGTGAACCCCACGGCGTCTGTTCGAGTGGACGGACAATCGTGGCACCTGCCGCCGTCGCCTTCGCGTAGTGCGCATCCGGATCCGCCACATAGACGTAGAGCGCCTGCGCGTCTTCGCCCCAGATCCGCGGATCCCTCGGGCCGGAGTCGATCATCACCGTGTCTTCTGCCAGCCGCATCTCGGCGTGCGCGAGCGAGTCGTCTGGCGCCGCGTCTTCGAAACCGCTCACGAACCCAAATGTCTTCGAGAGCCACGCGACCGCCGCGCGGCTGTCTTCGTAGTGCAGTCCGACAAACATGTTGGGCTCGTCTCCTGGCTTGGCCATCGCGTAGGTTCCAAAACCCCAGAGGTGGCCTCCGCAGTCGCGCACTGCGTATTCGCGCGAACCGTACTCGAGATCCTTGAGCGGCGAGACGATGTCGGCGCCGGCCGCTTTGGCGCGGTCGTGGTGACGGTCGACATCTGCAAGGCGGACATAGACGCCCTGCCGTACCTCGGACCACGGATTGCCCGCAATCCGGTGCGCCGAGCTGAGTGCGATCACGCCTGTGCCAAATCGCAGTTCGGCGTGGGCGATGCCGCCGTCTGGAGTCTCGACGATGCTCTTTTTTTCGAAGCCGAAGGCCTGCACCAGCCAATCGATCGCGGCCGGGGCGTCGTCGTAGCGGAACGCGGGAGATATGTTCATGGCGACAGGCTAGTCGAGCGCCGCGGACCTGTCTTGGACGAATTTTACCGGGTGACGGCGAATCCGCCTTCGTCGGGAAGAGCGGCACGAAGCAGTTCGCTGGGGCTCACACCGGCAAACGCACGGAAGTCGCGCGAAAAATGCGCCTGGTCGAAGTAACCGCAGTCAGCGGCGATATCCGCGAGCCGGAAACGGGCGCCTCGAGTCTTCAGTGCGTCGACCGCGGCGCCAAAGCGCAGCACGCGCGACATCACTTTCGGCGTCAGACCGATCTGCTCAGTGAACTGCGCGATGAGATGCTTCTGGCTGCAGCCGGCGTCGGCCACGATCGCGCCGATGCTGATGCGACCGCCCGTCGCCGTCAGGCGGCGCCAGGCCCAAACCACTGCCGGCGGCAGCGAACGAGCGCCGCCGATCCTCGCGCCGATCTCGCGATCGAGAATCGCGAAGCGTGCCGGCCACGTGCCAGCGTCATGAAGCTCGCTGCGCAGTCGCTCCGCGCCGGCGCCGAACAGATCGTCCAGCGCGACCACGCGGTTGGTGAGATCCACCAGCGGACGACCGAGAAACAGGCGCGCGCCCAGCATGGTGAAGTTGATCTGGACTCCGCCGGACGGTCCTGCCGATCCGACCAGCACATAGGTGTCGTAGGGTCCGGCGGCAAAACTGTCGACGTCGGCCCAGCGACTCGGGTCGTTCTGCTCGAAGATGCGAATCGGGGCGCCGAAGTTGATGACGACCGGGACAATCTCGGTCGGCAGCTCGCGACGGCAGAGCGGGCTCGCCATGTGCTCGAACCAACCTGCGTACTCGCGCACGTAACCGCGCAGGCCCGGGGCCGGTTCTCCACGGCACATCTCCCAGCAGCCGAATTCAGATTGATGCTCGATCCGACGGGTCGCGCTCACGGGCTTATGGCTTCCCTTCTCGATGCCGATTGCCGTATATTCGACCCCCGAGGATGGTACCTGTCAAATGCAAACTGCGGTGAAGACGTTGATCGTCGCGGCGGCTGCAGCGGTCATGGCGGCCGTCCTCTTCGAGGGCGCACCGATATCGGGTCAGACCGCCGGCGGCTACCGCCCGCCGCGTCTCGCGGACGGCAAGCCGGACTTGAACGGCATCTGGCAGGCGCTGAACGAAGCGAACTACGACATCGAAGCTCACATGGCGCGACCGGCGCTGGCGCTTCGGCCAGGACCCTATGGCCCGGTGCCCGCCGCTGCGGTGCTGGCGATGGGTGCGGTCGGTTCGGTCCCGCCGGGGATGGGCATCGTCGAAGGCGGTGAGATTCCGTACCTGCCCGCGGCGCTCGCGAAGAAGAAAGAGAACCAGGAGAACTGGCTGACGCGGGATCCCGAGATCAAGTGCTACCTCCCGGGCGTGCCGCGCGCAACCTACATGCCCTATCCGTTTCAGATTTTCGAGAGCAGCAAGGCGATTTTCTTCGCGTACGAGTACGCCGGCGCGGTTCGCAACATCTACTTGAAGGACCCGGGTCCGGCGCCGGTCGATTCGTGGATGGGACAATCAGTCGGCAAATGGGACGGCGACACGCTGGTCATCGACGTCACCGGCTTCAACGAAGAGACCTGGTTCGATCGCGCCGGCAACCATCACAGCGATAAGCTCCACGTCGTCGAGCGTTACACGCGCACCAGCCCGGATGTGATTGCGTACGAAGCGACGATTGAGGATCCGAAGACATTCTCGCGCCCGTGGAAGATCAGCGTGCCGCTGTACCGCCGCCAGGAGAAAAACGCGCAGCTGATGGACTTCAAGTGCGTGGAGTTCGTCGAGGAGCTGATGTACGGCGCGTTCCGCAAGAAGCCGCTGACGAAATAGGCAGGGCACATGCGATTGCACAGCGTCGCGTCGACCGGCGGATGCGCGATCGTGGCGGCCATGGCGTGGCTCGCGCCGATGACGCTGGCCGCGCAGGCGGCGCAACCAGCCGCGAAAGCCCCGGCGCCACGATCGACAGCGGCGAAGGCCGGCCTCCGGACGGCTGACGGTCACCCCGATCTGCAGGGCACCTACGACATCGCGACGCTGACGCCGCTCGAACGGCCTGCCGGAACGCCCCTGGTGCTCACCGATGCGGAGGCGGCCCGACTCGAGCAGCAAACCGAGAACCGGAACGAGCGCGCTGCGCTGCCGAGCAGCGGTTCGCGATCCGCGCCACCCGTTGGCGGCGACGGCTCGGTCGGCGCGGCGGGCAATGTCGGCGGTTACAACAATTTCTGGATCGACTCCGGCACCCAGTACTTCCAGATCGACGGTCAAAAGCGGCTGTCGATCATCGTCGATCCGCCCGACGGGCGGGTGCCTTCGCTGACGCCGCAGGCACGCCAACGGGCGGCGGCGCGATTTGCGCGTCCGACGTCTGACTCGCAGGAAAACGATCCCGGCCTCGAAGCTCCCGGCGCCTACGACGACCCCGAGCGCCGGCCGCTCGGCGAGCGCTGTCTGCTCGGCTTTGGTTCCACGTCAGGCCCACCGGCACTGCCGGTGCTCTACAACAATCTGCATCAGATCGTGCAGACGCCGACTTACGTGATGATCCTCAACGAGATGAATCACGATGCACGCATCGTGCGCATCAACGGCACGCACGCGCCGGCGAGCATCCGGAACTGGATGGGCGATTCGATCGGTCACTGGGAGGGCGACACGCTGGTTGTGGACACTACCAACTTCAGCGACAAGACGCGCTTCCGCGGATCCAGTCCGAACCTGCACGTCGTCGAACGGTTCAGCCGCATCGATGCCCAGACAATTCGCTATCAGTTCACGATTGACGATCCGGCCACCTGGGTGCGATCGTGGACAGGCGAAGCGGCCTGGCCCGCTACCCCGGACCTCATGTATGAGTACGCGTGCCACGAGGGGAATTACGCGATGACCGACATCCTCCGCGGCGCGCGGTTGAGGGAGACGGAAGACGGTAAGAGTAAGAAGTGAACTGGTGCTGGGTGCTTGGTGCGAGGTGCGGGTGCCGGGTGCTTCGTGCGGGGTGCTTGGTGCGGGCACGGAATAGAATCCTAGGAATGTTAAGTGAGGATGCTCTGTATGCGTAGAACACTGACGATCGTGCTGGCTGGTGGCGTGCTGTTGGCCGGTTCGGCAACGCTTCTGGCGCATCACGCATTTGGCGGCGAGTTCGATCCGAACAAGCCGGTGTTGCTGAAAGGCAAGATTACCAAGCTCGAATGGGTGAATCCGCATGCGTGGATCCATATCGAGATGGTCAAGCCTGACGGTCCCAAGGTGTGCGAGTTCACGCCGAACGCCAAATGCGAGGAGTGGATGATCGAGGGCGGCACGCCGAACACGCTGCTGCGCCGCGGCATCACCAGGGACTCGCTGACGACCGGGACCGAAATCGTCGTGGACGGCTATCAGGCGCGCGATCACTCACAGAATCGCGCCAACGGCCGCAACGTCACCTATCCGGACGGCCGCAAACTGTTCCTCGGATCGTCGGGCACCGGCGCGCCGACAGACGGCGCCGATCCGACCGAGGCGCCCAAGCCGGGACAGCGCGGACGCGGCGGTTTCTAGCCGGAGAATCCGATCCAGCGTCCGCCGGCGCCGACGCCGAACCACAGCGCCAGCGATACGAGTGCGACCAGTTTGTATTGAAGCGGTCGCACTCGCCCTTCTTCCGCCCCGGTCACCTTCCGCCGCACCGTGAACGCGAACACAATCGACAGCGCGAGGCAGATCATCTTCACCGAAAACGGCTGGCTGTAGTAACACTTGGTCGCTTCGGAGATGAACAGACCGGCGCCGGTGACCAGCATCACGACCAGGCTGCCGACGAACCAGGGCGCCGCCTCCCGCGCCACGTCCCGCACGCGTTGTTCGCGCAGTCCGAATCCCAGCATGCGTAAATCGACCAGCAGCACCGAGCCGCCGATCACGGCCAGCGCCAGCAGATGGACCGACTCGATTACTGCGAACGCCCAGGTGGACGTCCGGATCGCCGTGCCGAGCGGCGATGCTTCCAGCCATTGGCACGCAGCCAGCAGGTCCATCAGCGCGTTTCCACGACGCAGCCCGCCGCGAGGTTGACCACATTCGGCTGCGGCTGCTTGTCGCAGTCGAACCAGTTATAGGCGATCATCCGGCCGGCGACGACGATGACCGCCCAGAGCACCAGCGAAGCCGCGCCGGCGCGGCGCGCAGCCCTCGGCGTCACCGGATCGCAATCCCATTCGGCGACACGCCGGTGCACGGTCGCGTGAAACACCCACGCGTTCACGCCCGCCAGCATCAGCATCACGACTTTGATTCTGAAGAAGATGTTCTGGTAGGAGCGGATGGGAATCGCGTAGAACAGCAGGCCGCCGGTGATCACCATCACCACGAAGCCGGCCGCCATCCAGGGACCGAGCCGCCTGGTGATTTCCGTCATCGGCACGCGGCGGAGCGCCAGGCCGAGCAGCCGCAGATCGAACATGACCGCCATCCCCAGAAACAGGCACAGCGTCAGGACGTGCGCCGATTCGACGAGCGGATACATGTACAGCGACTCGTGCAGCGCGATGCTGCCGCGCGTCGCTGCCAGCCACTGACAAAAAGGGAGCAGGCTCACGGGATGGCTATTATACGGGCCACCCCAGACGGATCAATCCAGCACGAACGCGAGAAACGTCATCTGACCGTTGCGCTCGACCTGGAGCACGACGGAACTGCGCGACTGGAGACTGTCGACCGCCGATCGCAGCTGCTCGAGCGAGGTGACCGTTGCGCCGTTGATGCTATGGATCGCGTCGCCGGTCTGCAGCCCGGCCTCGGATCCGGTGTCCTCCCGCGTGCGTCCCACCACCACCACTCCCGATGGGACGCGCAGGCTGGCGGCCAGCGCCGCATTGTCCTCAGTGATATCGACGCCGAGGATGCCAAGCCTCGAGATCAGGCTCTTCGCCGGATCGATCAGATCGCTCAAGCGATCGAAGTCATGCGGCCGCTCGGTCACCGCCACGTCGGCGGTGAACGTCTCGGCGCCGCGGGTCACGCCGATCTTCACGTGATCGCCCGCGCTGCGCGTAAACAGCTGGAAGCCCAATCGCGGCAAGGCGTCCACCGGTTCGCCGTCGATGCTGACGATGATGTCCTGCGGTTCGAGACCAGCGGCTTCCGCCGGTCCATCCGGGGTCACATCGGAGATCATGACGCCCCAGTCCTGTGACAGGCCGAGCCCGGTCGCCAGCGTCGGCGTGATCGTCTGCAGCAGCATACCGACCTCGCCGCGATGCAGGTGTCCGTACCGCTGCAGTTTCGGATAGGCCATCTCGACGAGCGCACTCGGGATCGCGAAGCCGATGCCCTGGCTGCCGCCCGACTCGGACACGATGTAGGTGTTGATGCCGACCAGTTGTCCTTTGACGTTCACCAGCGGACCGCCGCTGTTGCCGTGATTGATCGGCGCGTCGGTCTGCACGTAGACGAGCGGATTGTCGGGGTTCGGTTGCCTCGCCACCGCGCTCACGATCCCCATCGTCACCGATCCGCGCAGGCCTTCCGGACTGCCGAACGCGAACACCATCTCGCCCTGACGAACTTCGTCGTAGTCGGCAAACGGCAGCGCCGGCAGGTCGGTCTCGGCCACTTTGAGCAGCGCGAGATCGATCTCGCGCGCCACGCCGATCACCTTCGCGTCCACGGTGCGTCCGCGTGCCTTGGTCATCGTGCGCACGCCTTCCTCCGCCGAGCGTCCAGGCAGCACGACGTCCACGCGCCGCGCGTTGGCGACGACATGGGCGTTGGTGATGATGTAGCCACCGGAGTCGATCACCACGCCGGAGCCCATGGTCCGCTGACGGCCAATCACGAGATCGGTGTCAGCGCGACTGCTGTCGTCCACCGGACCGTAGCTGGTCACGATGACCTGGACGACGCTTTGCGAAACCTGTTTCACGAGCGAGGTCACGGCGCCGTTCAGGTTCTGCAGCGCGTCCATGCGCGTCGGCGGCGTCTGTGCGTTGGCGACGCCCTGAGCGAGTGCCAGACCGGCAATCAATCCCAGGAGCTGGCGTGTCACTTGCACTCGTCTGTTGGGCATACGTTATTGGACGCCGAAGATGTGGAGGAAATGTGACGTCGGCGTGGGATCTTTGCGGCCCGGTGTCCTCTAGGGGCGGCACAGCTGTCACACGGCGGCGACACGAATACAGCCTATGACCAGCGATACGATTAGCGACATCCGCAAGCACGTGCTCATCGTCGAAGACGAGCCTTCGATTCGCGAGCTCTTGCACCTGCATCTGGCCCTGGCCGGATACCACGTGAGTGACAGCGGCGACGGTGCGCAGGCGCTGGCCCTGGCGCGCGACACCAGGTTCGACCTCATCGTGCTCGACGTGCTGCTGCCGGGCCTGGACGGCATCACGCTCTGCCGTGCGATTCGGGCCAGCGGCATCAACACCGGCACCGGCATCCTGATGATCACCGCGAGGGACACCGAGTCCGACAAGGTCCTCGGCCTCGAGAGCGGCGCCGACGACTACCTGACCAAGCCGTTCGGAGTTCGCGAAATGGTGGCGCGCGCCGGAGCCATCCTGCGACGCAACGCGAGGCTCGACGAGCGCGTCGACGCGGCGGCCAGCAAGGCGGTCAAGTCGCGCGACGTCACGCTCGACGCGGATCGGCGCCAGGCGCTGGTGCGCGGCGAATCGGTCGCGCTCACCCGGCAGGAGTTCGACCTGCTGTATCTGCTCGCGGCGCGCCCCGGCATCGTCTTCAGTCGCACCGCGCTGCTCTCGAAGATCTGGAGCGGCGACAGCGACGTCACCGAGCGCACCGTCGACACGGTCGTCAGCCGGTTGCGACGGAAGATTCAGCGCAGTACGCAGGAGCCGCCGCTGATTCAGACGTCATGGGGTGTCGGCTACAAGTTCGCCGACGCGGACTGAACACGCGTTCGCAGCGTCCGACTTCAGTTCGTCGCGTTCGCAGCGTCCGACTTCAGTCCGTCGCGTTCGTCGTGTCCGACTTCAGTCCGTCCCGTTCGTAGCGTCCGACTTTAGTCGGACCTGACCGACAGCATCGTGTGTGTTCGGCTTCGGCCGGACCTGAACTGCGACACAATAAGGCTGGGTGAAACGTTGGATCCCGGCCCTCGCGGCCCTGTTCGTCTGGCGACTCGTCTTCGGCCTCTGTCACGAGTTTTTTTTCGAGGACGAAACGCAGATCTTTCTGCTCGGTCTCGTGTATCACGCGACCGGTCATTGGCCCTTCTTCGGCCCTGACGTCGTCTGGACCCGAAGCGAAATACCCGGCGCACTGCAGGCGTTGCTGGTTGGCCTGCCGCTGAAAATCCTCCCCGCGCCTGAAGCCTCCTACCTGCTGCTGAACCTGCTGTCGTTCGCGTCCATCACGGCGTTTGCGTGGTACGTGTCGGCGCGGTTTCCGACGCTTCCTCGCTGGCTGGTCTGGGGATGGCTGCTCACGATTCCGTGGACGATTCAGTTCTCGACTCACCTGATCAACACGTCGTACATCCTGCCGGCGGCGCTGGTCTTCTTCATCGGCTTCTTCGAAACGGTTCCGGTCTTCAGGCTGCGCCGCATCCCGTTGCCGATGGCGCACGCCATGATGGGCGCGGCGCTGTTGTGGCTGGTGCAGATTCACATGTCGTGGCCGCTGCTGTTGCCGTATCTCGGTCTCGCCTGGATCAGCCGCTGGCGCGACGGCGTGCCCGCGTTACTGGTCAACGCCGCGGCGGTCCTGGCCGGCGCCGCGTTGCCCGGCCTGTTGCTGGTGCCGACGCTGTTGCGGTACGGAATCGATGCCGGCAGCGGTGGCGTCGGACGCAACCTTCACGTCCACCTGGTCAATCCCTGGATCGTGGTGACGACCCTGGCGCGGTTCTTCTCGTTCGCCAGCCTTGAAGTGAGCCGTTTCATCGGCACCGATGGCGCCAAACGCATCGAGCTGTTTCAGCGGCACCTGTGGCTGGTGCCGGCCGCCGCCATCGTCTGGCTTGCGGGCGTTGTCCAGCCGCTGTGGATGACGGTGGACTGGCTGCGGCCGTCACGCATCTGGACAGATCCGGCCTTGAGGACGCAGTGGAATGCGATGCGTGCCCTCGTCGGCGCGAGCGTGCTGCTGGTCTACGCCAGTTACTGGTTCGTGATGGAGCCGCCGCAAGCGCACGCCTTCTATGTGCTGGCGCCGATCGCGTTCCTGTTCGTGGCGTATTGGTTCGCGCGTCTTGATTCGGGACGTGCGCGAATGACCGCCGCGTGGCTGATCGGCATCAGCGTGTTCTTTCACTCTGGTCTGGCGTGGGCGCGAGTCGGAACAATCTCGCTATACCACAATCGCGGACCCGTGGCTGCGGCAGTGTCGCTCGAGCAGCCGGAGATGCTGGCGCATCGGCGCCCCTTCGCCGTCGAGGGCGGACCGTTCGTGCTGGCTGATCCGAAGCGCCCGTACGACGCGCCACACGACATCCTCGTCAGCGACGCCGTCTACACCGTCGGCTTTCGGGGCTCCGTCCACTGGACCTTGACTGTGCGTAACAGCAACGCGGCGGTGGCGTTCCGCGATTTGCTCTACATCACCACTTACGTGGATGAACACGGCGCGACCGTGGACGAGCGCCACGAATACATCAAGGACATTTTCGAACCGGGTGCCAATCGCCTCGTCGATCTGAACGACGGCGTGGTGTCGGCGCCATTTGCGACGGCTCACTTTCGCATCGTCGCGGCGGAAGCGCTGCTGCCGGCGCCGTGATTGGTGCTTGGTGCTTCGGTCTTGGTTGCTTGGTCCGTCCTTGGTCCTTGGTCCGTTCTTGGTCCGTGGTCCGTAGTCCATTTCTCGCCGGCAAGCTCTTGGAGTGAGGCCTTTGGACCAAGGACGGACCAGGAAACAAAGAACCAAGAACCAAGCACTGCGAAGCGTCCCTTAAGCCTCCGACCTGTAGAATCCACAACCATGACACCGGATGAATTTCGTGCGGCCGGCCATCGACTGATCGACTGGATCGCCGACTATCGGGCAAACGTCGCAGCGCGCCCGGTGCGGCCGCGAACCGAGCCTGGCGAGATCAAAGCGCGGCTGCCGTCAGTGCCGCCGGACACGCCGCAGCCGTTCGACGCGATCATGGCCGACTTCGACGCCATCCTCATGCCCGGCATCCTGCACTGGCAGCATCCGGAGTTCTTTGGGTACTTCCCAAGCAACGGTACGCTCGCCAGCATCCTCGGCGATTACCTGAGCACCGGCCTTGGCGTCATCGGCCTTGCGTGGCAGTCCAGCCCGGCGCTGACCGAGCTCGAGGAGGTTGTCACCGACTGGCTCCGATCGATGTGCGGCCTCTCCACCGCCTGGAGTGGTGTGATTCAGGACACTGCGTCCACATCGACGCTGATCGCGCTGATCTGCGCGCGTGAGCGTTCGACCGGCTACGGATTGGGCCGCGGTGGACTGCAGGCAGAACCGCGACCGCTCGTCGTCTACACGTCAGCTCAGAGTCACAGTTCCGTGAACAAGGCCGCGCTCCTCGCCGGCTTCGGCCACGACAATGTCCGCCTCGTCGCACACGACGGCGCTTTCGCGATGCGGCCCGACGCACTGGCCGGCGCCATCGACGTCGATCTCCGCGCCGGACGCACCCCCTGCGCCGTCGTCGCGACGTGTGGCAGCACCGCGTCCACCGCATTCGATCCGATCACGGCGATCGCCGGGATTGCCGCGACACATCGACTCTGGCTTCACGTCGATGCGGCCATGGCCGGCTCGGCGATGATCCTGCCCGAATGCCGCTCGCTGTGGGAGGGTGTCGAGGACGCCGACTCGATCGTGATGAACCCACACAAGTGGCTTGGCGCGGCGTTCGACTGCTCGGTGTACTTCGTCCGCGATCCCGAACATCTGGTCCGCGTGATGTCCACCAATCCGAGCTATCTGCAGTCATCTGCCGACGGCCGCGTCAAGAATTACCGTGACTGGGGCGTCCCGCTCGGGCGACGCTTCAGGTCGCTGAAGCTGTGGTTTCTGATTCGCGAACAGGGCGTCTCAGGGTTGCAGGCACGTCTGCGCCGCGACATCGACAACGCGCGCTGGCTGGCCGAGACCGTGCGAGCGACACCGGGCTGGAAGGTGCTGGCGCCGGTGCCGCTGCAGACGATTTGTATCCGGCACGAGCCGGCAGGTGGTGCGACGCTTGACGACGGCGCCGCCCTCGACCGTCACACCATCGCCTGGGTCGAACGAGTGAACGCTTCGGGCACGGCCTACTTGACGCCGGCGGTCCTGGACGGGCGCTGGATGGCGCGCGTCTCGATCGGCGCCGAAGCGACGACGAGGGCGCACGTCGAATCGCTGTGGCGGACGATCCAGGCGGCTGTCGACGCGACGGAGCCAGCGTGACAACTACGGCGTGATCAGCTTCAGACTCGCGGTCTGCGTGTCCGCGTCACCGAGCGACACCTTCTGCGCAGAGCGTCGTACCGAATCGAGAAATTCCGGATCGTTCCACATTCCCTCCTCGACGTAGTTGACCGCGACGACGAAGTATTCGCCCGCCGGCAGTGCGCGGACGCGATATTTGCCTTCCTGGTCGGGCCGCGCCGACTGGACGAAGCGGGAGTCCTCGGTCCATTTTTCGGTGTCGGTCGAGAACGCGATCACGGTGCCGTCCACGATCGGCGCTCCCTTGTCGTCGGCGAGTTGA
>DASXGC010000158.1:0-2364 GCA_036489235.1 Vicinamibacterales bacterium
CGAGGCTCTTGCGCAGCGCTTCCATGAGATTGACGACCTTCGGCGGCGCCTCCACCTCTGGCGCCACGACTTCGCGTCCTTCGATCTTCGCGTCGATGATCTCGCGCAGCCCGACCTGGTAATCGTCGCGATACTCCTGAAGGTCGACGTCGCCCTCGAAGGTGCCCATCACCTGTTTCGCGAGCTTCACTTCTTCCGGCTTCACCGTGCCAGGCATGTCCGAGAGCTCGTCGATTGCTTCCATGCTGCGAATCTCGTTCGCATGTCTCAGCGTATACATCACGAGGCCCTGATCGCGCGGCTGGACCTTCACGAGATACTCGCGCCCGTAGAGCGCCACCTTGCCGATGCCGGCCTTGCCCTTCATGCCTTCCCGGATCACCGCGAACGCTTCCCGCGACACCGGGCCGTCGGGCGCCAGATAGTACGGCCGTTCGAGATAGATTGGGTCGATCGCCGTGTCCTCGGTGAACTTCTCGAGGTTGATCACGCGCGTCGAGTCGACGCGGACCTTCTCGATGTCCTCCTCGTCGACGATCACGTAGCGCCCCTTCTCGAATTCAAAGCCTTTGACGATGTCGGTGTTCGGCACCTCGCGCTCGCACTTGGGGCACCAGCGCTTCTGCTGGATGCGCGTCTGACATTCGCCGTGCAGCTGGTTGAAACTCAGCGTCGCGCCGGCGTCGGTCGCCGGAAACACCTTGATTGGAATGTTGACGAGGCTAATCTTGAGATATCCCTTCCATGTCGGTCGCGCGGCCATAGGCTCCTGCTTTTCAAAACGTGGATTGTTGGTCTGTCCGGTTCATCGCGGTTTGAGGATCGGTCCCAGTTTCTCGTCCACCTTGACCTGAAATTGCCTGAACCGGCCGTACGTCGCCCGGCCCTCGACAAGGGTCCCGCTCCTCTTGCTCTCGTAGCGCTCCCGCATCTCGATCGGCACCAGCAGGCCGAGCAGCGGCTCCGACTGATAACTGACGTCGATCGTGGCACGGATATGACGATTCTCCGCCGTCAGCTCGCTCATCAACACGTGGCCGGTTGCCGGATCGATCCAGAACCGTCCCTTCGAGGGCAGGTCTTTCTCGCCGTCGGTCCGGATCATCGTGTGAGCTGCCTTTTCGTCGTAGGCGAGGACCCAGACCTCAGTAGACACCCGAAAGGCGCCGTCCGTCGATGTATCGGCGGCGGTCGTCGGTTTTCGATCCTCGGTCTGTTTGAATTTGAAGCGGAACTGATTGTCGCGCTCCAGGAACAGGAGAGGGAAGATGGGTGTGTTGACGTTGCGGTTGATGTCACCGATGTTGAAGCGCGCGCTCTCGGCCAGGATCTTGGCGATTTGCTCGTTGGTCGATAGCGAAGGCGTCAGAAACATTTTCACGAGCCGCTCGTCGCGCTCGCGGACCGCCGTTCCGTCCACCTCGAAGACGTCGCGGAACTCCATCCACGCCCTGAAGCCTTCGGGTTTGACCAACAGCAGATCGGAGACGAGCTCGCGGTGAGCGAGCTGGTTGGTGCCGCGCTGCCTGTCGAGCACACGCATCCAATTCTGGACGTAGCGCTCCTCGGCGACGATGCTCGAAAGCTGCCGGTGAAAATCCGCCACGTAATCGGCCGCTCGCCCGAGCACGGTCTCGAGCTTCACACGCTGTTCTGTCTGCGGGACCGCCGTTGCGAACACGATCGCCGCGCCGATTGCTGCGAGCATCGTTCTCATTGCTTGACGATGGGGGCGAGTTTCTCGTCGACCGTGACCTGGAACTGCCGGAATCGGCTGTAGTTTGCCTCGCCGTCGACGCGCGAGCCGTCGCGTCGAATGTCGTAGCGCTCGCGCATCACGCTCGGCACGAGCAGTCCCATGGCGGGTTCGTTTTCGTAGTCGACGTCGATGGTGCCTCTGATCGTGAAATCCTCGGCGGTGAGCTCACTCGCCAGCACGTGTCCGGTCGCGGGTTCAATCCAGAAGCGGCCGCGCGCCGAGAGATCGCGTCCCATCGTCGTGCGGATCATCGTCTGCTTCTGGACTTCCTGGTATTCGATCACCCAGACATCGGCCGGCTTCGGCCGATTCTGTTCGAGCAGCGGCGTGCGGTGATCCGTTCGCTTGAACGCGAACCGGCCTTGATGTACCGGGTCCAGGACGACCAGGGCGAGCACCGGCACGTTCACCGTTCGCTGCAGGTTGCCGATGTTGTAGCGAGAACTTTCCTGCATGATGCGATCGGTCTGAGACGCGGACGAAGCGGACGGCGTGATGAACAACTGCATGAGCCGCTCGCTGCGATCCCGGACCGGTGTCCCGTCCACCTCGAACACGTCGCGGAACTGCAGCCACCGATCGCCGCCGACGGGCTTGACCAGGAG